>CADEDT010000042.1 GCA_902826145.1 uncultured Caulobacteraceae bacterium
CCTCGTCACCGTGCTCACCAAGCGCATGGCCGAAGACCTCACCGAATACATGCACGAGCAAGGCGTGCGCGTGCGCTACATGCACTCCGACATCGACACCGTCGAGCGCATCGAAATCATCCGCGACCTCCGCCTCGGCGCCTTCGACGTGCTCGTCGGCATCAACCTCCTCCGCGAAGGCCTCGACATCCCCGAATGCGGCCTCGTCGCCATTCTCGACGCCGACAAGGAAGGCTTCCTGCGCAGCGAAACCAGCCTCGTGCAAACCATCGGCCGCGCCGCCCGCAACGTCGACGGCCGCGTCATCCTCTACGCCGACAAAGTCACCGGCTCGATGGAGCGCGCCATGGCCGAGACATCGCGCCGGCGCGAGAAGCAGAACGCCTACAATCTCGAACACGGCATCACGCCGCAATCGATCAAGTCGAACATCAAGGACATTCTCGACAGCGTTTACGAGAAGGACAGCCTCACCATCGATCCGCGCGATCCGATGGCGTGGAAGCGCGGCGCCGGCGGCGACAAACGCGGCAAAGGCGTCGGCGAAGACGGCACAGCCTTCATCGGCCACAACATCAAAAGCTACATCGCCGACCTAGAACGCCAAATGAAAGACGCGGCAGCGGACCTGGAGTTCGAAACCGCCGCGCGTCTACGCGACGAAATCAAACGCCTGCAAGAAACCGAACTCCTGATCGCCGATGATCCGCTAGCGCGGCAGGAAGCGCTGCGTGAAGCGGCAGACACTGCAGTGCGTGCGTCGCGCGACGGAGATCGCGCAACCTTGACGGGTGCGACTGTGAGAGCAAAAAAGGCCCCGTATCGCGGGCGACGGCGCAAAGGGCCATAGCGCATCTTCTGCGAGGGAGATCCACATGCTCGTCTATTGCAGCAGCCTCGCTCTCAATCCGTCAAACGGTCTCATGTCAGTCGCCGAATGCGTGGCTCGATGGATGGGACAACGGTCGAAGTCATTTGTTCGCCCAGAGGATCTTCTCTCGGGGTGCGAGCAGCGTCTTAGAGATGGCGCAAATGTTGTAGCGACATCTACATCGCCAGCATCGGAGCTGAATTTTCCTTATCTCGCGTCCATGGTGCTCTCGCACGGCGATGCCGACGTTTCGGGACGACAGTGGATTACCGAAATCGGATTGAGGCAAGGCGACGCCAGCGAGCCCGTGCAATGCTCGATCTTGCTGCAAACCAACGAAATCAGCGCTCGCGTTCACGCCCCAATTCAGCCCACACGTCCAAGGTTAGTCGAAGCGCTAGTGCAAAACTGCCAGCCCGTTGCAACAACGCCAGGCTTGCACGGCAAGAAACTCAACGAGTCTAATGCTGCGGCATTCTCACTTGCGCTAGAGCACCCGACGCGAGACGTGCCTTGGGTAGTTGTCAGCCCAACTCGAGAAAACACCTACATTGTGAACCCAGCTCGCCTAAGATCGTTGTTGGTTGGTTTGGCCGAAATCATCGAAATTCCTCCGGGCGCAGATACGTTCGCAATTCAGTCGGCGATCGGGACCAAGCATGCCGCCTGGCTTGGCGCAGTAAACGTAATCTTTCCTGCTCGCTCAGCGAGATCGGCAGGTTGGTTCGAAACAACGCGCTTTCTACCAGACCGACTGATCGAGTTGGCTGAGGATGGTGGCGAGCCCTCATCTGAGATTTTGGCCTGCGTAACTCATCGAACAAATCTGCCGGCACTGTGGCGTCACACGAGTCCATCGACAGTGGCCATGGCAAAATTGCGAAAGCAATTGTCGGCGGGGATACAGAAGGCTCAAACGTCAGAGAACACCTCAGAATACGCGGAGCTACTTGAGTTCGCGGATAAGGAGCTACGTGAGAAAGAGGACGTTGTCCGCTCGCTTCATTCCGACATCGAAGATCGAGACGATGAGATCACGCGACTATCTGCAGAAAACGAGGCTCTGAAGCACTCGCTTTCTGGGAAACAGTCCGCAGGCGCCGCGAACGGCGCTGCCATAGCGGCGATGAGCGATCTGCGTGATGCCGCTCTCGCAGCGTTCGATGACGACCTGTCTCTATCTCAGTGTCTTTTGATGCTTGACACTCTGTGCTCAGATCGCGTTGCGGTGTTGGACACGGCATACAAGTCGGCCGAAGACGCGACTGAATTCAAGTATCCGAAGCAGGCGTTCAAACTTTTGCGCACCTTGGTGACTACCTACTACAGTGCCCTCCTTGCAGGTCAGCCCGATGCAGAGGCCCGAAAGGTGTTCGGCAAGAATGACTACTCCGCAAAAGAGGCCGAAAGCATGAGCGAGGCTGGACGGCGCCGACGCACATTCACGTATCTAGGCCAACCATTCTTCATGGAAGCCCATCTTAAGATCGGAACCAAAGATAGCGCAGCTGAGACGTTGCGAATTCACTTTTATTGGTTGGCGTCCGAGAAGCGTCTCATCATTGGCCATTGCGGTGCGCACATAAACTTCTGAATGCACTATCGTGTGGCGATCGGCGGATATCGAGCGCTACACTCCTCACCATGAACAAGCTCTCCGCCGGCGGCGTGTTTTTGCTTTGCCTCTTCCTCGGCATCATTTTCGAGCAAGTCGCGATTGGGATTTTGGCTGGCCTCGTGCTTGGCGCCACCGCCGGCAAGGTGACCGCGCCGAAGGGCGGGCCGGAGGCGTGAGCCTCCCTTCTCCCGCATGGGCGGGAGAAGGTGGTCGCGCAGCGACCGGATGAGGGTGGGTCCGTCAGAAGAAGGCTCACCTTCAAACTCGCCCCCTCACCCGCGCTTCGCGCGACCTCTCCCGCGAGGGGGAGAGGTGAAGAGAAACGAGGACACGCACCTCGCCTATCCCCCACCTCACCCGCTCCCGCCCAGCAAAACCAAGCCCGCGCACAAAATCTATCCGACCGGCTTGCGTTCAGCCGCACACTGCGTCCCGCATGAACGCCTCGGTATCCCTCGACACACCCGTCACCACAGCGCCGCTTGGGTTGTGGCGTGTCGCGGAGGCGTTCATGCACATTCTGCACGGGCTCTTCGGCGCGCCCGAGCAGGTCGCGGCCAAGCACACATTGCGCTTCGAGGCGCACAAGCTGATGGCGTCGTGGCTGCGCGCGGGCGAAGCGATGATGCGGCGCCTGTTGCTGATCGAAGCCGCCGCCCACGCCAAACCCAACACCCGCCCGCTGCTCCGTCCGTCGCGCAAACGCGTGCGCAAGCTCGTGTGCTTCACGGCGGAGAAGCCGGAAGAGTGGCGCGTGAGTTTTCGGTGCTTTCGCGCCCCGATGCTTCGACAAGCTCAGCATGACGCAGAGGGTGGCGCGGCCGGTTCAGTTAGCGTCAGCCTGAGCCTGTCGAAGGCGAAGCGCTCCGGCCGCCTCTCCCGCGAAGAACGCTGGTGCTCGGATCGCTGGCCGAAGCCACGCTTCCGGTCCGCCTGGCCGCTGGCCGAGCGCTACGAAGCCCTGCTCCGCGTCTTCAACAACCCGGACGCCTACGCGCGCCGTCTGGCGCGCCGCCTCCACGCCACGCCGCATCGCTTGCGCGAACTCATGCGCGCTCCACCCGAAGCGGAGCATCGCGTCGATCAATTTTCGGAACTCACCGCCGCCGCAACCAGCAGCGCGGCGCTGTTCAACTCAAGCTGAGGGCTTCGGCAGCGCCACGCTTTTCACGCTGCGGATGAACGTCTCGATCCGCTCGGCGTCGTGCTCTGCGTCTTCGTCGCGATCGAGCACGGCCGCGGCCTGATCGATCAGCACGTCCTGCAAATCGTCCGGCAACTCATCCCACTGCAGCACGACGGCCTGCCCCAAACGGCGCAGCAGATGCTCGTCGGCATCCTTGTATTTCAGCGTCACGGCCATTGCCTTCGGCGGCCGTGGTTCGGCGCCGTTAGTCATACGACACCGCTTCGAGCCGGCCTTCTTCGACCACCCGCTCGAAGGTCTCGCCATCGGCCCGCACGCGATATTGCTGCGGCCCCGCCTCGCGCGGCAGCGCGCGCACGACGCTCACGGTTCCAGCCGGCGCACCGACGCCACCGCGGGTAACGCGCACGCGCGCGCCCGCGCTGAACTTGGTCGTCATAGGTATTTCCTTCGCTTGGGGGCGGCGCGGCAGCAAAAGCGCCAGCGCGTCTAAGGTATTAAATGGGGCGGCGAGCGGTTCCAGGCAAGGTAATTCAGCCGCCGGAGGAACTTCCCCCGCTTGCGGAAGAGGTTGTAGAGCGGGCGGATGCATCTCCGAACGCCCCGCATCACCGCCTTGAGCGACGCCGCCCTCTCCGCCGAACAGCGCGAAGCGCTGAAGCCTGCCTCCTATCCTGGTACGCCGCCGCTCAACATTTTCCGCACGCTCGCCCACGCGCCCGACGCGCTGACCGCCTTCCTCTCATGGGGAACCTACATCCTGCGCAACAACGCGCTGCCGCCGCGCGAGCGCGAGATTGTCATCCTCCGCACCGGCTATCTCTGCCGCTCCGGCTATGAATGGACGCAACACGTCCGCATCAGCCTGCGCGGCGGCATGAAGGAAGAAGAAATCGCCGCGCTGAAAACCGGCGCTGAAGCCGCGATCTGGTCGCCTGCCGACGCTGCTCTAATCCGCGCCTGCGACGATCTTCACCCCAAGCAATTCATCTCCGAACCGGTGTGGGCGGCGCTGAAGACCCACTTCAGCGAAAAGCAGTGCATGGATGTCGTCTTCACCGCCGGCCAATACACGCAAGTGTCGATGATGCTGAACACGTTCGGCGTCCAGCTCGACGAAGGCCAAACCCTCGATCCGGATCTGGACGAGCGCGCATGAGGCTCGCCGGCAAACGCGCCATCGTCGTCGGCGCCGGCCAAACGCCCGGCGACACCATCGGCAACGGCCGCGCGATCGCCACCGTGTTTGCCCGCGAGGGCGCGAAAGTGCTCTGCGTCGACCGCGGCTTCGATCGCGCTCAATCCACCGCCGCGGAAATCGGCGGCGTCGCCTTCGAAGCTGACATCACGTCCGCAACCGGAGGCGCCGCGATCATAGCTGCTGCCCTCGAACATTTCGGCGGCGCGGATATTCTCATCAACAATGTCGGCATCGGGGGCGGCGGCGATGGCCCCGCTCACGTCGCCGACGAGGCCGCCTTCGATCGGATCATGAACGTGAACCTCAAAGGCGCCTGGCTCACCATCAAAGCCGCGATTCCGGCTCTCCGCGAAAGCAAAGGCGCGATCGTCAACATCTCGTCGCTCGCCTCGCTCGCCGGCGCCAACATGATCGCCTACGAGATTTCGAAAGCGGCGATGAACCGGCTGACGCTTTCGGTGGCGCTTTCAAACGCCAAACACGGCGTACGTTGCAACGCCATAGTGTTGGGCCTCATGGATACGCCCATGGCGATCAACACAGTCTCGGAAGTCACCGGCGTCGACCCCGGAGCGCTCCGCGCCAAGCGCAACGCACAGGTGCCGCTCAACGCCCACATGGGCGACGCCTGGGACACGGCGAACGCCGCCCTCTTCCTCGCCAGCGACGAAGCCAAGTTCATCACCGGCGCACTCCTACCGGTAGACGGCGGGATGTCCGCCCGGGTGGGCTAAGCGAGCAGCGTTGGACCTTCGCCTACCAACGGTTTCGCCAGCCGCGCCGGCAGCTTGTCCCCGCGCGTACTCATCCAGGAAAGAGCGGCATCGAGTTCCGCGGCAAGTTCAATCTTCAGCTTTGCCCGGCGCTCAACCCGCTGCGCATTGTCGAACTGATGGCGCGGGTCCTTCGAATAGCGCGAGAACAAATCACTCGTGACGATCGCGTCGACCCCGCTTTCGCTTTGTGGTTGCCCAAAATGGACAAACGCCGCGGAGATTACTTCCTTCGGCCGCTCGAACAGATCTTCCGCGCCCAAACTCTTCGCATTCGGATAGGCCACCAGCGCCGCATCGAACTGCAGCATCTGCGTCAGCCAGAGCCGCGCCGCGAGCACCGGAATGCTCTCATCGTCGCGAGGCCCCGCGACATGCTCAATTCCGGCGCCGAGCTCGTTCGAAACGTGCTGCACCCATCCGCGATGCATCTGCGAGCGCAGAATGGCTAGCAGATAGTCCTCCAACCCATAGTGCAGAAAAATCGCTGGCTCGTCGGCCTGACGCCGCATCAGCTCCGGGATCATGAAATTCACCGGCACATTCGCCTTCACGATCACCGGACCAGAAGCATTGTATCGCCGCCCCAACATCACGCGCGCGAGCTTCAAGCGCCGCTCGAATTCTCCCTCACCGCCATTTGCCGCCATAACACCGAGCTGCCGCAACACAAACGGCTCACGGCAGACGAGATTGCTCTCCTTCAAATCCAGCGCTCGTGCGAGCAGCGTCGACCCGCAGTGAGCAATGTGAAAGATGTAGCCGACGGACGCGGCTTGGGCGTTCTCGGTCGCTGAAAAAAGGTCGGCAAGCGGCGCGCGCTGCGGCGTTTGGGATTTCGGCGAGATACGCTTGTCGGTGAAAATCGACCGGAAATACGCCTCGCGATCCATCTCGAAGAAGACCGCGTCGCGCTCTTCGAATGAATGCAAGAAGAGATCGGGACTGCTGAGGAGCGCCTGCGGATTCATCCTGCTACCTATAGTCTCGACGCGGCCGCGTACGCTTTTGCCGCGCGGAGCGCCGTGATAATCTGCTCACCGCTGCATGACCACCTTTATTCCCCCGTCAGGCGCCACGCCCTACGCCACCTTCGAAGGCGGCGCATCTTGGCGCGCGATTCCGGACGCCGAACTGATCGATGCGTATAAACGCTACGGCGCCATTCTGCTGCGTGGCTTTGGGATGGACCTCGTCGGCTTTCGCGACCTCACGCAGCGTCTTTGCTCGAGCGCCGTGTTTAACGAAAGCCCAAGTCGCGAAGTCATCGACGCCGAACAAAACATCCAGACGGTCAACATTGGCGTCGAAGCTTTTCCGCTGCATCCAGAACTCTCGCGCGAACCCTGGAAGCCGGACATCTGCTTCTTCTGGTGTATGCAACCCCCAACCCGGGGCGGCGAGACGACAGTTTGTGATGGCGTTGAGATCGTGCGGCAATTGCCGCCGCCAGTTCGCGATCAATTCGCCTCGCGGCAGTTGCGCTACAGACAAATCGCGACACCGGCAGAGTGCGCCTACTGGCTAGGTTCAGCCGAGCCCGACGACGCGGCGCTGGCCAACCCGCCGGCGGCGTGCCCCTATTCGTTCGAGCGCATTAACGGCAAAGTGCTTCGCTCCTTCTTTATGCCAGTCTTTCACAAGCCGATGTTCACGGATGAACCCGCGTTCGGCAATTTTCTCCTGTTCGGACGATACCTGAATGGAATTCGCGTTTTTCCGACATTCGAGAACGGCGAGTTGGTGTCGGACGAGTTGCTTGGCCAAGTCAAAGCCGTCAGCGATCAGCTCGAAACGCCTGTCGCGTGGCGCGAAGGCGACGTGCTGATCCTAGACAACACGCGCTTCATGCATGGACGCCGGCCAGTAACGGATACGGCCGAGCGCCGGATCGCGACATATTTCGGTTACGTGCACTTCGCCGAACTCGACGCGCGACAGCGGAACGCGCCTTGGCGTAGCGCGTCGTTCCGGCCGCCGGGCGCTCTCAAGACCGCTACTTAGGCATAACCCAGACGAGATGCCCAGGCGTTCAGTGTGGGCAAAACCGGCGCGAGTTGGGTTTCATACCGTTTCCACCGGGCGACCGAGTGATTGTAGATCGGCTGCACAACCTGCCGGCTACTAGGCGTGTTGATGCTTCGCTTCAACGCCGCTTCACGGAAAGCAAGCATGGACGGTTCATATTCCAAACCTAAGAACACGGTGACGCCACGGGCGACGCCTTCCAGATTTGCGACGACATCTTCGTAGCGCACTTCATGCACATCGAGCCCAAGCTTTTCTCGGCACAAGAAGCCCAAGCGCATAACGCGGTCATAATAGGCTGCAGCTGTCTGAAGATCGAGGAATTGCACCATCGCAGCGTTCATTCCGAAACGTTGCTGGTAGCATGACAAAACCACATCGCGAGGATCGCGAAGCGCGAAAATGACTTTGGCTTCTGGAAACACGCGCCGGATCAGCGGTAAAAAGATGATGTTGAGCGGCAGCTTGTCGACGACGATACGGCCATCGACTTTGGCTTCCGCGTTGACGCGCTTCCAGTACTGCCCGCGGATGACGTCGATATCGGCGTCAGGGAGAGAACCGAGCACGGCAGGGTCCGACGCGGCGGTTTGGGCCGAAAGCGCGAGATGCTCGCGCTCTTCAATGCACAACAAGCGGGAATGCGCGGAGAGCACCTGCTCCAACAATGTCGTGCCCGAGCGCGGAAAACCTACGAGAAACACCGGCGTTCGGTCTGCAACGTCTTCCGAAGCGCGCCATGCTGAAACATCCAGCTGCTCGACGAACGCCGCCATGCGGTCGACGCCATCGGGATGGTATGGCAGCTCGGACGCACTCAATAACGCGCCGTGAAGCTGTCGCAGAATGCGGTTGCCCTCCGTGAAGGCGGCGAACGCGTTTGCCGCATCGTCACTCTTGTCGCGCACGTCGCCCATGACGCCCCAAGCGAGCGCCCGATTGGTGGGCGACCTTCCCTGTAGCGCGACACGACCGGCCTGTGCTTCCGCTTCATCGAACTTGCTTTCACGCGCCGACACCTGAGCAAGAGTAAGGGCAGCGATTTCGTTGTTGGCGTTCAGCGCGAGCGCCCTCTCCGCGTGTGTTCGGG
This sequence comes from uncultured Caulobacteraceae bacterium, assembly GCA_902826145.1. Taxonomy (GTDB): domain Bacteria; phylum Pseudomonadota; class Alphaproteobacteria; order Caulobacterales; family Aquidulcibacteraceae; genus Vitreimonas. Next base: position 8,729 of record CADEDT010000042.1, read on the forward strand.
CGCGGGGAAGATCGTGAGACAACTCCAAAGCCTGAGCCAAACCAGCATGCGCGATCGCGTCGTTGGCGTTAAGCTTCAGCGCTTGCTCATAGGCATGCGCAGACGCTTTGGGATCGCTCGACCCTTCAAGGGCGCCGAGATTGCGCCAAGCGTCAATCGAGCCGCGCTCACCGGCACGTGTGTATGCGCGGCGCGCTTCTGCGATCTCGCCTGCCATACGCAAAGCGACGCCAAGCGCGTTCAGCGTGTGCGGCTGGCCAGGCGCGGCCTTGTCTGAACGGCGAAGGTAGGTAAGCGCGGCCTGCGCGTCGTTTCGTTCCAGTGCGATCAGGCCGAGCAATTGATTTGCGCTGGGATCGCTTGGACGTTCGCGTAGCACACTCTCCGCGGCTTGCTGCGCGGCCGCAAAGTCGCGTCGGGAAAACGCAGCTTGCGCCGCCTGCAGGCTCATTTCGGTGCGGCCGGATAGGCGTCAAGCACGGGCCCAAGCGCCGTTCTGAGGGGCTCTAGATGCGGTTCGTACTTTTTCCAACTGTTGAGGCCCTTTGCGTTGATCGGTTGACGCACCTGCTCCGAACTGGCCGTCTTAACGGCGCGCTCGTTTTCATGAGGACGCAGGCACTGCTCTTCGAAAGGCAGACCGCAATAGTCGAGTAGTGCGCGAATATGCGTCTCCGGATCGGTGACCAGCTCTTCGTGGATCACGCGGTGGACACGGCCAGGCAGTACTTCGTCATAATGGGCCATGAGGCGTACGTAGTCGGAATAGTATTTCCCGATCTCACCGAGGTCATAGGTGAACAACTGGCCGCGCGCGAAGTGCTGCTTGAAGCAAGACCAGCCGCACGCCATCGGATTGCGGCGTGCGTCGATGATCTTCGCATTCGGTAGCGTGAGATGAATGAGACCGACATGCATGAAGTCATTCGGCATCTTGTTGATGAAGAACGGCGCGCCAGAGATGCGATGCACGCGCGTAGTGCGCAGGTAAGCTTCGCCAAGTTCTCGCAATTGCTCGGCGCTAAGCACGCTTACTGCATCAACAAATATTCGGCCTTCTCTCGCCTCCTTCGGCGTGATCAGGCTTTGCGCGACAAGGTGCATGTCCGAGAGTTCGGCCGTACCCTCCACCATCGAATGCGACGCGAGGATCTGCTCTAGCAAGGTCGAACCAGCACGCGGCAAGCCAACAATGAAAATGGGATCTTGTGCTGTCGCACCTCCCTCGCGAGCTGCGAAGAACTCGCGCGTGAACACTTTGACGCTTTTGTCGACAACAGGCTTGAGCCGGTCTGGCCTGTAGTTCGACGCGCTAAGGTGCAGCGCTGCGCCTTCGCTGTAGTGGGCGAAAGCAGCATCTGTTTTGCCTTTGTCTTCCGCCGCTTTACCCAGTGCATAAAGCAGGCCCACGCGATCTTCGGCGGAAATATCCTGGCGAGCCACTTGCCCGCGCATCTGCTCAATGTCGGCATCGCTGAAGCGGTATGTCTTAAGGTTGGCGAGGCTCCAGTACGCTTCACCAAGATTTGGCGCGAGCTGGATGGTTCGCTTGTAGGCCTCGATGCCTTCCTCTGTGCGGGTCAATGTTTTGAGGGCGTGACCGTAGCTCAGCCATAGCCCTGCCCGGCGGGGATCGCTCTTCGTCAGCGGCTCGTAAATTTCGAGAGCGCGATCGTACTGACTCATGGCCATGTAGACAGCGGCTAGCAAACGCTGCGGACCGGAGCTTTGCGGATCAAGCACAGCGAGCTGGCGGGCGCCATCCAGCGCGTCGTCCAGGCGCGACAGTCCGAGCATGAGCTGCGTCAGGCCGTGGCGCGCACGACGATATGTGGGCGCGAGCGCAATACAGCGGCGCAACGTGATCTCTGCTTCGTCAGGGCGATCATCACGTGCTTGTGCTTCCGCGAGAAGGTTGAGTGCGGAAACATCTTCTGGATGCTCGGCGAGATAGGTGCGGACGGCGGCTTCACCGGCGGCAAGCTCATTGGCGCGCAATTGCGCTGCGACGCGTGCAAGCGTCGGCTCAGCGAGCGGCAAATCCGCGTGACGCGCCCGGGCAGCTTGGGCAGCCTTCTCGTCGCCCGCGAGCGCGAGTTGGACAGAGAGATCACGCCAGATCGTCGGGTGCGTTGGATTGGCTTCGGCGGCGGCGCGCAGCGCCAACGAAGCCGGAAGCGGCGTTCCTTGCGCCGCTAAGATACTTCCCAGCTGACGCTGGGCGCCGAACAGTTTGGGATGTGCGGCGGCAATCGGTGCGACAACATTCTGCGCACCGGCAAGATCGCCCGAGAGCCGCAGCGCTTCGCTAAGGAGCAAACTTGCGTCGAGGCTGCGTGGGTCGGCCTGCAGCGCGGCGCGGCAGAGGGTGGCAGCGCGCGCAGGATCGGCGCGCATCGTTTGTATCGCTTCTTTCAGGAGAACGGGCGCGGTGCTCATCTGCGCCTAGCGTGCGGCCGCGCGCGCGGCGCGCTCCAACACCGCCGCGATCGATGGCGTGACGGCGTCGATGGCGTCGGCGCGGGCGCGCCACTTGTTGTCATCGGGCTTGGACACGGTGTGGCGCGCGATCGGCAGCTCGCTGCCGAGCTTGCGATCCCAATCCCAACCGCTGGCGGCGCAGAGACGTGCGACCTCCGCGTTCGGGTCTTCCATCAGCGCGTCATACCGCGCCGTGCTCCAGCGATCGGCGGGAAGCGCTTCGAGGTCGTTCAACATAACCTGCGCGGCGCTCGCCCATTGTGCAGCGACGATGCGTTCGAGCGGCTTGCCTGCGAGTTCGCGCCAGCCCGGTGTAAGCAACAGAGACCATTGCCGCTCACCGTTCCAGTCCGGAAGGTTTTTGTATGTGATGAAGCGTCCCGACTCCCACGCTTCCATCATGGAGGACAGCACTTGGCGTGGATCGCGATAAAGGAAAATGAAGCGCGCCTCCGGGAAGACCTTTGCCAGAAATGGAATGCGCAGGGCATTCTTCGGCGTTTTTTCCAGCATGCGGACGCGGCCAGCTGGCGCCGGTTTGCCGTCGCGATCGCGGAGTTGTTGGCTGAAGCGCTCGCGCAGTTCAGCAACAATCTCTGGGCGCGCGTGTTCTTCGCTGAGGCAATTGGAGTCGAAGTTCTGCGCCAGCGGGCCGAGGCCGCGCACGCCTTCGATCAAGCCGTGGCTCTCGCCGCCTATCGTGTAGACGCCAGGCGCTTGCGCCAACGTTTCGAACAAGAGCGATGAGCCGGAGCGCGGCGGGTTGACGATGAACACGGGGCGGTCAAAGCGCGGATCGGCGCCGCTAATCACGGCAGGCGCCGCAACCGGCTGCGATGAAGCAACGTCGGCGCGAGTTTCGCCGGCATTATCGGTGGCTTTGTCGGCGAGCGCCGGATGAATGATGATTGTCGAGATCGTCGCGTGGAGGTTGGAGCCGTTGCGCAGTCCAACTTCGTTGGCGCGGGTTTCCTTAAGTTGCGCTGTGAAGGCGTCGAGCGCTTGCCTATAGCGCGGCCAACCGGCTTTGGATTCACCGTGGGTGGACCAGAGGGATCGCCAGACGTGCGTGAAGTGCGACGCCGCGTGGGCGACGGGCATGAATTGCGGGTGTTTCTGGTCGGCTTCGCGGAACAGGAAGTCGATGTGGTTCTGGATTTCCCACGGCGTCATCACCGTCGGGACGTTTTGGCTTTCGTATTCCAGCTGATCGATGGTCGCGCCCGTCGGCTCGAACTGACGCGCGACCCAGTTTGGGCTCGGTTGCTCAGGCAAACGCCCGCCGGCGGCGAGCTTGAAGAAACCCTCCCCGCCGACTGTGTCCACGACCAAATGGATGCGCTTGCGCTCAGCGTCATTGATGACGCGATGGCGCGAGAATGTATCGAAGATCCAGCACTCACCCGGCGCCATGTTCACGGTAAGGCCGCCGCAGTGGAAGCTCACCGTCGGCTGGGTGACAATCGGCACGTGGATACGCATGCGATCGCGCCAGTAGTAATGGATATCGACGTGCGGCGTGACTTCAGCGCCGCCTGAGAGGCGCATCAGCCGCGTGCGTCCGAGCGAAACGCCGAGGCTGTTCAGCACCTCGATCAGGTACGGGCACTTCTTCAGATATTCCGTCGGCGCCATTTGACCGGCGAAGGATTCATTCGCCGGTTCGCCGTTCACTGAGATCAGCGGCAGGAAATCGTTACCCTCGAAGCGCTGCGGATGCGGCAGCCAGCAATCTTCGCTGAACGCGAGCACTTCCTTGGCGAGGCGGTCAGCATCGTACTGAAGCGGCAATTGGATGAAGCGTGCTTGCAGTCTCATCGATGCGTCCGGCGCGGCTCCCGCGTGATGTTCGCGGTTCGTTTATCGCCCGGCCGGAGGGCGCGGCAAGGACAAAAGCCTGTTGAGCCGCGCTGGGCGCAGCCACCGCACGCGCTTGGCGCGAAACGGCGGCTGCTTGGGGTGCGTTAGAGCGTTTTCGCGAGCGCTTCGAGTTGGCGGGCGGTTTGACCCCAGCCTTCGTGAAAACCCATCTGCTCGTGCTGCTTTTGCGTCTCTTCGTTCCAGTGACGGGCGACTGCGCGATACTTGGTTTTGCCGTTGCCGAGGTCTTCAAACGTCACTTCCGCGACCATGAACGGGCCAGCGGGCTCGTACGTGGTCGGGTTGATCGCGTCGGTGGTGACGAGGCGCTTGTTCGGCTCGGCGGCGAGCACAATGCCGCTGTTCGGAAATTCTTGGCCTTCAGGCGAGGCCATCACGAAGTTGAAGCGGCCGCCGGGACGGATATCGGTGTCGATGCTCTTGATCGTCCACGGCTTCGGCGCGAACCATTGCTGCAACAGCTTGGGATCGGTGTAGCAGCGATAGAGCTTGTCGGCCGAGGCGTCGAGCGTCAGGTCGAGAACCAGTTCGTACTTGGACATTGGGTGTTCCTTCCTTGTGTCTAAACCTAGGACGAACCAGCTCAGCGCGCGCCGACAGCGCAGCTCACTTTTTCTGCACCGCGCCAGCGGCGAGTGTGTCGAGATGCTGGCGGATATGCGCGGCTTCAGCAGGTGTGTTCGCGAGCGCAATGGCTTGATTGAACGCCTCGCGCGCTTCGGCGTTGCGGCCGAGCCGCATCAGATAAGAACCGCGCGCGCCGTGGAAATAGAAGTAGCTGTCGAGGCGATCATTGAGCGGTGCAATGAGATCGAGCGCCGCTTGCGGCCCATGAAGTTTTGCCACAGCGACTGAACGGTTCAACGTGATGACCGGCGACGGCGTGTGGCGTTCGAGCGCTTGATAGAGCGCGTCGATCTCAGCCCAATCTGTTTCATCAGGCGTTGCCGCGCGCGCGTGTAGGCCTGCGATTGCAGCCTGGATTTGATAAGGGCCTGGCTTGCGCAAGCGCATTGCCTTGTCGATCAGCGCGAGGCCTTCGTGGATTGGTGGGCGCTTCCACTTGGTGCGGTCTTGATCTTCCAGCAGGATCGCGTTGCCGTCGGCATCGAAGCGGGCGTTGATGCGCGAGTGTTGCAGGAGCATGAGGGCAAGCAGCCCCATGATCTCCGGCTCCGCCGGATACATACGTAGCAGTAGCCGCGCGAGGCGGATGGCTTCGTCGCAGAGTGAGCCGCGTTCGCTCGCGGGATCGGGCGCCGAGTAGCCTTCGTTGAAGACGAGATAGACCATGGCCGCGACCGACGCCAAACGCTCGGCGCGTTCGACGGCGCTTGGCGCTTCGAACGGCACGCCCGCGCCGGCGACCTTCGCCTTGGCGCGGGTGATGCGCTGCTCCATCGCACTTTCGCCGACGAGGAAGGCGCGCGCGATCTGCGGAACCGTCAGACCGGAGACGATGCGGAGCGCGAGCGCGACTTGCTGGGTGGGCGGGATATCGGGGTGGCAGCAGATGAAGAGGAGCCTGAGGACGTCGTCGCGATAGTCCGCTTCGTCGAGCCGCTGCACAGCGACCGCTTCGACGTCATCCAAATCGGAGAGCTGGTCTTCGTCCGGCAGCGTTGTCTGCTTCGCCCGGCGGCGAGTGACGTCGATGGCGGCGTTGCGGCCGACCATGATGAGCCAAGCGGCGGGATCGCGCGGCGGGCCGTTCTTGGGCCAGTTCTTCAGCGCGCGGAGGCAAGCGTCCTGATAGGCCTCTTCGGCGAGGTCGAGGTCGCGGAAATACCGCAGCAGCGCCGCCACGGCCTGGGGGCGCGCGCTGACCAGCGCGGCGTCGATCCAGGCCATGTCTGACATCTCAGCGCGCCTCCGGCGGCGTGCCTGGGTTGTAGATCATGATCGGGCGCAGCTCGTACGCGCCGCCCGGATTGGCTACGGCCAGCTCGCGAGCGAACGTTAGCCCCTCTTCCAGGTTCTCGACCTCGATGATGTAGAAGCCGAGCAACTGCTCCTTGGTCTCGGCGTAGGGGCCGTCGAGGATTTCATTGTCCTTCTTGCGCAGCGTCGTCGCGGCGGACGTTGGCAGGAGCCGGAGCGATGGCTTGAGCTTGCCGGCCTTCTCCCACTTCTCGTGGACGACGGTGAGCCGGTTCATGACGGCGTCGTCTTCTTCCTTGGTCCAGGAAAAGACAGTGGCCTCGTCGTTGTAACAGAGGATGGCGTAGAGCATCGGATAGGGCCTCATATTGGAAGGACGAACGCCTAGCGCCCTTCCCGACATGGCGTCGAGATTTTCCTCACAAAGCGGTCATCAACTTAAGACGCAGTAACGTTCCCTCACGCCGCTTGACGCTGACGGTTCCGCACCGGTTCAACCTTGTGACGAGGTGGGACGGAAATGGCGGAGGTTTTCATTGCTGCGGCGCCGGACGCGGATACGCAGGCCGGTGGCTTAGCGCAGGCTCTGAAGACGCTTGGATTCGATGCGGCCGCAGGCGCGCCGGTCGAGGCCGAGATCGCTAAGATCGTCGACGATGCGAAGTGCGTGATCGGGCTATGGTCGCGGGGCGCGCCGACGGCGGAGCTGGCGATGCTCGCGGCGTTGGCGCACGAGCGGAAAAAGCTGGTCAGCGCCGAGCTGCTGACCGACGCCACGCCGGCGCCGTTTCGCAGCGCGCCGCGCATCGATTTGGCGTTGAGGGATCGCACCGCGTTCAAGCCGCGCTTCGAGGCGCTGATCGTGGAAATCGACAAGCTCTCGCCGACCAAGGCGAATGTGGCGGCGTTGCCGAGTGTGCTGGCGGTGACGCGCGCAACTTTGTTGAAGCGGCGTGAAACGGCGTCGGACAAGCAATGGAAGACGCTCGGGATCTTCGCGGCGGCAGTGTCGGTGTTCTTCATCGTGGGTTTTGGTGCAGGGCGCGTGATCAACATGGTGCGCGCGGGCGAGTTGACGCTCGCTTCGTTCCAGTTTTCGACGCAACAAGCGCAAGCCTCGGCAACGCCGACCGCAACGCCCGCTCCCGTTCTTACGTCTGCGGCGCTCGAGCGGACGCCGTGGCGGGACGTGGCAGCGCGCATCGACGAGCCGCTAGCGGCTCAAATCAAGACTCGGGCGGCGGCGGGCGACGCGGACGCGCAAACGCTGGCGTGCCTCGGGCACATGGCGGGCTCGCCGGGCTTCCTGCCAAGCCCAGCGGCGGCGCGCGAACAGTGCGATCTGGCGGCGGCGCAATCGAACGCCGCGGGGCTTTATCTTTCATGGCAGCTGCGCCGAACGGCGCCACATTCTGGTTTGGACGAGGCGACGGCGGCGACACGGTTGAAGCAGGCAGCAGACGCCGGCTTCACGGCGGCGCAGATCGACTACGCGTCGACGTTGCCTGCCGATCGCGAGTCGCAGGCGCAGGCTGGGCAGCTGTGGTTAGCCGCCTCGGAACGCGGCGATCCGCGCGCGCAATTTCTCTACGCGCGCTGGTTGCGCGACAGCGTGGCGGGGCCACGCGATCCGACGGCGGCGATCCCCTTCCTTGAGCGTTCAGCGGAGGCGAACCAGGCGGACGCACAGCACATGCTGGCGACACTCTATCGCGATGGGATTGGCATTCCGCGCGACGAGGCCCGGGCGAAAGCGCTCTACGATCGCGCGGCGCGCCAGCACCATGCGGCCTCAATGTTCAACCTGGCGGACATGTTGCGCAGCGGTTCGCCTGAGGAGCGTACGCGCGCGATCGACCTTTATCGCTCGCTGGCGTGCATGACGGACGAGCACCAGATCCAGCCGCGCGCAATTGGCCGGCTGCGCGCATTGCAGGAAACCTATTCCTGCCGCTAACAAGCGCCGATGGCGTGGCGCAAGACTTATGAAGGCGCGGAACCGCAGCGGGTCAACAAATGGCTCGCCAGCGAAGGCGTGTGCTCGCGCCGCGAAGCGGAAGAGCTGATCGGCAAAGGCGCGGTGCGAATTGACGGCGAGCGTGTCGACGATCCGGGGCGCAAGATATTGCCGGGTCAGACGATCGATGTGGGTAATGCTGGCGAGGCGCCAAAGATCAGTGTTGTGATCAACAAGCCGGTTGGCTTCGTGTCGGCACAGCCAGAGGGCGATCAAGTGCCGGCGGCGCGGCTGTTGACGCGCTCGAATCTCGTTGGCTCAACGGACAACATGCCAACATCGCGCACCAGCCTCGCGCCGTTGGGGCGGCTCGATCAGGATTCGCGCGGGCTGTTGCTGCTCAGCGAAGACGGCGTGCTGGCGAAGGCGCTGATCGGTGAAGAGTCGAAACTCGACAAGGAATACCTTGTCGTGGTGCGTGGGCATATCAACGAGAGGAAGCTCGCGCTGCTGCGGCATGGGCTGCAACTCGACGGCCGCCAGTTGAAACCGGCGAAGATCAGCGTGGTCGAACCGCAGCGGCTGCGCTTCATTCTGAACGAGGGCCGCAATCGGCAGATCCGGCGCATGTGCGAATTGGTGGAGCTGGAAGTCGTCGATCTGCTCCGCGTGCGCATCGGCCCGTTGGAGATGGACGGCTTAGCGGAAGGCAGATGGCGCCCACTCACTGCTGCCGAGCGCAACGAGCTTATCGCTCGAAGCAAATAGTCTCAGATCGCGTTTCTCCGGCGCAGTTCCACCAGCAGTTCGCGATCGAACACTTCGGGCGGCGCCTGGTTTAGCGCTTGGATGAACTCGGTCATGTCTGAGCGCGCATGCGCCTGGGCGAAGCTGTCGCCGGGGATGATGCCGCGGCGGAAGAGGTATTCGTCGGAGCGGCCGGTGAGAATGTACGCCGGCGCCCAATGGAAGCCCGCCGCCTTCGCGAGTTCGTTCGTGCAGTTGGAAGTGATGGTGTTGTAATAGCGCGGCCTCGTTTCCAACGCTTCGGTGCGATCTAGCAATCGCCGAAGCAGCATGCGCTTCTGCTCATCGTTGATGGCGACGGGGTACACGAACACTTCGTGATCGAGCATCACGGCGCGACGCGTGAGCAGATCGCGCGCGCTTGCCCAAATGTATGCGAGCTCGAATTTATTGAAGATGCCAAGGAAGGCTGAGTATTCCTCGCCCTGCTCGCGCCGCGCCTCGATGGTGAGACCCAGCATGCGATCGCCCTCGAACTCGAACAACAAAAGCGTGTGTGCAGCGAGTTGTGAACCAGGCTGCGGCTCCAGCATGAACCAGACATTGCGCAGCTCTTCGATCGGATAGCCGGCAGTTATGTAAGTTTCAGATGTCGGGCCTTCGCTGGTGTAGCTCCAGTCGCTCACCGGCGCGACGTCGAAGCGCTCCTCCGTAACGGTCACTTCGGGCGCGCGCGCGAGATACGGATACCAGTCGCGGTCCTGCCGCGGCGGGCCGGTGATGCAGCCGGCCGCGCCAAGCGCGAAAATGAGAGCAATGCAGGCGAATGCTGGGCGCAAGGGGTGCTGACCGAACCAGTTGAAGAAACGCTTCATGATCGCCCCGTTGGCCCACGCCCGCCAGCATGTTCGGCCTAACGAGGAATCTAAGCTGGATTCGTTGAACGAGCATTGCCGGATGGGCCTGCCTCCCCATCTCCAGGCTGGCGGCGCTTGCGCGCCGTGCTATTTGCGCTGGGTCAACCCGGCAAGGAGACCTCCCCATGGCTCTACGCATCAACGACAAGGCGCCCGATTTCGAAGCCGAGACCACACAAGGGCGGATCAAATTTCACGACTGGATCGGCGACAGCTACGCGATCCTGTTTTCACACCCGAAAGACTTCACGCCTGTCTGCACTACCGAACTTGGCTACCTCGCCAAGCTCGAGCCGGAGTTCAAGAAGCGCAACGTGAAGATCATCGGGCTTTCGGTCGATCCGGTTGGCGACCATGATCGCTGGCGCAGCGATATTCGCGAAGTCACCGGCGGTGATGTGCAGTACCCGATGATCGGCGACAGCGATCTCAAGGTCGCGAAGCTCTATGACATGCTGCCGGGCGATGCAGGCGATACGAGCGTTGGCCGCACGGCCGCGACGAACGCGACGGTGCGCACCGTCTTCATCATTGGACCCGACAAGAACATCAAAGCGACACTGCAATATCCGATGTCATCGGGCCGCAACTTCGATGAAGTGCTGCGGCTGGTCGACTCGATCCAGCTCACGGCGAACTACAAGGTGGCGACGCCGGTGAATTGGAAGCACGGCGAAGATGTCATCATCGTGCCGGCCGTTTCGGACGACGACGCAAAGAAGCTCTTCCCAGCGGGCTGGAAGGCGGTGAAGTCCTACCTACGGATAGTGCCGCAACCGAAGCTCCCGCGCGAGGGCTAGGCCGTTGAAGTTTCCATCCCGGGCGCCATGCTAGGCAAAACGGCGCGCCGGAGGCGCCCGGGAGGAACGCGATGATTTTCGAGCAAGTCGCCACCGGCGGCTGCCAATCCTACCTGATCGGCTGCGGCGACACCTGCGCGGCGGCCGTGATCGATCCGGAAGTTCGCCAGCTCAGTCGCTACGAGGCGCTTGCGGCTCAACATGGCGTGCGCATTCGCTACGTGATTGATACGCACACGCATGCCGACCACTTCAGCGGCAGCAAGCAGCTCTCCGAATTGCTGAATGTGCCCGTGGTTGCCCATTCGTCATCGCCCTCGCCGTACGTGACGATGCATGTCGACGAAGGAGACGTGCTCAAGGTCGGCAACATCCGGCTCTCGGTGATGCACACTCCGGGGCATACACGCGACGCCATTTGCCTCGTCGCAAGCGACCGTGTGTTCACTGGCGATACGCTGCTGATTGGCGCGACAGGGCGCACGGACTTGCCGACAGGCGATCCGGAGCAGCTTTACGACAGCTTGTTCGACAAGTTGCTCAAGCTTGACCACCGGATGCTCGTCTACCCGGCCCACATCTACAAAGGTCATTGCTGTTCAACGATCGAGGAAGAGCTCCGGTCCAACCCGCGCCTGCAGAAAAAGAAGCGCGAGGAGTTCGTGGAGATGATGCGCGCGCACTCGCCTTCCATGCCGGAGCACCTGACCGAAGCGTTGCGGGTCAACATGAGCGGCGGCATTAGCGTGGCGCAGCTACTGACTGAGGCGGCCGCGGAAGTGCCGTTTATGTCGATGGACGAGGTGAAGGCGCGGGTTGCAGCCGGAGCGAACGATCTGATCGTGCTCGACGTCCGCGAGAAGGACGCGTTCGACGCGGGGCATATTCCTACCGCTCGCCACTTGCCTCGCGGCCAACTAGAGCTGCGCGTCAACGAGGCATTTCCGGACCCCACGGTACGGATCGTGACCTGCTGTGAGTTCGGAAAAATCTCGACGCTGGCGGCGGCCACTTTGCGGCGCATGGGGTTCACGCGTGCCATCGCGTTAGACGGCGGCATGAAGGCTTGGAAGGAACAAGGCTTCCCGGTCGAGGGTGGGGCGACGCCTCAGGCTTGAATGTCGGCCGTATCGGGGTGGCGGCGGAAATAGGCGACGGCGAAGGCACAGCTCGCGCGTAGCTTGCGACCGGTCGGACGCGCCTCGTCGACGATCGCGGCCATCAGCTTCGAAGCATAGCCGCGCCCGCGAGCCACTGTTGGTGTTTCGACGTGTAGGATAACGCGCACGCCAGCGACATCGCGATAGTCAGCCCATGAATTGCCCTCGGGGGCGTCGAGTTCGTAGCGGTGTTGGGCGGCGTTATCGCGGAAGTCGCTCATGCTCAGGACATGGGCTTCGGCTGCCACAATTCAATCTTGCGGCCTTCGTTGTCCATGATATGCGCGAACTTGCCGTTGGCTTCGTCCGGGAACAGCTTGATGGGCTCGACGCCCTCGCCCCTGGCGCGCGCCAGGATGGCGTCAAGATCGTCGACCATCAGATTGAACATGAATTCCTTGTCCGATGGCGCGAAATAATCGGTGTCCGCTTTGAATGGGCTGAACACGGTGGCGGCGCCGGGATGGGCAGCGGCGTCTTGCGGCAAGAACAACGCCCCACCCCAATCCGTGAACTCAAGGCCCAGGACGCGCTTGTACCAATCCCGCATGGCGTCGCCGTCGCTCGACTTGAAGAACACGCCACCGACGCCGAGCACCTTTGCCATTTGATCGCCTCTCGCTAAGCAGACCCGTGAACTACCGCCACGCCTTCCATGCCGGCAACCATGCCGACGTCCTAAAGCACGCGATTCTGCTGTTTTGTCTCGATGCGCTGAAGCGCAAGGACACGCCATTCGCCGTGCTCGATACGCACGCGGGGCGCGGGTTGTATGACCTCGCTGGTTCCGAAGCTGAGCGCAGTCCGGAGTGGCGTGATGGAGTCGCGCGCCTGTGGGATTGGCCTGATCCGCCAGCTTTGGTCGCGAGATATCTGAGCGCGGTGCGTGGCTTCAACGCCGATGGTCAGGTGCGCACATACCCGGGATCGCCGGCTCTGGTGACGACCAATCTACGCGACAGCGACGTGCTGTCCGCGTGCGAGCTACACCCAGAGGACGCCGCCTCGCTGAAGCGAGCATTGCCGCGCAAGGCCAACGTGCAAGTTCACGAACGAGATGGCTGGGAAGCGCTCAGTGCATTGCTTCCACCGGCGCAAAAGCGCGGGCTGGTGCTGATCGATCCGCCATACGAGGCGACGGACGAGATGGAACAATCCATCGACGCCTTGCGCGGCTCCCTGAAGCGCTTTGCGCACGGCGTCTATCTCTGGTGGCGGCCACTGAAGAGCAGCGCACTGCTCGATTCAGCAGACGCTGAGGTGCGCAGCTTCAACGATCGCGAAACGCTGCGCGCAGACCTTTGGGTGGCCACGCCTCAGCGGGAAGGCAAGCTTGTCGGTTCGAGTGTGTACTTGATCAATCCGCCGTTCGGCTTGCGCGAGGCGTTGCAAGAGACGCTGCCATTCCTCGCCGACGCGCTGACAAAAGGCCAAAGCGGTTGGCGATTGCGCTAGACGTTAAAAGGGCGCGGATCGCTCCGCGCCCTTCCCCCTTGCCACGAGCGTCGCTATCTCAAGCGACGATCATCGCGGCTTGGTTCATGGTCATCATCGCAACAGGGGCAAACACCGCAACTGCCGCGATCAGGCAATAAAACTTGGTCATTTCGTGCTCCCTGGCCGGATCGCTTGTCAATCGCGTCGTTGCGATGATCCCAAGCTAAGAGGCGCCGGGCCCCGCGGCTGTTACCTCCGTCACGAGACTGGACGAGCCCAGGCTGCGCGGCGCAAGAAGCGGACATGACGTTCGAGCAAGCCTTCGCCTTCGCGCAGCAATGGTACATCGCGCTTCCCATCGTGCTGGCGACGATGGCGGCGTTCTTCTTCGCCGGGCATCGCTGGGCGGCGCTGTACGTCGGGCTGATGCCGCTCATCAATTGGTCGTTCGGCGCGGTGCCGACGGCGGCAATCCCCGAATGGCTCGGCGGCGGCGCGTTTCAGCCGCTGGCAATTGTGACAGGTCTTGTCTTGGTCGTGCGCGACTTCGCGCAGCGTGAACTGAAGCACTGGGTGCTCGGCGCGATGATCGTCGGCCTGGTGCTGTCGAGCCTGACCTCATGGATCGTGGTCGTGTTCGCGAGCGGCGCGGCCTTCCTGATCAGCGAGACGGTCGACTGGGCCGTCTACACCTTCTCCAAGCGCCCGCTTTCGCAGCGCATCATGCTTTCCAGTACGCTCTCGGCGCCGCTCGACCAGATGGTGTTCATCTGGTTGGCGTCACAGATACCCGGCCAAGAGGGCATTTTCGCCTGGGGGACGATTTTGACCGGCATCCTCTCGAAGCTGCTGGGCGCCTGGGTGGTGTCGCGCATCATTGCTCGGCAGGAGCGCCGCGCCGCTCCTCAAACCGACATGAATCCCGCGTAAACCAGGACTTGTCGCTTGCGCGGGGGAAACCGCTCGCGCATAAGCGAAGAGTGAAGAGCCGGTCGTGTTGGCTGGCGGTGGTGCGAAGTTCCGCAGAGTGCGGCTAAAGTTTCTTTCCCCAACAAAGCAGGAATTCGCGGTGACGTGCGTGCGCATTTGCGTGCGCGCGGCCGAAGGCGTGCGCCTCGGCGTTTAATCAGGACAAGTGGAAATGAGTTTCGACGACGATACCGGCGACGACGACAACAACGATCGCAAAAAGGACAAGCGCGGCGGCCGTGGCCGTGAGCGCGACAACGCAACGCCGGAGTTCGGCGGCGGTGACAGCGGCGGCGGCTACGGCGGCGGCGGCGGCGGCGGTGGCTTCCGTCGTGAAGGCGGCGGTGGCGGCGGCTTCGGCGGCGGCGATCGTCCCCCGCGTCAGCCCTTGGGTGATCCGCAGGATGGCGTCGTGAAGTTCTTCAACGGCGCGCGCGGCTTTGGCTTCATCACGCCGGACGGCGGCGGCGCGGACGTGTTCGTTCACGTCAGTGCTG
>CADEDT010000043.1 GCA_902826145.1 uncultured Caulobacteraceae bacterium
CGCGGAAGCACTCGGCCATGCCCTTCGCATCTTCTTGCACATGCTCAAGCACGTGGTTGCAAACGATAACGTCGAACTCGTTGTCCTTGTACGTCAGCGCCGTGATGTCGACGACCGCGTTGGCCACCGCGCTCTTCTTGATGTCGCCGGCGACATAGTTCGGGTTGCGTTTCCATTGATGGAAGAACGGCCGCTCGGCCGAGAAGTGCAGCACGCGCTTGTCCTTCGGGTCGAGACCGCTGCGCTTCAGATAAAGCGCGATAATCCGGTCCCGCTCCTTCGACGCACAATTCGGGCAACGCGCTTCCTGACGCGGGCCGGCGCTCAGGAAATAGCCAGTGAAGCCACAGAGCGGGCAATTGCGCTCTTGGCGCGGGCGGAAGTGCTGCAGCGGATCGCGCACCGTGCCGCGGGAGATTTCTTCAGCGAGGGTCGGCCAATTGAGCTGGGTCATGATGAGCAGGTCTTACCACGAGGCTAGGGACGTTTCACGAGCCTTCTATCGCCATGCCGACGGCGCGCAAATCCAGCTTCGACATGGGAATTGCAGATTCCATATAGAGGCGAACGATGTCTGGCCGCTTGATGGGCGCATCGGCTTTGACCTCCTTGATCTCGCCCGCCGCGAACTGAGCGAAACTCTGCGCCACCGAGCCAAACACGTACATCAGCAGCAGCGGATCGAGATTCAGCTCAAGGAACCGCGCCAGCAACCAGGGCCCGTGCGCGCGCACCGCATCAACGGGCAACTCGGTGACGTGATAGCGCGAGCCAATGCTCGGCCGGCCGAAATCCTTGCCGCCAACGTCCTTCGCGGCACGGCGCGCGATCTCCAGCAGATTGATCTTGTCACCGATCTTGGGATCGCGCGACGCGCCTGCCGAGAGGTTCCAGAACGACGGAGAGTCCTTGCTGCCTTCCATCAGACACGCATTGATCGCATCGCCGAAATAGTACTTCTCACCAGATGTGGTCGAGACCTCCACGAGCGTGGTCTCGGTTTGCGGGATCACGCCAAGGCGCAACATCGCGCGCGCCTGCACCTGCGCGAAAATTCCGGCGAGCGCACCGAGCGCACTCACGCCATTCGCGGCATTCAGCACGCCCGTCTTCTTGTCGCGGTAGGCCGCCAGAACGTAGCCACCCACCTCGGCCGTGCAGGCCTTGACGATCTCTTCAGTGCTCATGCCGCCCGCCTAGCACGCCACAAACAAAAACGCCCCGGCTTTCGCCAGGGCGTTTCGCGTTCAACTGAACTCAGAGCTTACGAGGCAGATGCAGCAATCGCCGCGGCCGGATCGAGGCGCACGCCCGGACCCATCGTCGTCGACAGAGCAACCTTCTTCACGAACGTGCCCTTAGCGCCGGCGGGCTTTGCCTTCGCGACAGCATCCACGAACGCTTTCGCGTTCTGCAGGATTTGCTCTTCGCTGAAGCTCGCCTTGCCGATGCCGGCGTGAATGATGCCAGCCTTCTCGACGCGGAATTCGACAGCGCCGCCCTTAGCGTCGGCGACGGCCTTCTTCACGTCCATGGTCACGGTGCCAACCTTCGGGTTCGGCATCAGGCCGCGGGGCCCGAGCACCTTACCGAGACGGCCGACGAGGGCCATCATGTCCGGCGTCGCGATCAGGCGATCGAAATCGATCTTGCCGCTGTTGACGGTTTCGAACAGGTCCTGCTCGCCGACGATGTCAGCGCCAGCAGCGCGGGCTTCGTCAGCCTTAGCGCCCTTCGCGAACACAGCAACGCGCGCGGTGCGGCCCGTGCCATTTGGCAACGAGCAGACGCCACGGACTTGCTGGTCCGGATACTTCGGGTCGACGCCCAGATTCATCGCGATCTCGATGGTCTCGTCGAACTTCGAGTTGGCGCGCGCTTTGATCAGCTTCACGGCTTCATCGAGCGTGTGGAGCTTGCGCGGGTCGATGCCGGCATGGCTCACGGCCATGCGCTTGGTGTAACCCGGTGTCTTTTTCTTCGGAGCTTGTGCCATCTGATCAGCCCACCACTTCCACGCCCATTGAGCGGGCAGTGCCGGCGATCATTTTCGCGGCTTGGTCCAAATCAGCGGCGTTCAGATCTTTCTGCTTCGCCTTGGCGATTTCCTTGCACTGGGCCATCGTGATCTTGCCGACGAAATCGATGCCCGGCTTCTTCGAGCCCGAGCCCGGCTTCTTCGCCGTCGCCATCTTCGCGGCCTTCTTGATCAGGAACGACGCCGGCGGCGTCTTGATCTCGAAGGTGAAGGACTTGTCTTGGTAATAGGTGATGACCACCGGGCACGGATCGCCCTTGGGCATATCTTGCGTACGGGCGTTAAAGCCCTTGCAGAATTCCATGATGTTGAGACCGCGCTGACCGAGCGCGGGACCGATTGGAGGTGACGGGTTGGCAGCGCCAGCCGGCACCTGGAGCTTAATCTGCCCCAGTACCTTTTTAGCCATGTTGGCCTCTCGCTTAACGCCGGACGATCGCTAAATCGGCCGACCTGAGTGGGTGCGTGGTCCGGGCGGCTAAACCCCTCCCACGCGGGAAGCGGGGCGTATAACGGAACAGGCCGAGGCTGTCGAGCCAGCGCGGCGTTACTATTCTATGGGCGTGGCGGAGCAGGGACATCCTGGCCCTCTCCTTCGCTACCCCCCGCCGCCCCCTCCTGCTCCCTGAGAAGGCGGAGGTATTCGTCGCGCGACCTCTCCAACTCTGTTTGCAGCACATGCTCGCTGGCTGCTTGCAGCGCAGCCTCCCTGGCTTTCGCTCGCCTAGCCTCTGCCTGAAGCGTCTCCCACTGAGACTGGGTCACACCTGCGCTGCGGATACTTGGCGGAAGAGCTCCGCTACCGGCCGAGGATCGTTGCTCGGGCGTGCGTTCCAAACGCCGCTGAACGTCTTCGAGTTGCCGCGTGGCGGACGCCTGGCGTTCGGACCGGATTCGAGCATTTGAATCCAGTGTCGTTTGCGCGAGCGTCAACTGTGAGACGATATCGGAAAGTTCCGCTCGCGCATCTTCGAGTTCACGCTCAGTCAAAAGTACGCGGCCCTCGGCGCTTGAAACGCGCGAGTTGGCTTGTACCACCTGCCAGGCGCCTACTCCGACAGCGGCCAGCAGCAAGAGCGTTGCACCAGCAGATACCTGCGCGCCCATACGAACGCGCCGGAGTAGAAGTTCACGTTCCTCCTGAGCGAGGGCAATGGCTTCGAGCCTCGCTCTTTCCTCGGCGAACCGCCCCGCTTCCTGCACCTCGCTTTCGCCAATGAATGCGCGATGCAGCTCTGTTGGCTCGGGCGCAGGAGCTTGCCAACCGGCCAGCCATTCCTTGGCGGCATCCAATTCCGATCCGCGCAACAGTAACGGCTCCAATCGCCCGCGGTAATGCCAGCGGATCGCAAGCTCCCCCAGCCTGGTGTGTTCGCGGACCCACTGTAAATCCGTACGAAGCGCCTTCGCGAGTTCGCCAAGACCGCGCGCGAACGAGTGCCCCTCGGAGAAGAAGATATAGTTGCGCCGCTTAAGGGACTGCGGCGCCTCCTGTTCATTGACAGAAAGTGCGACGACAGGAATGATCCGCTTCGAGAGCTCTTCGGCCTTCGCCACTTCCCAGGCGCACCGCTCTGAAGCGACTGACGCCGGCGAGATCACGAACACAACAGTGTCTGCCGCGCTGATCAACCCGCCGAGACGTGCCTCCCAATCCTCACCCGCGGCGATGTCGTGCTTATCGAGAAATGGATCGAAGCCCGCGACGTCGAGGCCAGCGAGCAGCTCTTCTGCGAACTCGGTGCAATCCCGGCGCGCGTATGAAATGAATACGCGTAGTGCTGGCGTTTCGCTCATCACTCCCACCCCTGCCCAAGCCTAGCGAAAGGTTCACCCGCTCGCATCGGCAAATCGCTTGCCGCAGCGCGGTGCATGCGTGCTAACGCTCCGCGATGGAACCCGTCCAGGTCTGGGAGCTCATCCTCCGTGGCATTGCCATCGGCGCGCTGGTGGCGATCACGGCCGGCCTGTGGCGCAGCGGCCTTCGCGGCATCCGGATCGCCGGCTTGGTCATGACGGCCAGCACGGCGGCGTACGTCCTCAACTCCACAGGCCTCACCCGAGAAAACCTTGGTCTCATCGACCTGCCGGTTCGGCTGCTCGCGCTGGGCGGTGTGGGCTGGTTTTGGCTCTTCGTGGTCACGCTGTTTGAGGATCGGCCAATCGCGCTGATCACACTTGCTCCGGGAGGTCTGCTCACCGCGGTGGGGCTCGTCGGCTGGTTCTTGCGTCAGGAAATGGAGAGCCCGCTCTGGATTGCGCACAATCTGATCGAGATGGCGATCGCGATTCACGCGCTCTACGTCATTGCCCGTTCGGCGCGCGGTGACTTGGTGGAAGCGCGGCGGCGGCTGCGCTCCCCAATTCTCGGGATCGTGACGCTCTACGTCATCACGCTCTCATGTTTCGAGATTGCCGAGGGCTTTGGCTTGCGCCAGCCCTGGTTCGACGTTGCGGGCGCCGTGGCACTGGCTTTCGTGTGCTGCCTTGGCGCGGTGGCGTTCCTACAGGCGCAACCGGAGCTGTTCGGAGACACCCGCCCGGCAACCGCGCCCAGCGAGGGTCTCGATGCCGGCGACCGGCTGTTGCTCACAAAGCTCGAAGCCATCATGGCCGAAGGCGAAGCGTGGAAACGCGAGGGGCTCACGATCGGCGCCCTGGCCGAGGAAGTCGGCGCGCCCGAACACAAGCTGCGGCGTCTCATCAACGACCATCTCGGCTTCCGCAACTTCGCCGCGTTCGTGAACGCCCGCCGCATCGACGCCGCTAAGGCGCGCCTCGCCGATCCCGCCAAAGCGCGCGACACCGTCTCCACCATTGCTTTCGATTTAGGGTTCGGCTCGCTCGGCCCCTTCAACCGCGCCTTCAAGGAAGCCACGGGCCAAACGCCCACCGAATGGCGACGTGAACGGCTCGCCGTTTCCGAAAATCCCTAGCCGATTTCGAAAACAAACGGCCTTTTCCGGCCCCGGCGAGACGTTCGCCGCCCGCTTCAGCGATCAAGCCTCCCGCCAAGGAGGCCAACATGGACATCGCTGCTTTCGCAAACCAATGGCTGCAGAACGTCAGCACAGACCTGACACGTTACGTCGTATTCGCTGTCGCGGTGTGGCTGACGCTCTGGGTCCTGCTCGCCAGGCCGCTGGCCGGACGCAAAATCAGGCCCGAGACGCCAAAGCCGAAACAAATGCTGATCGAGTTCGGCGCCTCGCTGCGCTCAATCGCGATCTTCTCCACAATCGGGCTGTTCACATTCGCCCTGGAACGCGTGGGCGTGCTGCACGGACCCCGCATCGCCGCCGAATGGGGCGCCGGCTGGGCCTGGGCGTCGCTCACACTGATGATCGTCGCGCACGACGCCTACTTCTATTGGACCCACCGGGCGATCCACGATCCACGCCTCTTCCGCGCCTTCCACCGTCGCCACCACAAGTCCAACAACCCTTCGCCCTTCACCGCCTACAGCTTTGACATCGGCGAAGCGATCATCAACGGCGTCTTCGTGCCGCTCTGGGTGATCCTCGTGCCAACTCAATGGTGGGTCGTGGGGTTGTTCATGCTGCATCAGATCGCGCGCAACACGCTGGCGCATTCAGGTTACGAACTCTTCCCTGCGCGCAGCGATGGCCGCCCCGCATTCGATTTCCTCACGACGACCACGCACCACGATCTGCACCACTCAAGCGCTGGCTCGAACTACGGCCTCTATTTCACCTGGTGGGATCGGCTGATGGGAACGGAGCACCCGGAGTACTATGCGCGCTTCGCCACCGCGACGCGCCGCCAACTCATCACACAGGAGAGTGTCGTATGAACAAGCTGCCACTCGCCTCTCTACGGCGCGACCCCAGCCACGGCCGCATCATTCGCAGGTCTCTGGTGATTGCGCTCGCCACTCTGATCCACGCTCCGATCGCGCTTGCGATTCTCGGCCGCGCGACAGCGATGTTCGCGTGAGCCTACGAGCCGAAGAAACCGCCGAGGATGCCGGCGACGGCTGCCATCACGGTCACCCACAGGTTCGCGATCAAAGCGCCGACGACGGTCGCAAAGCCTGGGACGAGGAACGCAACGGCGATGGCGGCAACGGCGATGATGAGAACAGCGCCGAGGCCGCCTCTCGCTACATGCTTCAAACTCATCCCGCGCCCCCACTCCGCGCAGCAGTGGCGGCGCGGGTGGGACCGTTGGTCAGGAGCGCGACTTCGGCAAGCACAATCGGCAGTGTCCACGCCCCTGGCGCCGCAATGTAGCGCGGCTCCCAGCGCGGGTTGAACTTGTCCTTGAAGGCGCGAAGGCCCTTGAAGCCGTAGAACTGCTCACCGCGCTCGTGAACGAGGCGCCCGGCGCGGGCGAAGAGCGAGGCGTACTTCTTGTCTTCCGCTAAGCCCGCCAGCGGCGCCATGCCGAGGTCGAACGTCTCCAAGCCTTGTGCTTGTGACCAGAGCAAGATTTCCGTGAACAGGAAGTCCATCAGGCCGTTCGGCGTGTTATCCGGATCGTGCCGCATAAGATCCACGGCCCCGCGCTTGCGGTCAGCGGTGAGCCAAAGATTGGCGAACGCAACAATGCGCCCGTGAATGCGCGCGATCGCGATCGCGTGGCGCGACAGGTAAGCCGGATCGTAAGCGCCAAGCGAGAACGCCTTCTCGCGTCCGCCATGCGCGTTGAGCCAAGCGTCAGAGACGGGACGCAGCGTTTCCCAAAGCGCATCGGTGTGCGGCGGCTCCACCACCTCGAACACCGCGCCTTCACGCTCGACGAAGCGGCGCCGCGCCGAACGCAGCTTTTGTCGCGCGGAGCCTGCGAGGCTAAAGTCCTTGAGTTCGATGATAGCGTTCTCGCCCATCTTTTCGACGCCGAAGCCGAGGTCGAGCAGATCGGGGAGAAGAGCGGGCGGAGCCGAGCACACAACCGGCCGCAGCGACAAACGTTCAGCTTCATCGCGCAATGCGATGAGCGCGCCGCGCCAAGCCTCGCGCTTGCCGACCGGCGGCCCCATGGAGATCAGGCTGCCGCCGCCACGCGCGGTCATCGCCATCGCGCCGTCAGCGAACAGGAAGCTCTTGTCGCCGGTAAAGGCGAGCTGCGCGTCGGGCAGTGCATCCTGTGCGCTCGCAATCGCCGCTTCGGCGCGCGCCACATCTTCGGTCGCGGGCGGCGTAGGTTTCCCGCGACGGCGAGAGAGCACATAACGATACGACGCGACAATGATGACGGCGAACGCGCCGACGAGTATCGCGCGCCCGGGCCGACCAAGGTGCGGATCAGTGACCAACGCCCACCACGGCGCGTCCGCGAATTGCGGACGATCCCCTGCCCACAAGAGCGCGCCCATCAGCGCGAGTGCGAACGCAACGGCGATCGCCATGGCGACGCGCGGGTCCGGCGCGAGATTTACAAGTGGCGAATGGCGATAGAACGCGCGGCGCGCGAGGAAGAGCAGCACGGCGGCGAGCCCTGCCGCGCTAGCGGCGGCGAGATGGCCGTGGCGCAGGAACGCGTAGGCCGACACCGCGCCGAGCAATGCCGTCGTAACGGCCCACGCCGCGTCGATGCGGCGGCTCAGGCCCGTCGCGAGCGCCATCAGCGCCACGCCGGCCACGCTCGCGCTCAACTCCGGCAGTTCGGAAATGTAGAGTTCAATCGCGTCGAGCCCGCGCACACGCGGCAAAGCCGGCGTCGCGACGGCAAGCAAAGTGATCGCGCCAGCAATGAACGCAATCGCCGCGGCGATCTGCGGCGCGATTTCAAATAGGCGCGTGCGCCAAGCCGGCTCGGCGCTCTCGGCTTTCGTTTCGGTCACGCGGAGATGATACGCGCTCGCCGCCGCAAAGAGAAAGGCCGCGAGGCGAATGCTCGCGGCCAGTTTGCTCTCTGGGAGGGACGGCAGCCGGCCTGGGGGCCGGCCGCCACTTTCATTGTCAGAAATTCGCCCGCAGCGTGACGCCGTAGGTTCGCGGATCGCCAAGGAACGCACCTTGCGTTGGGCCCAACGTGCCGAGTTGCAGCGGCACGTCGAACATGATCTGTGCGTATTCCTGGTCGAACAGATTGCGCGCCCAGAACTCCAGCGACACGCGGTCATCACGCGTCGACAGGCCCAGGCGAGCATTCACCAGCGTGTACGACGGCTGCACCTTAGAAGGCCGCAGGTCCGAACCGGTGTTCTGATCATCGACATAGCGCGCATCGATGTAGAACAACCCGTTCATGACACTGCCGATCGGGAAGTCGTAGGTGATCGAGCCTGTGGCTGTGAGTTCCGGCGAGTTGGTGAGCTGTGAGTTCGGCAGCCGCGCCAAAGTGAGTTCACCAGTGATCGGGTTGCGGTTCTCTTGCACCCATCCGCCGCAAGACGCGACCGGAGTACAATCGCCGCCGTAAGAGGCGTCGTTGTACGCGACACCGCCTTGCAACGACAGACCATCGAGCGGCGTGCGCCAAATCATATCCAACTCGGCACCGTCTACTTCCACTTCAGGCACGGTCGTTACGACAAACTGGATACCGTTGAACGTGTTGAGTTGGAAGTTCTCGTACTCGTTGTGGTAGACGGCGAGGTTCAATAGCAGCGCATTGCCGAACCAACCGCTCTTGAGACCAAGTTCGAGAGCATCCACGAATTCGGCGTCGAACGAGGTGTCCGGCGCGCCGCCCGTGAAGACGCTCGCGAAGTTGCGGTCGAGGTTGAAGCCGCCGCCCTTATAGCCGCGGGACACCGAGCCATAGATCGAGAGATCGTCTGTGATCCCCTGGCGCACGGCGAACACGCCGGACCATTCGTCTTCACTGCGCTCTTGGTTATAGCCGATGCCGTCGAGATCATCGCGCAGCCACGGCACGCAATAGCCGGAGCGAACAACGCTGATCACAGACGCCGCAAGAGATGGGGCAGCCGGATTAACAGCGGTGTTGCAGTTGGAGAAGGCGGCCAAAGTGCCGGGGACCAGGCCCGCATCCACTTCAGCATCCGACACGGCGGCGTCGAGCATCGCCTCACCATCAAAGATGGTGTTGAAGTCCGCGACGAGGCGCTTGCGCTCGTGCGTAAAGCGCACACCGACGGTCACATCCGTACGCGATGGGAACGAGAAGATGTTGTGCGTGAACAGCGCAATCGACTCGCCGTCCTGGCGATAGTTGTCGGTGTAACCGGCCGTGCCTGCGCCTGCCGGAAGGAAGGCGTCGATCTCGTCGTAGAGATTGTTGATGACAGGCGAACTTGCAGCTGGTCCAGGACCCGGCAAATTGCCGATGCCGGGATTGAGCGTATTCGCAGGGTTCACGCCCGAGGAGCCGCCGGCGAGGATGTTGTCGAGCGAAGCGAAGTAATCGCCATACTGCGAGCCCGTAGCGAACGAGAACGTACGGTTGATGCGCTCGTCAGAATAGAAAGCGCCGACGAGCCAATCGAGAACACCCCACTCACCCGCCACACGGACTTCTTGCGTGAAGGTCTGGAATTCCGTGCCGGGGCCGCCGCCTGGCACGTAAACGAGGTCCGCCTGCGAGTAGTCGGAGTCGCTGTTGCCGCGGAGATTCCAATTTCGATACGCGGTGACCGAGGTCAGCGTGGCGCTGTTGCCCATATCCCAATTGAATTCGGCCGAGGCGCCCCAGTCTTCGATACCCTGCGCGTAGGTGCGATTTGCGAAGCCTTGGCGGTCATCGATATTGCCGGCGCCTTGCGCGCCGAGCGGGTTCAACGCACTGACGCCCGGCCCGTAACCGCCGAGGTTCGCGATCAATTGCTGACGGTGCGCGCCGTAAGCAATCGGCGCGCCTTCAACGCCTGTCGCGCTCAGGATCGTGACAGGATTTCCGTTGAGTAGAACCGGATTGTAGATCTGCGCCGCGCAGCAGAATTCGTCGCGTTCCGAATAGTCCACGATGAAACGGCCATCGACGCTGTCCGAGAACTGCGCCAGCAGCTGCCCGCGCAACGTGAACATGTCGCGCGTGTTGGATTCGTGCTGCGCAAGATTTCCAGTCGCGCCCAACAGCGGATTGGCGCCGCCAGCGTTCATATCCATGAACCCATCGCGCTCAGCCATCGCACCGAAGATGCGCAGACCCAGAACGTCTTCCGCGAGCGGAATGTTGAGATCCGCCGAAACACGGGTTTCGCCGAATTCGCCATAGGTGGCTTCGCCGCCTACTTCGAAATCATTGAGGTCGGGCGACTCCGTGGTAATGGTGATCAAGCCGGCCGACGTGTTGCGGCCGAACAGCGTGCCCTGCGGGCCACGCAACACTTCTATCTGTTGCACTTGACCGAGGTCAGAGAGCGCAACGCCGTTGCGGGCGCGATAGACGCCATCGACGAAGATGCCGACGGCAGACTCAAGACCCGGGTTCGAGCCTTGCGTGCCGACGCCGCGCAGACGCGCCGTCGCCGAACTCTCGGACTCGGAAACGTTGAATTGAAGTGATGGCGCGACAGACGTCAGATCCTGTACATCGCGAATACCGGAGTTCTGGATCATCTCCTGCGTGACTGGCGTGACCGCCACCGGCACGTCTTGCAGCGCTTGATCGCGCCGAGTCGCCGTGACGACGATTTCGTCCCCGGCTTCATCCTGTGCCATCGCCGGCGTCACCGCCGTGATTGCCCCCGCGACGCCGAGCGCCACGGTCAATGCAGTGCGCGCACCTGCGCCAAGCAGGTCCCGTTTCTTGGACATCATTCCCTCCCGCGTGCTCGCCAGGTCTTTCGCCTCGCCATACACAGGTGTATGGATACTGCCATCGGCGGCTGCCGTCGAGAAAAAAGGCAAGATTGCGGCGTAACGCGCGCTACATGGCTGAGGCGCAACACGCTAAGGAACGCGACATGCCACCCCGCAGTGCAACACAACCAACGTCGACTCCACTCGACGCGACCGCCTGGATCCAAGCGGCATTCGAAGCCTTGGCCGACGGGGGGATTGATGCGGTGCGTATTGATCCGCTGGCGAAGCGGCTGGGTGTGACGCGCGGCAGCTTTTATTGGCACTTCACCGACCGCGCCGCGCTGCATGCGGCGATGCTCAAAGAATGGCGGAAGCGACAGAGCTACCAAGTCGCGACGCGCATTGAAAAGCAAACGACAGCGCCAGACGAGAGGCTCCGGCAAACCTTGGCGTTACCGCATGCTGGTCAGCGCGCGAAACGCGCCGCTGCGATCGAGTTGGCGATCCGGCTTTGGTCACGGCGCGACGCTGAAGCCGCCAAAGCCGTCAAGCACATCGATCGCGTGCGGCTGAGCTACTACGCAAAGCTCTATGGTGAGCTTGGGCACAAACCAGTAGAGGCGCGCAAACGCGCCTTCATGTTTTACGCGGCACTGATGGCGCAGGCCTTCATCGTCACCGACGCCGATACCGACGTCAGCGGTGAGCTAGCCGACATGCTTCTGAGAGATTGATCCGCTCAGCGGAGCTTTTCGACCTGAGCGTATTCCAGATCGACCGGCGTCTCGCGGCCGAAGATCATGACGGCGACCTTCAGGCGGCCACGCTCTTCGTCCACTTCCGACACCATGCCTTCGAAGCTCTGGAACGGACCATCCGAAACCTTCACGCGCTCGCCCACTTCGTAATGGATGAGTTGACGCGGTTTGGCTGCGCCGACTTCGGCAACACGGCCCAAGATGCGCTCGACTTCACGATCTGAAACCGGCTGCGGCTTATTCTGAGTGCCGAGAAATCCAGTGACTTTCGGGGTGTTTTTCACGAGGTGATAGGCCTCGTCCGTCATTTCCATCTTCACCAGCACGTAACCCGGGAAGTGGCGGTGCTGGCGCACTTTCTTGGCGCCGCGCACGACTTCAGTGACTTCTTCGGTCGGCACCTGGATGTCTTCGAATTGCTCTTCGAGCCCTTGGCGGCCGGCTTGATCGCGGATCGCTTCAGCGACCTTCGCTTCGAAATTCGAGTAGGCGTGCACGATGTACCAGCGCGCTTTACCGGAATAGCGCGGCTGCGCTTGCGACGCCGACTGCTGTGTTTGTTCTTCGACCATCGGCTCAGCCACCCAGAGTGAAATTCAGGATCCACTGCATGCCAATCCGCAAGATGGAATCCACAATGAAAAAGAAGATCGCGGCGGTGACGCCGAAGATGATCACCATGATGGTCGAAACGGTGACTTCCTGGCGCGTTGCCCAGGTAACCTTGCGCGCTTCGGCGCGCACTTCGCCAAAGAACCTGAATGGACCGCCGCCCTTGCGCCGCGGTTCACTTTCTTGATCGGTTTGGTCCATCGACATCTGTGTTTCTATCTTCCCGTAACGCGCTTCAAATCGGACCGACTTCGCCCGCCCGCAAGGCGGGGATGGCAGGAGTTGAGGGACTCGAACCCACGACCCTCGGTTTTGGAGACCGATGCTCTACCAGCTGAGCTAAACTCCTAGTCCAGGCTCCCAGTTAGCCGCCCTCGCCGCAGGAAGCTCCCGCTCTGAGTTTGGTTTTAGGGAAGGCCGTCTTCTATGCCGGACGTTGCCGTGACGCAATGGCGGTGGCGCCGAATGAGCCCACGCGACGCACTCCCTGCGCTACCGCCCTGCTGATCCAATTTGCCCTTATGTGCGTACGAACATAAAGGGAACATCAATGCAGCTTCGAGACAAGCTCCGGATACTCGCGGACGCCGCCAAGTATGATGCCTCTTGCTCGTCGTCCGGCGGGAAGAAGCGCGACAGCGTCGCCACACGCGGCATCGGCTCAAACGAAGGCATGGGCATCTGCCACTCCTACACGCCTGACGGCCGGTGCGTGTCGCTTCTCAAAATCCTGCTGACCAACCAGTGCCTCTACGATTGCGCTTATTGCATCAACCGCCGCTCCTCAAACGTGCCGAGGGCAAAGTTCACGGTGGACGAGGTCGTCAAGCTCACGCTCGATTTCTACAGACGCAACTACATCGAAGGCCTCTTCCTCTCCTCCGGCATCATCAAGTCGCACGATGAGACGATGGAAGAGATGGTGCGCGTCGCGCGGAGCTTGCGCGATGATCACAAGTTCGGGGGCTACGTCCATTTGAAACTGATCGCTGGCGCCTCGCCCGAGCTGATTGCTCAAGCCGGTGCTTATGCTGATCGCGTTTCCGTCAACGTCGAACTGCCGCGTGAAGACACTCTTGTCGCACTCGCGCCGGAAAAGCGCGGCGACATCATTCGCAAGTCTATGGGCCAAGTGCGGCTCGGTATCGAGGCCAGCGGCGAGCGCAACGCGCCGAGCTTCGCGCCCGCCGGCCAAAGCACGCAGATGATCGTCGGCGCCGATGGCGCGAACGACAAAGATATCCTCGCCGCCAGCCGCCGCCTCTACAGCGGCTACAATCTGAAGCGCGTCTACTATTCCGCGTTCAGCCCAATTCCCGATTCATCATCGCGCCTGCCGCTGCAGGCCGCGCCGCTCATGCGCGAGCACAGGCTCTACCAAGCCGACTGGATGATGCGGTTCTATGGCTTTGAGGCAAACGAGATCGTCACAGGCGCTGACGGCCTCCTGGATCTCGCTATCGACCCCAAACTCTCGTGGGCGCTCGCAAACCGAGATCGCTTCCCCGTCGACATCAACACCGCCGATCGCGATCTCCTGCTGCGCATCCCTGGCCTTGGCGTCAAAACCATCGGCAAGCTTCTCCTCGCCCGCCGCCAACGCACGCTCGGCCTCGAGGATGTCGCGCGCCTCACGCGCTCGGTTGAAAAATGCCGACCCTTCATCGTCACACGCGACTGGCGGCCTGTCACACTCGCCGACGCCGAGATTGAAGCGCGCATGCGCCCCGTCGCGCAGCAACTTGAGCTGTTCCGGTGATCGCGGCCAACCTTCCTCGCATTCCAACGTTCGAGGACTGGCGAGCCGCCGCGCGCAACATGCTCGCTGTTCTGGCCAAGCCCGAAGAGATAGTCTGGCGCACCGAAGGCGAAAGCGATCTCTTCATCAACGCGCCAACGCCAAACCTCAAGCCCATCACACCCGCCTTCGTCCCGCGCGCCTTCATCGAGACGGCGGGAAAAGCCGTTTTGCACAATGACCCTCGACGTTTTGCGTTGCTCTATCGCGTGCTGTGGCGGCTTCAGCAGAACCGAGCGTTGCTTGAGGACGCCGCCGACAAAGACATCGTGCAGCTCTACGCATTGGTCAAAGCGGTGCGCCGCGACGAACACAAAATGCACGCCTTCGTGCGTTTCAAGGAGGTCGTCGGCGCAGACGGCCCACGCTACATCGCCTGGTTCGAGCCACAGCATCATATCGTCGAGGAAACCGCAGACTTCTTCGTCCGCCGTTTCACCGGGATGCGCTGGTCGATCATCACGCCAGACGCCAGCGCGCATTGGGATGGCAAAACCTTGAGCTTCGGGCCCGGCGGGACGCGCGCTGATGTACCGGCCGAAGACGCGCGCGACGACGATTGGCGCGCCTACTACGAAAGCATGTTCAATCCAGCGCGCCTCAAAGTGGCAGCAATGAAGCGCGAGATGCCGAAGCACTATTGGCGCAACATGCCGGAGACGGCGCTCATTCCTGATTTGATCAAGTCAGCCTCCACGCGCACCGAAGACATGGTCGCCGCCACGCCCTCCACGCCGCGCAAACGCGCGGGCGTTGCGCACGCCAAGATCACACCGGAAGATTTGTCGACGCGCCTCGAACCCATCGCAGGCCACGCCGAGGCGCCCGCCTCGCTCGAAGATTTGCGACGCGCCTTGCAATCGTGCCGCGCCTGCCCGCTCTGGCGCGATGCCACGCAAGCTGTCCCCGGCGAAGGTGTCGAGCACGAGCCACTGCTCGCACTTGTCGGCGAGCAACCCGGCGATCAGGAAGATCTCGCCGGTCACCCGTTCGTTGGCCCGGCCGGACAAGTGTTGAACCGCGCACTCGAAGCCGCCGGCATCGACCGCGGCGAAATCTTTGTCACCAACGCCGTGAAGCACTTCAAACACGAGCCGCGCGGCAAGCGCCGCCTGCACAAGCGCCCAGTGACGGGCGAAGTGGAAATTTGCCGTTGGTGGGTGGCGAACGAGCTGAAGCTGGTGCGCCCACGCCTCGTCGTCGCCCTCGGTGCAACGGCGCTGCAATCGCTCTCGACACATCGCGGCACGCTCGAAGCGGCACGTGCGCAAACGATCAAGACACGCGAAGGCGCGCCGCTGCGCGCCACGGTGCACCCTTCCTATCTGCTGCGCCTGCCAGATGAGGATGCGAAGGTGGAGCAATTCCATCGCTTCGTCGCCGATCTGAAAGAAGCAAAGAGCGCCGCCGAGCGCATGCTGCGCGCCGCATAACAAAACGGCGGCCCCGTGAAGAGCCGCCGCCTCGCGTTGCCGTAATTTTCTGTTGTGTCAGTCGCCGTCGAACAGCACTTCCCAGGTGTGGCCGTCCGGATCGGTGAAGTAGCCGGAATAGACGCCGTCTTCGTCCGAAGCCGCCACGACCTGCGCGCCAGCGCGCTGCACCTGCGCCATCAGCGTGTCGACTTCGCTTTTGCTCTCGGTGAAATAGCTCAGGATCATTTCGGCGGCGCCGCGCGTCGCTGGACGGTGACCCAGGCGCTCGACGTACGTGCCGAATTCGCTGCGCTGCATCAGCGTGAGGCTGATCCCGTCGACATCGAAAATCGCGCTGTCCTCATCGTGCTCTTCGACCGCGAGGCCGAGGGCGTTTTGGTAGAACGCGACCGACTTCTGCAGATCATCGACGGGAAACGTCACGCAAGAAATGGCTGCAGGCATCCTACCCTCCTCAAATGGCGCTCAAGGCGTCGTGGAAGGGAGGAGTGAATCGATTTGGGGCGCGTTACAAGGCGGATCAGCGGCCGACGACAACCTCTCCACCACCAAGCACACGACGGCTAATTTCGCCATCGACATGACGAACTCGTACATCTCCGCCACCCAAAATGACGGCGTCGAGACGCTCGGCGGTGCCGTTGTGAGTAACGTCGCCGCCGCCGGCGATGACGATGTTGAGAGACGAGGCGCGGCCGCCTGAGATGGTGACATCGCCGGCGCCTTGTACGGCGATCGACGTCGGCCCATCGGCCCGCATGGCGGTAAAGTCACCAGCGCCTGCAATCGAGAGCGTTAGCCCGTTGCGCACCGAGCCGACATCAATGTCGCCAGCGCCAGCCAACGTAATTTCGGCCGATCCTGCTTCGCTCAAATGCACGTCTTGCGTGCCGTTCACACTGATATCCGCCGCGGTCTCGACGCGCGCGATATCGACGTCGCCGCAGCCATCGAGGCGAAGATTGGCGGCAAGCGATGGCGCCACCACCATGCGCAACGCACCGGAGGCTGAGACAACGGCATTTTGAGGCACGCGCAATTCGAGCACCGGCAATTGCGTGCCCGTCAACCTACCTTGGCGGCGCGTCGTTACTTCGAACGCCTCCCCTTGGTTCACGCGGCAGTTGGTGATCTGACCGACATTGCCATCGATGATCAGACGGCGGCGCGACACGCGATATTCGGGCGGACGGAAGACGCCGGGCCTCACGAAGCCAACGGCGACGTCCGCGCGGTTCTCAGGGATTACGCGCACGTAGCCCGCAAACTCGCGCACCTGCACTTCACTGGCGGCCGCAAAGCGCGTCAGCGTTCGTGGATGCTCGGCTGGCGCCGCCGGAGCGGGCGTCTGCGCGAGCGCTGGAGCGGCAATGAGGAAGGCGGCTGCGGCCGCCGCGAAGCGACAAGTTTCGATTAGACGCATGACGTCAGGCCCTCCTCGGACCACTTCCCTCTACCTGGCAAGATGCGCCGCTCGGCGGCCTTAGATGCGTGACGCAACGTTTTCCCCAACCTGGGGAAAACGAACCAAAAACCGTAGGGTATTCTGTGGCTTCGGCGCATCGGCCCCTGCGAATCGTTAACCATAAGAGGGTGTGGAATTGCTCGTTACCATCCCAAAGCGCATTGGTTTCACCCCCAGAACGGGTGATCACTACAGGGGTACTAACCTATGCGTAACTGGATCATCGCTGCTGCGGCCCTCGTGGCCGTTGTGGCGCCAGGCGTCGCCGCTGCCCAAACGGGTTATGTCGGCGCCGTCTATGGCAACGTCGATCCCGATGGCGCCGGTGACGAAGATTTCTACGGCATTGAAGGCGCCGTGGCTTTCTCCGGCTCGGGCTCGATCGTGTTCGAAGTTGACGCTTCGATCGTCGATGCCGACGACAGCGACACTTCCTACGGCCTTACGGGTCACGTGCTGATGCGCAATGACAGCCACGCTGTCGGCGGCTTCATCGGCCTTGCGGACTCAGAGAACAGCGACACCACCTGGTTCGGTGGTCTCGAAGCCAACAAGTACTTCGACCAATGGACGCTCGCTGGCGCCGTCTTCTACGGCAACAACGACGACAACGATGTCGACGGCTACGGCATCAACGTCGAAGGCCGCTACTTCGTCCAAGACAACCTCCGTCTCGACGCCAACATTGGCTACGGCCAAGTTGACACGGGCGTGGGCGATGACGACGTGACGACCTATGGCGTCGCCGCTGAATATCAGCTGGCGTCGTTCCCGGTTTCGTTCACGGCCGGCTACCACACGTTCGACAGCGACGCTGCCGAGGCCGACGTTTGGTCGATTGGCATTCGTTACAACTTTGGCGGCCAGACGCTCCGCGATCGCGATCGCAGCGGCGCGAGCCAAGCCAGCCTGACGAGTGTTGGACGCTTCTTCGCCTACTGACGCGAACGTACGGCAACGCAATGAATACCTTCGCGCCCCGGCTCTGGCCGGGGCGCTTTCTTTTTCAGCTGTGACTGCACTTTTCGCGGAACCTCCTGGCCAATCTGTAGTTGGCGCTACGGGAGTGAGGTCCGTGAGAATGAGTGGCGGTTTGCTTCAGCTCGGCGTGGTGGCGGCGTTTGCGGTGGCGGTCGTGCTGCTCATCGTCCTGGTGCTGGTTTGATCATCTGAGCAGGTTCAGTGAGACGCAGGCGAACAAGCCTACGCCCCAGCAAAGAGCGGTCAGAATTATGATCATGCGCCAAGGCCCGCGCAGCCATCGATGCTTCACGCGTCAGATTTCCCACTTACCGCCCTCCGGTAAGCGCATAACGGCGCGATCTCGGTTCCACCGCACGAAACAACAGCTGCATCGCAGCTGGCCGGCATAACGAAAAAGCCCCCGGCCGAGACCGGGGCTCCTCGATTAGGTTGCCTTGGCTTTAGCGGCCGACGTTGATGCTGCCAGACCCGGTATCTCGCAGCGACTCGACTGTCCCGGCGTCGTGAATTGTAATGCTGCCCGAACCGGTCAGCGACGCGCGCGTCACGCCTGCACTCCCGCCGTAACGCACTGATCCCGAACCCGTGCTGCTCGCCTCCAAGCGCGAAACACGGCCGCCCGAGACAACGAGGCTGCCAGATGATGTAAGGCTAAGGTCAGCGCTCTCGCCGTTCACGGAAGCGACGCGCATCGAACCAGAACCACGCAAATCCGCGTCCAGCGCACCTGAGATGGCGCCTGCATAAACGTTGCCCGAACCGTTGAGCGCCAAGCGCGCATTGCCGCCAGCAGAGCCCGTGCGCAGCGATCCAGAGCCTTGGAGCTGGGCATTGAGCGGGCCGCCGACTTGGCCAACCTGCAGATCGCCAGAGCCATTCAAGCGCAGCGCCGCCTCGGCGTCAGCACGTTCGACCTCTAGCGAACCTGAGCCGTTGAGCACTGCCGCCAGCGTGCCGCTCACGCGCGTCACGTCGACGTCGCCCGAGCCATTCAGCGTAACGTCGAGGCCACCGCTGGTCGCGCCGATCGTGGTGTCGCCGCAGCCGCTCACCGTGACGACACCACCGGCTGATGGGCCGATGTTCGTGTAGATCGCGCCACCGGCGCTGAGATTGATCTGACGGGGCACACGCAGCGTGATGCGCGGCAGGTCAGCTTGCGCGACATTACCGACGCCGGAGATGCGCACCTGCGTGCGGCCGCCCAGCGTGTTGTTGCAGCCGCGGACGCGATTGCGAAGCCCGCCGTCGATCACGAGCCCTTCAGCGGTCATGCGCGGCTGCGGTGCAGCCAAGCGGCCTCCGGCTGTGACTGAGACGTCGATGTTCGCACGGTCTTCGGAGATCACGGTCAGCTGCGCCGCCGCATCCTTGATTTCAACGGAGGTAGCCTGAAACGTCTCGGCGGCCGCCGGGGCGGCCCAAAGCGATACGGCCGCAGCCGCAACAAAAATGCGCACGGGTGGTCTCCCTCGTTACCCTGCCCTTGAGATGCAGGACGCCCCGGCCTCGGATGCACCTAGTCCAGGGTCACCCCAGCCTTTTCGAGCACCCGACGGGCGGGGTCGAGCAGCGCGCCATACTTGGCCCACCGGCGAACGGCCCCCGCGTTCATCGCTTGGCGCACCTGCCGGGCGCTCGGCGTCGAAACACCAGCTGCATTCTCGTGGAAGGAGAGCGCTCGTTCGTCCCAAGGCAAATCGCAAAAGGCCAGCAGCTCGCGCGTCCGTGCCTCCTGGTTGGCGACGAGATCCTCGTACTGCAGCACCATGAATTGATGCGGCGGCAACACCTCGCGCCAGTGCGCAAGCATGCGGTCGAACATCACGAACTTCTCCGCCGCCCAAGCGAGATCGTAGACGTAGTCGAAGTAGCGATCGTCCATCGGGAAGATTTGCTTGTAGTTGCTGAGGCACGAATCCAGTGGGTGGCGGCGAATGCAGACGATGCGCGCATTCGGCAGCGCGCGCAGAATGAGCGGCGCAACGAAATAATTGCTCGGCGCCTTGTCGACAAAGCGAGGGGTTGCGCCAGTCAACGGACGCGTGCTGTCGATGTAGGCGCGGCCGAGGCGCGCGTAGTCGACTTGGCTTGCGCGCGCGAACGTTTCCGGATGCAAGGACGCCGGCGCCGTCGAGCCTGACATCAGCTTCAGCAGCTGCAGAAAGTTGCCGATCTCCCCCGCCGACGTGACGTGCGGGTGACTAGAGAGGACGCGATCGAGCAATGTCGTGCCGGATCGCGGCAGACCGACAATAAAAATTGGATCATTCGCATCGCAGGCCGCGCCGTCATTCGGCTTCACGGCTTGGGCGGCGTTTGCGACAGCGGCTTCAGCGGCAAGATTGTATGGGCGAAGCTTCCGCCGATGCTGCTTGGCGCGATCGAGCCATTCGAACGATTTCCCGGTATCGCCCAAATCTTCGTACGTCCGCGCCAGAGCGTGGCCGATGTGCAGCGTTCGCCAACCATCCTCCGGCACGGCGAACTGGCGTTCGAGTTCGGCAATTTGGTTGCTGGCGATTGTCTGCTTCTGCAGCTGCACCAGAGCTTGCCACGCCATGTAGTTCAGCGGCTCAGCCTTCAGCGCTGCGCGATAGCTGGCGACAGCTTCATCGAAGCGGCCGAAGTATTCCTGCGTCAGACCGAGCTCATGCAGGTAGTGGGTATTGTTCGGCTCAAGCCGCGCAAGCCGCTGCAGTTGAGCGAGCGCATTTTCATAATCACCGCTTATGCGGAACGCTCGCGCGGCCCCAAACAGCGCGCGCGCGTCGCTCGGACTTTCCCTAACCGCCTTTGCCGCGAGCTGTCGCATCGCGGCAAAACGGCCAACCAACTTGTCGATATCAGCGTCCGCGCTCATTCGCGTTACGTTTTGTTAGGACGCGGCGCCCCGGCGTTTGCCCAGGCCTTCCTTCTGAAACTTCGCGATGCGAATTTCCTTCGGTTGATATTCGGCCCGGTGCGCGCATCGCGGACATTTCAACGTCTGCGGCTGCGCGATCTGAACCTTGGCGCCGTCGGGCACCGGCGCTTCCTGCACACGGAAGCCCGCCTGGCAGCCTTTGCAAAACACCACGAGGTAGGACTTGCCGAGCTCTTTGGCCTTCATCACGTCATCTCCGTTTGCGCCACTTTAGCGGGGCCCCGAGCGCGATGCACGCGGCTCTTGCGGTAGGCGAATTCAAGGGGCGTCCGCCTCCGTGGGACGCGCTGGAATTGTGAGCCCGCGCTGCACCGCCGGCCGATCGAGCATGCGCACCAACCAGACCGGCACGTTCTTCAACGTGTCGAACTCAACCAAATCCCGCGCGCCGTAGTAAGTGATCAGATTGCGCACCAAGCCAACCATTGAGATGTCGATGATGCTGTAGTCATCGCCCATGAACCATGCGCGCGCATCGAGGCGTGCATCCATGATCTCGAGCAACGTCCGGCTCTGCTTGACGTAATGTCGTAGCGGCCTCTTGTCTTCGATCTCGCGCCCATCAAACTTCAAGAAATAACCGACCTGACCAAACAGCGGCCCGACACCAGCCATCTGAAACATGAGCCACTGAATGGCCTCGTAGCGGAGCGCCGGATCAGCCGGCAGCAGGCGTCCCGCCTTCTCCGCCAAGTAAAACAGCATCGCGCCGGACTCGAACAATGCCAGCGGCGCCCCGCCCGGCCCGTTCGGATCGATCATCGCCGGAATTCTGCCGTACGGATTGAGCGACAGGAATTCCGGCGTCTTCTGATCCTTCTTCCCGAAGTCGACGTAGTGCGCCTCGTAAGGCAGCTCTAACTCTTCCAGCGCGATCGAAGCCTTCACGCCGTTAGGGGTCGTCAATGAATAAAGCTGAATACGATCGGGATGCCGCGCAGGCCAACGCTGCGTGATCGGAAAGGCGGAGAGATTGGTCATCATCTACTCCGCTGCGCGCGCCACGCCGCGCACACCTTCGCTGCCTTCCCACCAATCACCCAGCGCATCGATCAGCGGCACCAGCTGCTCACCCGCCGGCGTCAGCGCATACTCCACGCGCAACGGGTAGCCCTCGTACGCTGTGCGCCGCACAATGCCCGCTTCTTCCAATTTGCGCAGCTCAAGCGACAGTATGCGGTGCGACACGGTTGGATTGTCGCGCTGCAGGTCGCTGAAGCGCTTCGGCCGCTCCTTCAGATAGTAGAGCAATAATGTTGGCCATCGCCCACTCAGCACGCGCATGCACTCTTCAATCGGACAGCGTGAAACGACGTCTTTCATGCGCGCCTCGTGGTTACAAAAAAGTCCGTAATTCACATAAGCACGCGACAGCCCATATCCAGCCTCGATCAAAACGAAGAGGCGAACCATGGAACCGATTCTTGTGTACGGCGTGCCCGAAGGCAGTTCGATGGGGCTAATCGCGGCCTTCGAGTGGCTGGGCGAACCCTACAAACTTTGCCGCGTGGATATGCTCGGCGAAATGCGCGAGCCCTCCTACGCACGCATCAATGCACGACACGAAACGCCTGCGCTGATCACACCGGAAGGCCGCGTCATCACCGAGACGATGGCCATCACCGCTTGGCTCGAAGCTCACGACCCCGCGGGCAAAATCAGCTTCGATCCGCGCACCGCACATGCCGAGCGCATGCATCAGCTCATCGGCTTCATCAACACCGGCTTCACGGGCGCCTTCGGCCCGCTGTGGACCGTGCTTGAGATGGACGATCCAGATCCCGCCTACAAACAAGCGTTGATCAAGTTCGGAACATCACAAGTGATCGAACGCCACAACAAACTCGAACCCATGATCGGCGACGCGCCCTACCTTTGCGGCGATCACCCCACGCTCGCCGACGCGGCGTTCGCCGGCGTCGCCCGCTGGCTCGATTTTCACCAAGTCGCGCCACGCCAACGCTGGCCCAACATCGACCGCCTACGCCGCGCGCTTGAAGCAAATCCTGCCGTGCGCGCCGCGCTCACCGTTGAAGCTGGAGACACGCAGGCGCTCTGCCCCGCCTGCAAAGGCCATGTCGTACTCGCTGAGGTGATCGACAGGTTCGGCCGCTAAGCAGAAGGGGCCGCCCCTTCCGGAGCGGCCCTTCGCGTTTCTCTTGCGTGTTCGCTTAAGCGCGGAGCTTCGCCAGCACTTCAGCGCTGACCGCCTTCGGCACTTCTTCGTAATGGTCGAATTCCATCACGTACGAAGCGCGGCCTTGGCTGAACGAACGCAGCGTGTTCACGTAGCCGAACATGTTCGCCAGCGGGACCATCGCGTTGATGATCGTCGCGTTGCCGCGCATGTCTTGGCCTTGGATCATGCCACGGCGTGAGTTCAGATCGCCGATGACCGAGCCGACATATTCTTCCGGGCTCGTGACTTCGACCTTCATGA
Source organism: uncultured Caulobacteraceae bacterium (assembly GCA_902826145.1). GTDB lineage: Bacteria > Pseudomonadota > Alphaproteobacteria > Caulobacterales > Aquidulcibacteraceae > Vitreimonas. The sequence goes on from CADEDT010000043.1 coordinate 23,133, forward strand.
TCGGCTCAAGCAGCCGCGCATCGCCCTTTTCCTTCAGTTCGCGGAACGCAGCTTGAGCCGCGATCTGGAACGTAAGGACGTTCGAGTCGACATCGTGGTACTTGCCGTCCACGAGGCGCGCGGTCACGTCGATCACAGGGAAGCCGGCGAGCAAGCCGTTTTCCTTGGCCATGTTGAGGCCCTTTTCGACGCCCGGAACGTATTCGCGCGGCACGTTGCCGCCGACGATCTTGTTCTCGAACTTGAAGCCCGAACCTGGTTCGCCCGGCTCGAACTCGATCTTCACTTCGGCGAACTGGCCTGAACCGCCGGTTTGCTT
>CADEDT010000044.1 GCA_902826145.1 uncultured Caulobacteraceae bacterium
TCACCAACGGCATGTACACGCGCATGATGCGCGAGATGCGCGATGACGTGGCGCGCATCGACTGCACCTTCCCGGCGCCGGAGTCTGGCGAGGATTCGGGCGCGACGCTTCGCAAGGCGCTGCTGCGCGTCCGCGCGGAAGCGGAACAGGCGGTTTCGTTCTACAAACGCTCGCACGTTGTGTTGACGGATCGCCAGCAAGGCCCGGATCGTATCGGCATCCCGATGATCCTTGCCGTTAGCGCCGTGCACTCACATCTCGTCGCTAAAGGCTTGCGCTCATTCTGCTCGCTCACCGTGCGCTCGTCGGAGTGCCTCGATCCGCATTACGCTGCCGTGCTCATCGGCTGCGGCGCAACGACGGTGAACCCGTATCTCGCGCTTGAGACAATCGCGGATCGCGTGTCGCGCGGGTTGTCCGGCAAGCTCACAGTAGAGCAAGCCGCCGCGAATTATCGCGCCGCGCTCGAAGCGGGGTTGCTGAAGATCATCTCCAAGATGGGCATCTCGGTGATCTCGTCGTATCGCGGTGGCCTGAACTTCGAAGCCATCGGCCTCTCTCGCGCGCTTGTGGACGAATTCTTTCCGGGTCTCACCAGCCGCATCAGCGGCATCGGTCTTGGCGGCATCGCGATCGAGGCCGCGGACCAACACGCCAAAGCCCACGACGAAACGCTGACCGCGCTCCCAATCGGCGGTCAGTATCGTTACCGCGCACGCGGCGAGCGCCACGCGCTTGAAGCGGATTCGATCCACCAACTGCAACACGCCTGCGACACAGGCGATTACAAGGCCTACCGCAAATACTCCGAGTTCATCCGCGAACGCCGGCTCAATCAGCCGATCCAGCTGCGCGATTTGCTCGAAGTCCGCGAAGAGAAGCTGAACCCCACACCGATCGCCGAGATCGAGAGCGTCAACGACATCCGCAAGCGCTTCCTCACGCCCGGCATGAGCATGGGCGCGCTTTCACCGGAAGCGCACGGCGCGCTCAACATTGCGATGAACCGCATCGGCGCGCGCAGCGTGAGCGGCGAGGGCGGCGAAGACCCCGAGCGCTACAAGCCGCTGCCGAATGGCGACGACGCGAACTCCGCCGTGAAGCAGGTCGCCTCCGGCCGTTTCGGCGTGACGGCGGAATACCTGAACCAGTGCCGCGAAATCGAAATCAAAGTCGCGCAAGGCGCCAAGCCCGGCGAAGGTGGCCAGCTGCCCGGCTTCAAAGTCACTGAACTCATTGCGCGCTTGCGCCACGCCACTCCCGGCGTCTCACTCATCAGCCCGCCGCCGCATCACGACATCTACTCGATCGAAGATCTCGCGCAGCTGATCTACGATCTAAAGCAGATCAACCCCGTCGCGCGCGTCTGCGTGAAGCTCGTCGCGCAAAGCGGCATCGGCGCCGTCGCTGCTGGCGTCGCCAAAGCAGGCGCCGATACGATCCTCATCTCCGGCCACGTCGGCGGCACCGGCGCGAGCCCACAAACCTCGATCAAGTACGCCGGCATCCCTTGGGAGATGGGTCTCGCCGAAGCGCATCAAACGCTCATGCTCAACAATCTCCGCCACCGCGTGCGCTTGCGCACTGACGGCGGCATCCGCACCGGCCGTGATGTCATCGTCGCTGCCATCCTCGGCGCGGAGGAGTTCGGCATCGGCACGGCTTCGCTCGTCGCTATGGGGTGTCTCATGGTGCGCCAGTGCCATTCCAATACGTGCCCCGTCGGCGTTTGCACGCAAGACGAAGCATTGCGCCAAAAATTCACCGGCACGCCGGATAAGGTCGTGAACCTGATGAGCTTCATCGCCGAGGAAGTGCGCGAGATCCTCGCTATGATCGGCTTCCGCCGCCTCGAAGACATTATCGGCCGCACCGATCTCATCGAACAAATCAGTCGCGGCAGCGAACACCTCGACGATCTCGATCTCAACCCGCTGCTGGTCCGCGTCGATAGTCCGTACCCCAGCTATTGTACGCAACTCGGCCGCAACGAGCCGCCACAGTCGCTCGATCACGAGTTCATTGATGAAGCACCAGGCTTTTTCGAACGCGGTGAGAAGAAGCAACTCGTCTTCAACGTTCGCAACACGCAACGCGCCATCGGTGCGCGTGCATCGGCGCATGTCATACACCGTGTCGGCCAGACTACGCTGCCTGAAGGTCAGCTCACGGTGAAGCTGCGCGGCTCATGTGGCCAAAGCCTCGGCGCCTGGCTCGTGCAAGGCATCGCGCTCGATGTCACTGGTGATGCTAACGATTACGTTGGGAAGGGGCTGAGCGGCGGCCTCATCACACTGCGCCCGCCGCAAGGTGAAGAGCCTGGCGCGATCATCGGCAACACCTGCCTCTATGGCGCAACCAGCGGCAAACTCTACGCCGCCGGTCTCGCCGGCGAACGCTTCGCGGTGCGTAACTCCGGCGCAACCGCAATCATCGAAGGCGCCGGCGCCAACGCCTGCGAATACATGACAGGCGGCACAGTCGCGATACTTGGATCGGTCGGCGACAATTTCGGCGCAGGCATGTCGGGCGGCATGGCGTTTGTGTACGACGAAGACTGCACGTTCCAAGATCGCGCCAACCCAGACTCGATCGTTTGGCAGCGTCTCGCGACCGCGCACTGGGAAGCGGTGCTGAAGCAACTCATCGTCGAGCACGCAAGGCAAACAGGCTCGCGGCGCGCCGCTCACCTGCTTTCGCACTGGGACGCTGAGCGTCGCCAGTTCTGGCAAATCTGCCCGATCGAAATGATCCCGCGTCTCAAGCACGCATTGAATGACGATAAGAGCGCGTCATCCGTCGCAGCAGCCTGAGCGTTCGTCGCGCTAGGCATCCAAACACAAAGCCGCTCGCATCTCGGAAGCATGTCAGGGAAGGGAACGGCACGCTTGGCGCTGCTCGTCTTCATCGCGCTTTTGGGCGCGGGGTTGACGCTGGGCGCCATACACGCGCCAGTGCTGGCGAGTGCGACGGCCACGCAAGCCACCGCACAGCCCGCGCCCTGAGAGGGAGGGAGCACATGAACACATTCCGCATGAGCGCGATTGCGCTCGCCGTTTTGACTCTAGCCGCAACGCCGGCCGTTGCGCAGCATCCCGGTCAACAAGAACAGGGCGCAGCGCAAGCAGAACGCACCAGCGCAGAGGCCCGCCGCGCCGACATCGCCATATTTCGCGAACAATTCATCGGCCGTGACGCCGCGCTCGTGGTTGCCGGTCATCGCGATGAAGCCGAGCAACGCCTCTCCGCGCTCGAAGCCAACGCCGACAATGTGAGCCAAGCCTATTTCGAGCTAGAGCTTTCCCGCATCGTGGCGCTCGCCGATAATGGGCACAGCGCCTATTTCCCCGGTCCACGCTCACGCCGCTTCAATCGCATCATGGAGGTGCGCTTCGCGCCGTTCGGCGAAGACTTTTACGTCCTGCGCGCCAACCCGGCGAACGCCGACCTGCTCGGCGCCAAGCTCGTCGCCATCGACGGCCATCCGATCGCGCAAGTACGCACTGCCGCGCGCTCGCTCGCCGGCGGCACGAACGCTTGGCGCGATCGTAACGGCGCCTACTTTTTCGAAAGTCCGGAGCAGATGGAGGCTCTCGACGTCATCGCCAGCGTCGATCGCGCCAGTTATCGCTTTCAACTGGCCAATGGCCGCACCGTGACACGCCGCTTCGCGCCTGAGGCCGCGAACCCAAATCGCGTCCGCGCCAATGCTGACCGCTGGTACTATCCCGCACCAATCGAAGGCGAGGGCGAGAATTGGCGCGCGTTGCTCGCCGCTGACGCGGCGCCTTGGGCGTTCCAAGAGCCAGACCGCGCCTTTCGCATGCGCGATGCGCCAGACATCGACGCGTTCGTTATCGAGCTGCGTCAGAACAATTCGTCCGAGGATACCGACATCGCCGAGTTCATGCTCGATTCACTCGAGGCCGCGCGCACATCGGGGCGTCGAAATATCGTGCTCGACTTGCGCATGAATGGAGGCGGTGACCTCAACACCACGCGCGCTTGGGTGCGCCGCCTGCCGCGCACCGTGCCGGGGCGCGTGTTCGTGCTGACGAGTCCGTTCACATTCTCGGCAGCGATCTCGACGGTGGGCTATCTGAAGCAATCGGCCCCGGATCGTGTGACTATCGTCGGCGAAATGGTTGGCGATCGGCTCGATTTCCATTCGGAAGGCGATGTGTTCAACCTGCCCAATTCCGGCGGCGCGATCCTCAACGCCACCGAGCGCCACGATTATCGCACGGGCTGCCGCAACATTGAGAACTGCCACGGCTCCGTCGTGCGCCACCCGATCGAAGTTCAAAGCCTCGCACCCGAGATCAACGCGCCGTGGACGATCGAAGCCTATCGCGCCGGCCGCGATCCAGCGATGGAGGCAATTGCAGCGGCGTTGCGCCAGTAGCTTGTGAGCGCCATAAGAGCCGCATGATGAAAGTTATGCGGCTCGCGGCTCTGCGCGGCTCCGTGATCGGCTTGATCGCGGCCCTAGTTGTAACGCTCGCGCCGGGAGCGCGAGCGCAATCAATTGAGGGCGCGGAGTACGAACTCCGCCAAGTGGGTCAGTGGGCGCAGGCGTTCACGGCCTTCAACACGCGCGCGATCGAACTCATGATGACCAGTGAGCGCCTGAATGCACCACTCGAGGATTTCGCGGCCCAGGCAAAGACCGCGGAGCAGGCGCGGGAGGCGTTGAGCGCCTGGCGGTTAGAGTATGATCGCGGCATTGAGCAATTGCGCAGCGATTTTGCTGCGTTGCCGCCGCCGCCGCGTCTGCGAGAGCTTGCTGTCTTGCAGCCCGGCCTTGAGGCGATCACGCGCCGCAGTGAACAGAACATCGATCAGGTCGCCACGTTTGGTCAGCAGATGGCTGATCTCCTTGATCGCGTGCTTACGGGTGAAACCAATGCGGTCTCAGCCGTTCATGAACGTGGCATGCGCATTGTGCGTGAATTGTTGCTCTTCGAGAACGGCTCGCTCGCAATTTTGCACGCCATATCTCCGCCTGGCCATCCCAATCATCCGATGGCGGATTCGCGCGTGACGTTCAACAACGGGCTAGTGGTCGTGTTCGACGCCTACTTGCGCAGTGCAATTCAAGGCAGCGTCGTGCTTGCGGCGGAACAGCGCGAGGCCATTCGGCAGTATGCCGCGGAAATGCGCAGGCACAATGAAGCTGGGCGAGTCTCGGTGCGTGAGCAGGAGGCAGCGATAGGCGCTACGCCGTTCTCGCCAGCCATGCGCGTCGCGGCCCAACAAATGTTCGCCAGCTTAGTCGAGACCTTCGCGACCCTGGATCGAGGGGCCGCCGTGCTCGATGGCGCCGCTGCATTGCAGAATGGTGCGGCTATGGATGAGCTCAGTGCCGTGTTGGACGCGGTGAGCGCTTTGGCGGTGGAGCTCGATCGCCAAAACATGGAGCGCGCGTCAGCCATTGGCAACGCGCCCGCACCGGCGCTCTAGGTCGTGGCGTTGCGTTGAAGCAGTAGGCTGCGCCATAACGTGGTATGCAGTTCGCTATCTCACGACGTCAGGCGTTGTTCATTGCGCTCGCCGCAATCGGCGCGAGGCCTGCGTTCGCACAAACTGAAGAAGAGGCGATTGCCTGGGGACGCGCGGTTGGCGTGACTTGGACAGAAATTCTGAACGTGCCTCTGAGCGCGATCAGAGACGGCTCTAGCATTCCGATGTACCGGGTCGCGCAATCGGACGACGAATTGGGCGATGCGCGCCGGCGCGCCCGAACGAAGCGCGAGGCAACAGAAGCGGAGATCGCCCGCTGCCGCGCCATGGTTGCGGCGCTGGGTCCGGCGCCTGGCAGGTTCGAGAATTGGCAACAAGCTATAGTCGATCGCATCGCGCCCGATCAGATCGTAGCGCTTGATCGCTTGGCGGTGATGGCGCGTTTCGTGGAAACGACAGGCATGCGTTTCGTAAGTGGCGAGCTCCCGTTTACGCCCGTCATGCGCATGTGCCACTTCGCTGTTTTCGGCGAGACCCAGTGGATCATGGGCGCCTCCATGAATGTCACTCGGCTAGCCGCGACGCCGGGATCGTTTGTCGATCTGTGGACGCGGATGTCATCGCTCGATTCACTGATCGCTTCGACGGCGCATGGCGTGTTCATGCGCATACTCAATCGAGAGACCGCGGATCACATAGCACCTGCGCAAACCGCGTTGTTCGCCGCGGCGCAGGAGGCGCGCCAGATCGGTCAACAGTTTACAGCTGCCAACTTACCGCGGCTCAACGTCAACGGTGAGCAACGCCAACGCCTCGCGCCACTCTTGCCCCAGATCGCTGCGTTGGCCGCGGCGCACGCGGACCGCGTCGAAAGCACTGCGCGTGGATGGCCAGCACTTACCTACGAGCAAGTGTTGGCGATGGACGCAGGCCCAGGCGATGAGCCGCCGCAATTCGTGCTCGAAGCCGGGCCGCTGCTGCTCAGCGCAAATGTCGATCTCTGAAATTCTCAAAAACTTTCTGTTGCACAGAAAGTAATTGCTGATATCAAGTGAGGCGCGCCAAGGGAGGCGCGTCTCATGGCGGCTGTCGAACAGCTTTACGCAGAGCCAAAACCGCAATCGCCGGCGTTGCGGCGGATCAAACGGCTGAGCTTGCCGTTCGAGATCGTGTTCGCGGCGTTCGCCCTGCTGGTGGCGTTCGTCTATCTCGCCACGATCGCCGTAGCGCTGTTCTACACGGGCGAGAACTTCCGCCTGACCACAGCGGGACCGACACTCTATCTCGGCAGCGATGTCTTTGCCGAAGGCAGCATCAAGATTTCTGATACGCCGTTGGTGTCGCGTCTGATCGGCTTCATTCCGCTCACGATCATTCAAGGCGCGCTGATCGCGGCGTTCTACTGTTTGCACAAGCTGTTCGGTGCTTACCGCGCCGGCATCGTGTTTGCGGAAGCGCCGGTGCGCTGGATGCGCCGCGCCGGCGCCGCGCTTGTGCTGTTTGCGATCGCGCCAGGCTTGCTGCAACCACTCGTGCAAGCAGCTGGGCTGATGGATCGCAACTGGCTGCAGCCGCAGATGGTCGCGGCGCTGCTTGTCGGCGGCGCGCTGTTCGTGCTGGCGAGCGTGATTACGCTCGGGCGCGAACTTGAGGAAGAAGGCGAGGGCTATATCTGATGGCGATTATTGTCCGCCTCGATCTCGTGCTGGTGCAGCGCAAGGTGCGCTCCAACGATCTCGCCCGCGCCATCGGCATTACGCCATCGAACCTCTCGTTGCTCAAGTCCGGCAAAGTGAAGGGCGTGAAGTTCGAAACGCTCGACGCGATCTGCGATTATCTTGATTGCCAACCGGGCGACATCCTCGAGCACGTGCCGAACAAAACGACGAAGAAAGGCGCACGCCGAAGCGCCTGAGAAGCCAATTTTTGCGAACAACAATCGTGCGGACGTATCCGCGCGAAGCGATGGAGCACGCCCATGCTGAAGCGAAACGTCATTGCAATCTGCGCAGCGCTTGCGCTTAGCGCCTGTGCGTCACGGCTGAACACTCACCCCGTGGCGCCATCAAATCTGGGCGCGCCAATAGCTGAAGCCGCAGTGATTGAAAGCATATCACGCCCAGGCGTGGTCTCGTTCGAGAAGATCGTTGCGGCCGACTGGCATTTTCCGAACACAACTCGTCCGCCGGGCACGAGTGAGTGGCGAATCCGCGAACTCGACGCGCAGATCTATTTTTACCCCATCCGTCACCCACGCTTCGGTCTCTACTTCATCGACGCTGGCATGCCGGATGACTACGCGCCCTACATGGGCCCGATCGTGCGCGGCGTGATGCACGACGACTACGGCTATCAGCTTCGCGCTTCGACGGAGCAATGGGTGCGCGAGCACGAAGCGCCGCGCGGCGTGTTCGTCACGCATCTGCACTACGATCACGTGCTAGGCGTCGCGCCGCTCAGTCACGACATTCCAATCTACATCGGCCCACGCGACGGTTCGCATGAGAACTTTTTCTACACGTTTATCCGCCAGCCGACGCGCGAAGCGCTCGAACGTCGCACCGTATACGAGTGGCAGTTCGCGCCGCCGCAGCAGAATGAACTCGCTATCATCGACGTGTTTGGTGATGGCTCCGTGTACGCGATCCACGCGCCGGGTCACACGCCAGGCTCGATCGCGTATCTCGTCAACAGCACCGATGGCCCTCAACTGGTCACCGGCGATGCCGTCCACAGCCGCGAAGCGTGGACCGGAGAACTCGAAGAGGCGACTGGGTTTGAGCCTGACCTGCCGCAGATCTTCGCGTCGCAATCGGCGCTGCGGCGGTTGGCGGCACGCATACCAGGGCTCACGGCGCATCCTGGTCATCAAAGTCTCGCGCCGTAGCGAACGCGCTCACTTTATTGTACGCCCCTGCGTGGGAGGCGTGCATATGAGGAAATTGCTGGCCGCATTGGTCTTGGGGTTGGCGCTTGCGGGTGGAGTGGCGCCCAGTGCTTACGCACAAGCGGCGCCGTCGCAGGTTCAGTACGAAAGCTTGATGCGCTGGGCAGGTGAAACACAGCGCATTATTGTGCTGATGACCAATCCGCTCTCGGAGCTTCCGGAATACGGTTCAGAGAACACGGAAGCGGCGCGCCTCAATTGGATATTGCGGTCGCGGCAATGGGCGCCTGCCTATCGTGCGTCGCTGGCTGAAGCGCGTTCGGCGCTGGAGAGCCTAGGGCCGCCCCCGGAACTCGGCGAGATGTCGCGTCCGTATATGAACCAAGCTGCGCGCTTGCCGGACATGTTGCGCGGCCTAGAAGAATTCGTCGCGCGCTATGAAGGGACGGTTGCGGCGGTCGAGCGCCAGGATACGAACGCGCTTCGCGATGCGAACGCAAGCTTGCTCGATGCGCAGATCATTGTCTCAACGCAGTTCCGTGACACTAACGAGACGATTGCCGCGTCACTGGCTGTGGATCATCCACAGTACCATTTGTTGATGGCGTTCGCACGTTCCTATGACGCGTCGGTCGCTGTCGCGCGCGTGCGGCGCGCGGCCATTTTCGGGACGCCCTCAAACCGGGCTCAAAGCGCTGATCTTGTGGCCATCGCGGCTGCGCAAATGCGCAGAGCCGCCGAGGAGGGTCGCGCTTCCGCCATTGCTTTGCAGCAACGCGTGCGTGCAACTACGCCAGCCACCGACCAGGAGCACGATTTCAACCGCCGCTTTGACCAAGCGCTGGGCACCTATGACGCTTCTTTCGCGCGCGAAGAGCAGATCGCGGCAGAGTATGAGGCTGTCGTTCAGCTGCTGCGTGGTAGCGGTGCGTTTTCGGACATCGAGTACGAGATTGTGCAGCGTCTGATCCGCGCCGGTGATCTGGACTTGCAACGCATGCCGGACATTCAGCGCCGTACGCGGCTCATCCAGAACATGTGACCGTGTGTCAGGCTAAGCGCCGCGGCCCCTGCGGAACGCGTTACGCAAGCCGAACCAAGCGCCAATGAGCACGGCGAGCGCCGTCAGGACGCCTGCCACGAGGCGCATCCATATCGGCGCGGCTTCCAGGAAATCTTGCGCGCGGCCAAGCACACCGACGGTGACTTCTACCTCGTGATTGTGCGTGGTCGAACGCAGCGGATAGCACTGACCCTGTGCGTCGCAGCCCTCGACGATGGTTGTCAGCGTCAGCGCGCGCTGTCCGGAGGATGTCGCAACAACACGCCAGCTCCACGTCGTGACGCTGTCTGGGAGCACTTCCTGGGAAGGCGGCGATAAGGGCGTGATATCGAAGCCTTCGCCGGTGAGCTCGGCGCGCATGAAGCGCCCGACGAGCGGTGCGTATTCGACAGTATTACCCTGCAGTGGATCGACGACGTCGGTGGGCGTAGGCGGCGCCGGTGCGGGCTCTTCGCCTGTGGCAACGACGTCGGTTGGCGTTTCCGTCGTCGGCGTCTCGCTCGTTGCAGGTTCGGTGGCGGGCGCCTCGACGTCCTCAGGCGCCGGCGCATCGCTGATCGCCAGCTGCAGCGTGTGGGTGTCGCCCCGTCGCATCGGATCGGGGGCGTTGAACGCCGCGACGCCAACCGCGGCGCGATCGGCGAGGCGCGTGAAGTCCTCGCACTGCTCCGCGGTGACGCGCCGCCCGACTTCTTCGCAGAATGTACCCGTGGCGGACGTGTCCGCCGGCGCCTCGGCGACAGCGCCTGGTTCCTCGGAGACTGAGGTGGTTTGCCCGCAAGCGGCCAAGGCCAGCGTCAGTGTGGCCGCAGCGCAAATCAACAGATGCCGGCTGTTCAACATCGTCCCTCCGCCGATCAATCGAGTATCACGCGCGCATTCCATGCGGTAGAGCCGAACACGCAAATTGAATTCATGACGGCCGAGCAGACTTTTACACTTGCGTTGCGCGAAAGGGCGCGCGCGCTGGCGTTTGACGCGATAGGCGTCGCGCCTGCCACCGAAGCGTGGCCAGCGGGCGTGCGGTTGCGTGAATTTCTCGACGCAGGCCGTCACGGCGATATGTATTGGATGGATCAAGAGCGCCGCACGCATCCGCAAGCGTTGTGGCCCGAGGCGAAGAGCGCTGTGCTGATCGGGCAAAGCTATGCGGCTGGCGACGACGCAATTGCATTATTGCAAGAGAAGCGAAGCGGCATTGTCTCCGCCTATGCAGCGCGGCGCGACTATCACGACGTGGTGAAAGGCAAGCTGAAGCAGCTCGCGCAATGGTTGGCGCAAGAGACAAGCGCCGACGTGAAAGTGTTCGTCGACACTGCACCACTGATGGAGAAGCCGCTGGCGCAACGCGCTGGTCTCGGTTGGCAAGGCAAGCACACGAACCTCGTTTCGCGTGAGCACGGCTCGTGGCTTTTTCTCGGAGCGATCCTCACAGCTGCTGAGCTGGAGGTGGACGCCGCCGAAGAAGATCACTGCGGCTCGTGTCACGCGTGCCTTGATGCCTGCCCGACGAATGCATTCCCCGCGCCATACCAACTCGATGCGCGCCGGTGCCTTGCGTACCTCACCATCGAGCACAAAGAGCAGATCCCGCGCGAGTTTCGCGAGGCGCTCGGCAACCGCGTGTTCGGGTGTGACGACTGCTTAGCAGTTTGCCCCTGGAACAAGTTCGCGCAAACGTCACGCGAAGCGCGTATGGCGCTGCGCGAAGATCTGCGGCTCGCACCGCTGGCGGAGCTAGCAACTCTAAACGATGCCGCGTTCCGCGCGCGTTTCGCCGGTACGCCGGTCAAGCGAACCGGGCGCGAGCGGTTCGTGCGAAATGTCGCGTGTGCGATCGGCAACAGTGGCGATGCGTCGCTTGCGCCCGTCGCGGAGCGCCTCACAGAAGATTCATCCCCACTTGTGCGCGGAATGGCGGTATGGGCGATCCGGCGGTTGCTTGACGAGGCGGCCTTCGAACGCCTCAAATCAGCCCGGGCGCCGCGGGAAGGGGATGCTTCCGTGGCCGAGGAATGGGACGCATGAATCCGGACGAGGAAGAGCCGAAGAACGAAGGCGAACCCGCGCCCGAAGAGCATGCGGAAAACGTCGCTGCGCCTGAGCCTGAAGCGCATGACGATGCGCCAGTCGAAGCTACACCCGATGCGATCGAAGACGCTGTCTTCGAAGAAGCCGCGCCGGTGCAAGCGTATGAGACGACGCCGGAGCCCGTCGTTGAAACGGAACCTCCGCAGCCCAAACCAGAACCTGAGCCAGAACCGGTGAAGGCGTACGAACCACCGCCGGAACCGGTGCACGTCGAACCTCCGCCACCACCGCCGCCGGTTTATGTCGCGCCGACGCCTCCGCCGCCCGAACCAGTTTACGTCGCACCGCCGCCTGCGCCTCCACTTGCGCCGCCGCCCGAACCGCCGCCGCGCATTCATGAAGCCGCCGCGGAAGAGTTGCACGAAGAGCCGCTGCCCGAGCTCGAGCGCACCTATCCGGTCGAACCGCAGCGCTCGGTGTTCGACGAAGAAGAATATCCGTTCGGCGAACCTGTCATTCCGATGCCGGAGCCGCCGCCGCGGCCTGGCGATCGTCAGCGCCGCCGCGATGCTAAGCGCAATCTCGATCTCGACCTCGGCCGCATCAAGCGGCGCAAGCGCTATGGCTTGTTCATCACCACGATCAGTGTGCTGTTCATCGCCTTCGTGCTCGCACCGGTCACGTGGGTGACGGTGTATCTATTCGTCGATCCACCCTCGAACGTCCTGATGATGCAGCGCGCGGCGGAAGGCGAGACGATCCGTCACTATCCGGTGGCGATCAACCGTATGTCTCCGCACATCGTGCGCGCGGTGATTGCGGCGGAGGACGCGAACTTCTGCACGCACGACGGCTTCGATATTGAAGCCATCCAAGATGCGATGGAGCGCAATCGTCGCGGTGGGCGCACGCGCGGCGCCTCCACGGTCAGCCAGCAAGTCGCGAAGAACCTTTTCCTCTGGCCGGATCGCTCCTGGATCCGCAAAGGCTTCGAGACCTATTTCACAGCGTTGATCGAATTCATGTGGCCGAAGCGGCGGATCATGGAGGCCTATCTCAACACGGCCGAATGGGGAGACGGCAATTTCGGTATCGAAGCCGCCGCGCGCGCGCGCTTTGGCGTCTCCGCCGCCGATCTCACGCCGCTCCAGGCCGCGCGTCTCGCGGCCGTGTTGCCTAGCCCAAACCGTTGGCGAGCCGACAATCCAGGCCCATACGTGCGCGGTCGCTCCGCCACGATCGCCGCCCGAGCACGCGACGTGCGCACGTCGCGCACGGCTTCGTGTGTGCTGATCATGGATCGTCCGGGCTCCTGAGTTCGCGCCATGCGCGTCTGGGGGATGCGCGAGCGCCGGGACTGGACTAGGCTTGTTCCGCTGAAGCAATTTTTGCGGGGACCGCCAATGCCAATGTCGATGGCGCTGACCATTGCAATCGCCGCGCTCGTGGGCGTCATCCTGCTGGCGATTATCTTCTACGTATGGTCGCGCTATTACGAGGCCCGTTACGACCGCACTTACATGACGCAGAACGACCGCGGCTTTCGCCGCGCGCTTGAAGGCAAGGTCGTGCTCTGGGATTACGAAGAGACGGTCGTCAGAGGCCCAACTGCGCCGCACATCGAATTCGTCGCGCTCGATCCCGCAACTGGCGGCCGGCGCACGGTGAAGCTGATGGATGCGCGCACTGGCGCGATCAATCTACGCCCACACTATTGCGCGCCGCTGCCGTTCGAAGCCACCACGGCGGACTCGCACAAAGTCATCGTCGATGCGCGCGTTCAGTTCAGTCTGAACCGCGCGTTGCTGAAGCACGTCTACGAGATCCAAGAATTTTCTCTGGCGCTTGAAAGCCGTATCCAAAGCGCGTTTCGCGCTGAAATCGGCAAGCGCAACGACGAAGAATTGCGAGCATCGCTGCAGGACGTCGAGCGCGGCGCGATCGAACGGCTGCGCCGCGACGAGGATGAGGGTGACGAATCTGGCGAGCGTGGCATGGCGCTCGGCGTTCGCTTCCACACCGCGAACTTCACCTACACGCAGCCCGATGAGTTCACGACCGCCTTGCAGGCGCTCGCGCCGGCCACAGTTGGCGGCAAGCCGGCAGACCCGGTCGCCATCGAACGTGCACGCGCCGCACTGGGCGGGCAGGGCGTGTTGGCGCTACGCCCACAACAGCTCGATCAGCTGGCTGACGTTTTCCGCGGTCGCGATCCTGGAGCGACCGCCGCGCTTATGGCGCTCCTCGAAATGCAGACGCGCCAGAACATTGCCGAAGCGCTCGCGGCGTCTGGCCAATTGCTGGTGCTGACGCCCCAGGAATTGGGCTTGGTCAGTGCCGCGGCGCAGCGTGATGCGCTCGCCCGGCGCGCGGCGCCAGCGCCCGCGCCTCAACCGAATGGTGGCGCCCACCACCCAGAGCAACGGCTCTGAGCAGCGCTCCGGCAGGCTGCGGCGCCTCTGACGCTTGCCTCGCCGGGGCGACACGCGCCATGAGAGTCGCGGGGACAGGGTCTGACGGCCCCGCGAGGGAGTGATCTCCACGTGCAAGGATTGAGGCTGTTGCTCGTCACCGCGGCGTTCGCGGGCATGATCGCGCTGTGCGTGCTCGGCTGGAATTACGGCGGCATGGGCGGCCTCATCGGCGGCGCGCTTGGCTTTCTGTTGCGCTTGGGAGGCCGCGGCCTCGATTGGGGCGAGCGGATCGGCAACGGCTATGTCGGCGCGCTGATGGGAATGCCCGTCGGGCTGCTGATCGGCGGCTTCCTGACAGTCGGGGGGCCGTATCTCCTTTCCATGATCAACAACACGCCCAACTAAAAACTCAAACGCGGCGCCTCATCCCTAAGACACGGGAGGCGTTGCGTACTTCGAACGCGCTTACGCTTCCTGTCTAACCGGGAGGGTGTCATGCGCGCCGTGCTGCTCGCGCTTGCTGTTGGTTTCGTATCCGCGTCTGCGTTGGCGCAGGAAAAGACTGAGCCGAACAATACTGGCGGCCAGGTCAACTATTCTGCTTTCCGCAATCTCACCGACGAAGTCGAAGCCTATCGTGCTGATCGTCTCGTTTCGCACGCCGAGTTCGAACGCATGGCGCGTGAGCGCAACACCATCGTGCTCGATGCACGCTCGGCGGACGCCTACGCGCAAGGGCACATCGCCGGCGCAATCAATCTGCCGTTCACCGATTTCACCGATGCGAGCCTTCGCGAAGCGCTGCGCGATCCGAACGTGCGCATTCTGATCTATTGCAACAACAACTTTTCCAATAACGCTCAGCCGGTGATCCTGAAGCGCGTCGAACTCGCGCTGAACATCCAGACCTTCATCAACCTCTACGGCTACGGCTATCGCAACGTCTACGAACTCGGCGACGTGGTCGATTTCAACGACGCCACTGTGCGGTGGACGCAAAGCTAAGGTCTAGCGTCGCGCCGCTGTTTGCGCTTAGCTCCCGCCACCAAAAGGAGGCGGGGATGCGCAGACGGGACGTGATTTTGAGCTTGAGCGCCGTGGCGCTCGCGGCGTGCTCTGGTGAACAAGCGAAAACCGAAGCTCCCGCCGATGGCGGTCGCGCCGTCACCGACCCGGCGGCTGTTATTCGCCCGCTCTACGACCGCTATACGACGCCGAACGCCGAGTTTCCGGAATTCCGCGACCAGGCGCCGTGGTCGAACAGTTTGTGGACACTGCTTGAGGCGATGGCGGCCCGTTCGAACGCGATCAACGAGCCGATCCTTGATTTCGATCCGCTCATCGGCGCGCAGGACTATCAGCTCAGCAATCTGAACGTCGCCAACGAAGCGGTCTCGGAAGCGAGCCACGCTGTCGTGCGCGCGAGCTTTGGCAACGCCGGTACGGCCACCGAGATCGTCTACGATCTCATCCGGGAAGACGATCGCTGGAAGATCGACAACATCCGCGGCGACGGCTGGGATCTTCGTCAGATCGCAGCCGCGCCTAATGCGGACGCTATTCCGCGAACAACCTCACCGTAGCGTGACGCCGGCGGAAGCTGGTTTCTTCATAGAGTAGCGCCACGCGCGTGATGTTACGGTCGTCGCCGTTCAGATCGATTGCGCGCGTGCATTCGCCCGCGTTGATCCGCTGCCGCACCGACACGTCTTGGTGTCCGCCGTTCCGGTAAAACACGTCGAGATCGTAGAAGTGAACTGGGTTGCGGTAGACGCACAGTTTGATGCGCTCGAACCGACGCGGGCCTTCGACGACGATGACGTCACGGTCGGTGCGGTCGCGCACGTCTCGCACGCCGATTTGAGTCCACGCGCTTGCGGGCGTGGCGCAAGCCGCCAGCATCACAAACGCACCCGCTAGAACTGCATTGAATTTCACGTTCGCCTCCAAGCGAAAGGCCCTCACGCACCTTCAAACGGGAAGGGCGCGCTAGTCCGTCGCTGGATGGCTCGAAATAGTGTTACGTCAGTTACGCTCGAACGGCGCGCCGGTGCGAATGCTCTCGCGAACGTCGCCCAACACCAGCGTGTTTTCCTGATTTTGCGGTTCAAGCCGCACGGCAGCGATTGCGTCCGCCTGAGCGAGTTCAAAGGACCGCTGTTGCATTCTGGACGCTGCGCGCAGACGCAACGCCAGGGCGTTGTCCGGGCGGATATCGAGCGAACGCGAGAGATCTTCCTCGGCGTGGCGCCAATCACGCTCCATTGCGTAGGAGCGGGCGCGATCTATGAGCAAGTCAGGCAGCTGTGATGGATCGCTCTCTATCGTGACGATTGCGCGTGTGAACACGCTGCGTGCTTGGCCCGGTTCGCGCGCTAGCAGCCACGCATTGCCCGATTGAGACCAGAGCGAAACGCGGAGCGCTGTCTCTGCCGGGTTCACAGCGCTCGCGAGCGATTGCAAACGCCGCGCGCCTTCGGCATGGCGATTTTGACCGATGAGCGCCATGGCGGCGCAGCGGTAGGCTTGTACAGATTGCGTATCGCGCGCCCACGCCATCGCGTCTTCGTACGCGCTCGCCGCGTCATCATCGATCGACGCGACGCATTGCTGGAAGCGATCGTTGCCAGCGCCGAGCGTCGGAGCGGCGTCAGATTGCAGCAAGGCAAACGGTAAGATCAAGGCGACGATCATGGACATGAACTTCAGGGTCTCCCGCGTCGTCCCCATAAGGACAGTTTCACCGATGCCCTAATGAGCGGGCAAATCCAAGCCGTTCGCTCAGCGCGCGAGCGTCTGCCGAAGATCGGCGCCTGTTTCCAACAGAAGCGCAATGTCCTCGGGCCGCGAGAGGCGATGGTCGCCATCCATGACCATGTGCAGGCGCACATTGTTGCTGCCGTGCAGCAAGGGCATCAGCGCCATCACATGCGCTGGCGGTACGTCCGGGTCGAGCCGACCCTGGAGAATGCGGATGGGACCGGAGAAGGCGATTGGCTCATGCATGACGAGGTGCTTGCGGCCATCCTCGATCATTTCGCGGGTGATCACAGTCGGCTCAGAAGAGTAGGCGGAGGGCAGCTCCAGCCGGCCTTCGCTCATCAGTTGCTGTTGTTGCGTTGGCGAAAAGCCCGGCCACATCAGCCGCTCGGTGAAGTCCGGCGCGGGCGCGATCAGCAGAAGAGCCGCGGTCCGCTCCGGTCGAGCCCGCGCCGCGAGGAGCGCGAGCCAGCCCCCCATCGACGAACCGACCAGCACAAGTGGGCCGGATGTAAGCCCATCGAGAACCGCCAGGGTGTCTCCAAGCCAGCGCGAAATATTGCCGTCCTCGAAGCGCCCGCCGGACTGGCCATGGCCGGAATAGTCAAAGCGGACAAAGCCTTGGTCACGTTCTCGAGCCCACTCGGCCAGGGCCTGGGCCTTCGTGCCGGACATGTCCGACTTGAAGCCGCCGAGCCAAACGAACGTCGGCGCCGCGCCTTCCGCTCGCTCATAGGCCAACTGCACGCCGTCGTGCTCAAGGGCCTCGATTTGCCCAAAGGGCATGGCTCTACTCCTAGCGGGCGTGGGTGAGCCTCACGCCCCAAATACCGCGCGTTTAATGAATCTAAGCGCCTTGTTAAGCAAAACCGTTATCAAACCGAGGTTTAGCCGGACGAGGCGGGAAACGGGCAACGGCGAAGCATTGCAAGAAGGTCACAACCTGACAGTTCTGCAAGTTACCCCTGAGCTAAACGCTGGCGGGGTCGAGAGGACTACGCTTGAAATTGCGGAGGCAATCAGCCGCGCCGGGGGGCTCGCTTTGGTTGCTACCGCCGGCGGTCGTCTTGAGCCGGACCTCAAGACGACCGGCGGCGAACTGATCCGAATTCCCGCTGCTTCTAAAAATCCAATCACGCTGGTCACCAACGCGTTCAAGCTCGCGTCGATCGTTCGCGAGCGCAAAGTCCAGATCATTCACGCACGATCGCGTGCGCCGGCTTGGAGCGCATTGCTCGCCGCGCGCATGACGAACGTGCCGTTCGTGACGACCTACCATGGCATCTACAACGCGAAGTCGCTGTTGAAGCGTTTCTATAATTCGGTGATGGCGCGGGGTGACGCGATCATCGCCAATTCCGAATTCACGCGCGAACACGTGCTCACAAATTTCGACATCATGCCGGAGCGCATCACCGCGATTCCGCGCGGCGTCGATCTCGACGTGTTCGATCGCGAGAAGATCTCGGACTCAGACGTTGCCGAATTGCGCTCAAAATGGGGCGCGAGCGACGAGCAGTGTGTTGTGCTTGTTCCCGCGCGCCTGACGCGCTGGAAAGGTCAAATGATCCTCATTGAAGCAATGAAATTGCTTCAAACGCGCAGACCCGGCGCGGTGAAAGTGATCATCGCAGGCGATGATCAAGGCCGGCGTGCTTACACGCAGGAAATGCTTTCCGCGATTACAGCCGCAAAACTGCAAGACGCTGTGGCGGTGGTTGGCCACCTGAGGCAGATGCCATTGGCGTTCGCGGCGTCGGACATGGCGGTGTTTCCCGTCATTGAGCCGGAGGCGTTCGGACGCGGCGCCGTTGAAGCTGAAGCGATGGGTGTTCCGGTGATCGCCTCCAATCTCGGCGGCTACACCGAAACGGTCGTCGAAGGCCAAACCGGCTTTCTCGTACCGGGCGGCGCGCCAGGCCCGCTGTGCGGCGCGATCGAGCGGATGATTGATGCGGGAGCGGAAAAACGCGCTGAAATGGGAAAAAAAGGCCGTGATCGCGTTCGGCAGCTTTATTCAAAGACTGCCCTGCAATCGGCCACATTGGCTGTTTATCAACGGGTTTTAAGCGAAGCCGAATCGAAAAAGGGCGCAGACAAAGCCCACGTTCGGCCAGCCCTCTAGGAGTGATCGGATGATCTGGCGCAAGCCAGCTGCTGAAACCGAAGGCGACGCGAGCGCCAAGCGCGTGTTGGTGATCCAGCTCGGCGGCATCGCCGCGTTTGTGCAAGCGCTCGCCGCTGCCAAGCGCATTCGCGACCATCACATCGGCGCGCGCATCACGCTGCTGACGACCGAAGCGACTAAGGAACTCGCCGAGAAGGCGCCGTACTTCGACACGGTCGAGGCTGATGGCCGGCCCACAGAGCCGCAAGCGATCACTGCCCTGATCAAGCGCCTGCGTAGCGCCAAGTACGAGATGGTCTACGACCTGGAAGGATCGAACCGCACAAGCAATTACTTCCAAGGCTTGCGCCCGTGGCCGCCGAAATGGTCGGGCCCTGTCGCTGGCGCGAGCCACGCTTACGTCGGCGCTGAACGCGCGCAGCTTCATCCGCTGGACCGCTACTCTGGTCAGCTTGCCGTCGCTGGATTGGGCGATGAACCGCTGATCCCAGATCTCGGCTGGCTCCGCTCGGGCCTTCGTGACGCGCCGCGTCTGCAGCCGGACTATTTCAGCATTCGCGGCCCGTATGTGTTGTTGCTGCCGCGCGGCTCCGACGCCGAGGCCAACCGCCGGTGGCCGGAAGAGAAGTACATCGAGCTCGCCAAGCGTATCGCCAGTTACGGCGTGACGCCGGTTGTCATCGGCGGGACCGAGGAGCGCCCGATCGGGGCGGCAATCGCCAAGGCCGAGCCGAAGGTCAAAAACCTCGTCACCCGGCCGGACCTTTTCCAGACGATCGGCCTAGCCGAGCGCGCTTCGTTCGCGGTCGGCGATGACGTCGAGCTGATGCAGGTAGCCGCCGCCGCCGGGGCGCCGTGCCTAGTGTTCGTGACCTCGGTGGGCAGAGCAGCTCCAACCGTGCCTCGCGGCCGGGGCGGGGTTGTGGAATTCACGGCAGCGGTGATCGCCGACATCCCGGTCGACCAGGTCGACCGCCAGCTCCGCAATTGCGGCGTCTACGCTCACGCCGCAACCGCTTGATGCGGGGGCAATGAAAGGCAATATTCTAGCGGTGAGTCCGCGTCCGAGAGGGCGCGGCTTCGCCGTGTTTTATCAACAGCTACAGGAGAATGCCCGATAGCCAGACGTCCGTACGCCGCGCCGCCCCCCTCGAAGGATGGGCCGCGGGTGAACGAGGATATCCGCGGAACGCCGCGTGTACTCCTCATCGATGCAGAGGGAGAAAAGCAGGGGGAAATGCCGATCGGCGCAGCGCTCGACGCGGCGCGCGAAGCCGGCCTCGATTTGGTCGAGGTGGCGCCGAACTCCGTGCCCCCAGTCTGCAAGATTCTCGACTACGGAAAATTCCGTTTCGAGGAGCAGAAGAAGAAGGCTGAGACGCGCAAGAAGGCCAAGCGCGTTGAACTCAAAGAGATCAAAGTCCGTCCCAATATCGACGACCACGATTACGAAGTGAAGATGAAGGCCATCCATCGCTTCTTCGAAGAAGGCGATAAGGTCAAAGTCACGCTTCGCTTCCGTGGCCGCGAAATGGCGCACACCCATTTGGGCATGGAACTGCTGGACCGCATGCGCACCGAACTCGATGGCATCGCCAAGGTCGAGCACGAGCCGCGCTTCGAAGGTCGCCAGGTCGTTA
Source organism: uncultured Caulobacteraceae bacterium (assembly GCA_902826145.1). Taxonomy (GTDB): domain Bacteria; phylum Pseudomonadota; class Alphaproteobacteria; order Caulobacterales; family Aquidulcibacteraceae; genus Vitreimonas. The sequence continues at coordinate 20,387 of CADEDT010000044.1, forward strand.
TGGTAATGGCGCCCCGCGCCTCATAAGCGCGTTTATCAGCCGCCATTCAGCAGCGGGCGTCTTAGATCGCCGCAAACCAAGGAGAGACGTGTTCATGCGTGCACTTCTGTTTGCGGCTTTCGCCCTGGCTGCGTGCGCCCAAAGCGGCGGCGCGCCGATGCCGCAGCCGCAATCCGAACTCGCGCGGCAAATCCACGCCGATCTTGATAATATCGAGCGCGAATTGCGCATGCCCGGCGTGGTCGCTGCTGGCGTCAATGAAACTGCTGACCTCGGCGGCGGCCTGACGGTGCGCCCGCTCGAAGTGAAGGAAGACAGCCGCTGTCCCGGTAACGTCACGTGCGTGTGGGCCGGCCGTCTCGTCGTGCGCGCGAACGTCTCCGGCACGGAGCGCGAACTCACGCTCGGCCAATCGCTCGAAACACCACAAGGCACCGTGGTGTTCGCTGTCGCGCGCCCTGGCGCGTGGCATGAATGGCCGGAAAACGAAGTGGCGAAGCCCGCTTATCGGTTCGGCTTCAGACGCGGCTAGCCGTGCGAGTAGCAGGCGACGTGACCTAGCTAACATCCACCGGCGACACAGACCCCAACTATTACCGCCAAAATCGTACCGGCAATGCTGGATGCAGACCCTCGATTGCCACGGTTCGCGTGCCGCCGGCATTCGCGTGTGGCGTCCTCTGTTGCGTCTTGCTGCTGCCGTGGGGAAAGGTCGGGCCGAACGTAGATTTGGCAGCCTTCATACCTCAGTGCGTAGTTTCGAGTGATCTTATCGGAGTTGGCCCTGATTATCTGAAATTGCGCCGCGTCCACATGCCTAGTGCCAGAACAGGTGTTCGCGAACTCTTGGTACTCCGATACGGTGTCCCTTCGCCGCGCTCTGCTCCAGCGATCATCGCATTCATCCTCGATCTGCTCGATAGCATCTGCATGAAAACGGTTGTCGGAGCAGCTCTGTGCAAACTCTTGGTAGGCGTGCAGAGAACGGGCCTGTCGCGCAGACGTCCATTGATGATCGCAAAGCGCGCTTATTCGCGACCTTGCTTGTGCTGCGCTTATTCCTTCTCCGCACGCATTGAGGAAGTCTCTGTAATATCCAATCTCGTTGCGTGCAGCTGCCTCCGCCCAGCGGAGCGCGCAAACATTGTGACTCACTTCTTGAACACGCGGACTACTCCCGCAAACTCCCTCGAACTCGCGATACGCTTCCTCCGTGTTGCGGTTCACGGCTTCATTCCAGCGAACCTCGCAAATGCGCCCGCTCGTGGCCTCGCGATATTCGTCCTTAGGACAGGCGCGTTGGAAATCGGAGTAACCACCTAGCGAGTTTTGCTCCGTGGCATCTTGCCAACGAAGTTCACACGCATGGTCGAAGGCCGTCGTGGCATAGTCGGTGTCGTGGCAATCCCGCCGAAAACCATCGTAGGCGGGAATGCTGTTCTGTCGCGCAACCCGTTCCCACCGCTCTTGGCAAATGCTAGCAATTCGCGTTTCAGCTGACTGAGCGAATTCGTGGTCGGAGCATGGATCAATGTATGATCGAAAGTCCGCCACCGTCTGTTTGCTTTCCGCTTGAGACCAAAGCGTTGCGCACTGGGCGGCATGCCGCCGGCTTTCCTCAGTGAGCGTGTGCCAAGCGAATCCTACGACTGTCACCGCCACAAGCAGCGTTGCTACGATGCGGGCTCCTGAGTTGCGGGTAGCGAGAAGAACGATGATCTCGACAACCAGCCCGGTGATTATGGTTGTGATGACCGTTTGAACGTCACCCATCGCCGTTGCCCCCGATGTGCCGCGCGACGATAGGCGTAGATTACCAGCAGATCAATGTGTGGTTGTAGACTTCCGCTGGTTAGCCGCGCGAGTAGGGCCGCCGCTTGGTCATGATCCACATGTTGCCGAGCAGCAGCAGCAGCGCGAGGCCAAACATCACCGCGTTGAAGATCGGAATTTTGTCGGCGTTCGCGGTGACGAATTCCTGCGCCCGCGTGCGCGCTTCGCTGTTGGCGGCAGCTTCCGCCGCCTGTTTGGCCTGATCGCCAGCGAAGCCGAAGTCGACATTCGGCGGCAGGCCAACCGCCGCCAAGCTCACACCGCCTACCGCCGGCAGGCGCGCCGGGGCGTAGGCGAGGTGGGTGCCGAATGCGATAACTAGCGTCGCCAGAATGGCCATAAGCCAGCGCGATCCAGCGATCGCGGATAGCGATCCGGTGACCTTCGCTTTCTCCTCGCCAAAAATCTGTTTGGCCTCGGCCAGGCTAGTCGGCTGTCGCACCATTTGGGCGTCTCCCGGGGGCGGACTTAACCAGCAAATCAGGGGTCTGGGTAGCTTGCCCGGGTGCAACCCCCATGATACACGCCCCGCCTTTCGTGGGTGGCCCGGCTAAACGGCATGCCGTGGCGGCCCTTTTGGCGTCTCCGGACGTCCTTATCCCGCTGGAGGATGAAATGCCGAAACTGAAGACCAAGAGCGGCGTGAAAAAGCGCTTCAAGCTCACGGCTTCGGGCAAGGTGAAGGCCGGCGCCGCCGGCAAGCGCCACCGCCTGATCAGCCACAACTCGAAATACATCCGTCAAAACCGCGGCACCGACGTATTGGCCGAGCCCGACGCAAAGCGCGTCAAGCTCTGGATCCCCTACGGTTTGGATTGAGCGGAGACAGATAGATGGCACGCGTCAAAGGGGGCGTCACCGCGCACGCCCGTCACAAGAAAGTTCTGAAGAAGGCGAAGGGCTATTATGGCCGTCGCTCGAACACCT
>CADEDT010000045.1 GCA_902826145.1 uncultured Caulobacteraceae bacterium
GCTAGACACAAAGAGCGTTTGCGGTCACCAAAACGCTCCAGCGCAGGGGCGTGAGCGGGAATGTCGTCCAGGTACAATCATCGCGAAGTCGAACCGAAGTGGCGTGAGCGTTGGGCCGCCGCCGGAGTGGATCGCGCGCTTTCGCCGGACGAAGCGAAGGGCAAAAAGAAAGCCTACGTCCTCGAGATGTTTCCGTACCCGTCGGGGCGGATCCACGTGGGCCACTCGCGCAACTACACGATGGGCGATGTCATCGCCCGCTTCCGGCGTTCGAACGGCTACAATGTGCTGCATCCGATGGGTTGGGATGCGTTCGGCCTGCCGGCGGAAAACGCCGCGATGGAGCGCGGCATCCACCCGAAGGGTTGGACCTACGACAACATCGCCGCGATGCGCGAGCAGCTGAAGCTGCTCGGCCTGATGATCGATTGGTCGCGCGAACTCGCGACCTGCGATGCGAGCTACTACAAGCACCAGCAGGCGCTCTTCCTTGCGTTCTGGAAGAACGATCTCGTCTATCGCAAAAAGCAAAAAGTGAACTGGGACCCGGTCGACAACACCGTGCTCGCTAATGAGCAAGTGGTGGACGGCAAGGGCTGGCGCTCCGGCGCACCGGTAGAAACGCGCGAGCTTGAGCAATGGATGTTCAAGGTCACGGCGTACGCCGAGGACTTGCTGGCCGCACTCGAGAAGCTGGAGAAGTGGCCGGACAAAGTGCGTCTGATGCAGACGAACTGGATCGGGAAAAGCCAAGGCGCGAAGATTTGGTGGGACATCGCGGAAGCGCCGTCGTTCCTGCCGCCCTCACCCGCCGGTGAGCCGAACCATGCGCGCGATCCAGTCGAAGTTTACACAACGCGGCCGGACACGTTGTTTGGCGCGAGCTTCCTTGCATTGGCGCCGGATCATCCTCTGACGAAAGCGATTGCTGAGCACAATCCGGAAGTCGCGCGGTTCATCGAACAGTGCGCCCAGCTCGGCACGTCCGAAGCCGACATCGAAAAGGCGCCGAAATTCGGTGTGGATCTTGGTGTTCGCGTGCGTCACCCGTTCGATCCGGATTGGATTTTGCCGGTGTGGGGCGCGAACTTCGTGCTCTCGACTTATGGCACCGGCGCGATCTTCGGCTCGCCCGCGGGCGATCAGCGAGACTTGGATTTCGCGAACAAGTACAAGCTGCCGTTCAAGCCAGTGGTGCTGCCGCCCGGCGAGAATGCGGCGACGTATAAGGTCGAGAAAGACGCGTTCACCGACGACGGCACACTCTACAATTCAAAATTTCTCGACGGCTTGAGCACGCGTGATGCGATTAAGGCGGCGGTCACGGAGCTGGTAAAGCTCAAGGCTGGCGAAGCGACGACGCAATGGCGCCTGCGAGACTGGGGTGTTTCACGCCAGCGCTATTGGGGCTGCCCCATTCCCGCGATCCACTGTGCGAAGTGCGGTGTTGTCCCGGTTCCTGAAAAGGATCTGCCAATCGCGCTGCCGGAAGACGTGACGTTCGATAAGGATAAACCGGGCAATCCGTTGGATCGGCACCCGACATGGAAGCACACCACCTGCCCGCAATGTGACGGCGCAGCGACCCGTGAAACCGACACGCTCGACACGTTCGTGGATTCGAGCTGGTACTTCGCGCGCTTCACCGATCCGAACAACAAAGGCGCACCGTTCGACAAGAAGCTGGCGAGCTATTGGCTGCCGGTCGATCAGTATGTCGGCGGCGTCGAGCACGCTGTGCTGCACTTGCTCTACGCGCGCTTCTTCACGCGCGCGATGCGCGACTGCGGCTTCCTGGATGGGCCGGCGGATGGCGAGCCGTTCAAGAGCCTGTTCACGCAAGGCATGGTTGTTCACGAGACCTATAAGTCTGCCACCGGCGCTTGGCTGTTGCCGGAAGAAACGGACGTCAAGGACGGCAAGCGCGTCGAGCTGAAGTCTGGTGGCGCCGTTGAAGTTGGCGCAATCGAGAAGATGTCGAAGTCCAAAAAGAACGTCGTCGATCTCGATGCGTTCGTGACCGATTTCGGCGCCGACGTTGCGCGCTGGTTTGTGTTGTCGGACTCGCCGCCGGAGCGCGACGTCGAGTGGACGGCGTCTGGCGTAAAGGGCGCGTGGGGGTTTGTGCAGCGTGTTTGGACGCTGACTGAAGCGCACGGCCGCGCGGCGCCGAAAGTTGAAGATACGGCGCCGCCTTCAGCCAACGAGGGCGAGGCTCACGCACTACGCCAACTGGCCCATCGCGCGATCGAGAGCGTCACTGAGGATATCGAACACTTCCGATTCAACGTTGCAGTCGCGCGCAGTTATGAGCTGGTCAATGCCATCGCTAAGCTGAAGGGCGATGACGAGGGCGCGGTGTTCGCGCGCGGCGAAGCGCTGCGCATCCTGGCGCAGCTTATCTCCCCTTTCATGCCGCACCTGGCTGAGGAGTGCTGGGAGAAACTAGGTGGCGAAGGGTTCGTGGCCACCGCGCCGTGGCCTGTCGCCGACGCTCAACTGGCCGCGAGAAACGTTGTCACGCTACCGATCCAAGTGAACGGGAAGAAACGTGCGGAGATCGAGGCGCCCAAGGGCGCGGCAGAGGCCGATGTCCGCGAGTTGGCGCTGCAACACGCTGCGGTGAAGGCATTCCTGGAGGGCGTTACCGTCCGCAAGGTGATTGTCGTGGCCGACAGGATCGTCAATATCGTCGCCAACTAGCGGCGGGAGAAACCCCAGATGCGCGTATTGATCGCCAGTCTTACCCTTCTTCTCGCCGCGTGCGGGTTTCAGCCGATGTACGCGCAGCCGCAGGGCGCGAATGCGATCGGCCCCGTGGCCGTGAGTGAAATCGACGGTAAGGCCGGCCACGTGCTGCGGATTGAACTGAATCGCATTCTAGCCGTCGAGAACGATGGCTCGGCCCCGATGGATCTTCGGATTACGTTGGTGGAGCAGGTCACGCCGCTGGGCATACGTCGTGACGAGTCCGCGACTCGAGCGGAGCTGCGCCTTACCGCCAACTATGTCCTGACGCCACCACAACCTGGCGCGCGCGTGATGCGCGGTTCTGTCTTCACGGTCGTGACCTACGACATCCCAACCGCGGCGTTCGGCGAAATATCTGCTCAGGACGATGCGCGCGAACGCGCGGCAGAAACCATGGCGCAGCGCTTCCGCTCGGAGCTTGCCCTCCGAATGGCGCAGGCGCGGGCAGGCTGACGAAGTGCAAATCAAGGGCGCCTCGATCCGGCGCTTCCTGGAAAAGCCGGACAAGGACGTCCGAGCAGTCCTGCTCTACGGACCCAATGAGAGCTTCAGCCACGAAGCGGCGCAGCGGCTCTCTGCGTGGGCGCTCGGCAAATCGGATGACCCTTACGCGATCACCAAGCTTGGCGAAGACGAGATCAAGCGCGACAGCGCGCGCTTGGCCGACGCCCTCGCTGCGCAATCGTTGCTTGGTGGGCCGACAATCGTTTGGGCGCGCGTGAGCGGTAAAGGCGCGGACGATTCCATTCTCGCTGCACTCACCTCCATCGAGCGTGGCGATCCGAGTGGCTATCTGATTGTGGAAGCGGGCGACCTCGGCGGCAGTGCGGATATCGTCAAGAAGTTTGGCGCCGCGAAAAGCGCGGCGGTGATTGCCTTTTACGAAGAGACCGACGCCGAGCGCGCAGTGTTCGCGAAGGCGTTGGCGAAGGAATTGGGTGTCACGTTCGAGCGCGAGGCGGAGGATCGATTTCTCGCCGCCCTGCCTGCTGACCGGGGCCTGGCACGGCAAGAGATCGAGAAGCTCGCGCTCTATGCACACAACCTTGGACGGCCGCTTGAGGTTGCTGATCTCGAAGCGCTGCTGGCCGCCGAATCCGAAAGCGCCATTGACGCCGCCAGCCTAGCTGCGGCGCAGGGTAAGGCGGCGCAAGCGGTGGAGTCACTGGCGCGGATTGATGCGCTCTCCGGCGTTTCGGCGCTGCGGGCGCTGCTTCGACGGCTGCACCAATTGCGCGATGCGCGCGCGATGATGGATCAAGGCGCCAGCGCCGAGGATGCCATCGCGCGACTGCGACCGCCGGTGTTCTGGAAAGAACGCGATGCCGTGGCGTCGCAAGCGCGGCTGTGGACGGCGAAGAAGCTGAGCGCCGCCTATGAGGTGCTCTGGACGGCGGAGATGCGCTCTAAGACCGCCGGCGCGCCGCAAGAGCTGATTGCTGCGGATGCGTATCGGAACGTGGCGAAGCTAATCGGCAGCTGAGCTCAATACTTCTTCCGTGAAACGCGCGACGGTCGTTTCATCAGTTGATCCCCTGCTCCAGCGCCGCTAGCCACACGGGGCGAGCAAGGAGCCTTCCATGGAAGAGACTAAGCGCGGCGGCATTCCGTTTTGGCTCCTGATGCTCGCGGGCTTCGCGATCGGCCTCGGCGCGGGGCTTTGGGTCAATCTCATGGTCGGCGCGGAGACGCCGTGGGTGCAGACGGTGACGTCGAGCATCACGGGGCCGATCGGCCAGATCTTCCTCGGCCTTCTCTTCATGCTGGTGCTGCCGCTCTTGTTCTCGGCGATCGTCGTGGGCGTCGCGGAGATGGGCGACCTCGGATCGCTCGGGCGCGTCGGCTGGAAGACGCTGCTAATGACCGTGGTGATCTCCACGATTGCGGTGCTGATCGGCCTCGGGCTCGTTAATGCGTTCCGTCCAGGCGACGGCGTTGATCCGGCGCTGGCTGAGCAACTGTTGTCGCAGTACGCCGAGGGCGCGCAGGGTATCGTCTCGAACGCACCGGCAACGGTCGATCTCGGCAAATTTTTCCTCGATCTCGTTCCGCGCAACGTGTTTGGCGCCGCGGCGGACAACCAAGTGCTGCCGTTTATGGTCTTCGCCGTGTTCTTCGGCGTCGGCCTCGTCATGGTCCGGAGCCGCGCGACGGATCAGCTGCAGCTCGCCATCACCGGCATTTTTGAAGTGATGATGCGCCTGCTGCGGGTCGTCATCAGCCTGGCGCCGATCGCCATCGCCTGCCTGATGTTCAATTTAGCCGCGCTATTCGGCTGGGACCTTCTGGCGAGGCTCGCAGCGTTCGCCGGAGTCGCCGTCGGCGCGATGGCGCTGCACATGTTCGTCGTTTACCCGCTGGTCGTGCTGCTGTTTGGCGGCAAGAACCCGCTCGCCTTCTTCGCTCAGGTTCGTGAGCCGATGGTCGTTGCGTTCTCGACAGCATCATCGAACGCCACCCTGCCCGTCTCGCTGCGCGCCGCGGAAACCGAACTCAAACTGCCACGCAAGATCGCACGCTTCGTGCTGACGGTAGGCGCCACAGCCAACCAGAACGGGACGGCATTGTTCGAGGGTGTGACGGTTCTGTTCCTCGCGCAGTTCTTCGGCATCGGGCTCAACATGACGCAGCAAGTTATGGTGATGCTCGTCTGCATCTTGGGCGGCATCGGCACGGCGGGCGTGCCTGCGGGATCGCTGCCGGTGATCGCGATGATCCTCGCGATGGTTGGCGTGCCGGCGGAAGGAATCGGCCTGATCCTCGGCGTCGACCGCTTTCTCGATATGTGCCGAACGACGCTGAACGTCACGGGTGATTTGGTGATCGCGACGGTGGTTTCACGCGGCGAGGAAGATCCGGCGACGACCCAGGCTGATGAGCCGGTTGCGCCGGTGTCGCCGGCCTAAAGCAGAGAGCGCCTCGCATTGATGAGCGCTTCGGCGCCGCGATCCAGTGTGTCGTCACTCTTGGCGAAGCAGAGGCGGACAAGCGCCGGAGCATCTGGTGCGGCATAGAAGGCCGAGAACGGGATCGTTGCGACGCCGTGATCGACGGCATGGCGCGCGAAGGCTTCGTCGCTCATCGCAATGCCGGAGGCAGCGAGATCGATGCTGACAAAATAAGCGCCGCGCGCGGGCAGGGTAACGAACCCCTCCCCTTCGAGTGCGCTGACGAGACGATCGCGCGAGCGTTGGAGCGTCGAACACATCTCCTCAAAGTAAGCGCGAGGTTTGCCGAGCGCGTATGTGACGGCGCGCTGAAGGTTGGGCGGCGTCGTGAACGTTAAGAACTGGTGCGCCTTGGCGAAGTTGTCCATCAGCTCAGGCGCGCCGCAAGCGAAACCGACCTTCCAGCCTGTGAGCGAGAACATCTTGCCGGCGGAGCCAATCTTTAGCGTATGATCGCGCATCACCTCGAGCATCGAGACGTGTTCGGCGCCGTCAAAGAGAAGGTGCTCCCAAACCTCATCGCTGACACAGATGGCGTTGTGCGCACGGCAAAGCTCGGCGAGCATTTCGAGCTCGGCGCGGCTGGTGACGCTGGCGCTTGGATTGAGCGGCGTATTGATGATGACCACACGCGTCTTTTCGTTGAACGCCGCGGCGACTGTTTCACGTTCGAAGCGCCAGTGCGGCGGCTGAAGCCGGACGATGCGCGGCACGCCGCCTGCCCTCTTCACCATCGGCAGATACGCGTCGTAAAGCGGCTCAAAGAGCACGACCTCATCGCCGGGCTCAATGAAGGCGAGCAGCGCAGCGGCTATCGCTTCAGTGGCCCCGGAAGTGATCGTGATCTCGCGCTGCCAATCGAGGTCGACGTTTTGGTAGGCGCGATAGTGCGCGGCGACGGCTTGTCGAAGCTCCGGCAACCCGCGCATTGAGGGGTATTGGTTAGGCCCTTCGAGGGTAGCGCGCGCCGCCGCTTCGAGAATGTCGCGCGGGCCGTCGTCCTCTGGGAAGCCCTGCCCCAGGTTCACGGCGCCCTTCTCTGCGGCGAGCCGCGACATCACTTCGAACACTGTCGTGCCGAGTGAGGCGTAGAGGCTGTTCATCGAAAAGGCTCCGTCGGCCGCGCTCGCCTGCATCCAAAGCGCGCATGCGCAGCGTCCTCCCATGCGGAGGACTTGGATGAAACATCTTATTCTGGCGGCAGCGGTGACGCTGGCTGCCGTCGCACCTGCTGCGGCGCAAAACCGCCCGTTCGATCCGCGCGAGTATCAGGCGCGGCACGTCGGGCAACCGACGCAGATCCTAGTGATTGCAACGCCGCACTTGAGCGGGACACCGGAGAACTTTGATCCGGTGGTGCTTGAGCCGTTGCTCCAGCGGCTGGAAGCATTTCATCCAGACGCCATCGCGATCGAAGCGCTGCCGGGTCGGACAATTGATCAATTGTGGACATGGCGCGAGAGCTATCCGCAGGCAGCGCAAAGCTACGGCGGCCGGGCAATGGCGCTCTCTGGAATCTCTCGCGGCTTGCTCGGCATGGATATGGCGCAGGCGGACGCCGAAATCCGACGCACGCTTGCGGATTGGCCCACTTCCCCCACGCCGGCGCAGCGGCGCCGTCTCGCGGCATCGTTTGTCGCCGCCGGCGATCCCTCTTCAGCGATCATTCAGTGGTGGCGACTCGATCCGAGTGAGCGCGTTGCGGACGAGAACGTCTCGCGCTTGCTCGCCGAGCAATTGGCGACATTCGACACGAACGCGAGACGCAACGAGAACCACTTGATCGCATCGCGCCTTGCCGTGCGGCTTGGTCAGGAGCGCGTCTATCCGACAGACGATCAGTCCGATGACACGGTGCCGAACTTCGAGGCAAACATCACGGCGTTCATGGAAGAGCCATGGATGGCCGCACTTATGGCGGACCCAGCGTTCACGCCATTGCGCGAAGCGGGACAACATCTCACCACGGCGGAAGAAGCGCTCGCTACGTATCGAATGGTCAACGGTTGGCGGGCCGGCCGCACCGACGCCAACGGCCAGTGGCTCAACATGATCAACCGGGCGAGCCCAGGCGATGTCGGCCGCGCACGCGTGGCTGCATGGGAAGTGCGCAACTTGCGGCAGGTCGCCAACATCCGCGAAGTTTCCGCGCGCTATCCCGGTGGTCGAATTCTTGTGATCGTTGGGTCAGCGCACAAACCTTGGTTTGACGCGTATCTCTCGATGATGAGCGATGTCCAGGTCGTCGATGCGGCGCGCGTACTACGTTAGCGCTACCACTAATGGTGCGTGGCCGTTGGCACACTGTGAGCATCGAATCGTCCGCTACCGGACAATTGCCCTTCTCAGCGGCGGTTCACGATCGTAAAGATTTCCGCGGTGCCGGGGGGCACTTCGCTTGGCTCGTCTAAGCGCGAACGGCTCTTCCAGCGATGGAAGAGCCGTTGTCGTTTGTGGCGTTAGAACCCGCCGCGCAGACGGCGGATAACGTCGTCGAGTTGTTCGAGCGTCTTGTAGGAGATCTTCACCTCCCCTGCGCCAGCCTTGTCGTTGATCGTGACGTCGAGGCCGAGCGCGTTAGAGAGCGATTGCTCCAAGGCGCGTGTGTCTGCGCTCTTTGCATCCGCGGCGACGGTCGACGCACGTGGACCGTGCTTTTCGTCCTTGGCTTGTTGCGCAAGACGTTCCACGTCGCGGACGTTCAGGCCTTCGCTGATCGCGCGTTGCGCCAAGCCGCGCGGATCAGGCGCGGTAAGAATAGCGCGAGCGTGACCGGCGCTGAGGCGGCCATCGCGCACCATCTCTTGCAGATCGTCTGGCAGCGCCAGCAAGCGCAGCATGTTGGCGATGTGCGGACGCGACTTGCCGACGGCGTCAGCAATCTCTTGCTGCGTGCGGCCGAAGCGATCGATCAGTGCCTGGAAGCCTTGAGCTTCTTCAAGCGGATTGAGATCCATCCGCTGCACGTTTTCGACGATGGCGATCTCGAGAACTTCAACTTCGTTGAGTTCGCGCACCACCGCCGGAATCGAATGCAGGCCAGCCTTCTGCGCGGCACGCCAGCGGCGTTCGCCGGCGACGATCTCAAACTTTCCGTCAGCGATCGGGCGCACGAGGATGGGTTGCAACACGCCGTGCGTGCGGATTGAACCAGCGAGTTCGTTCAGTTCCGTCTCGTCGAAATGCTTACGCGGCTGTTGCGGATTGCGTTGCACCAAGTCGATCGCGATGCCGCGCGGGCCATCGGCGGCGGCGCTCGCCGGCGCAGCTTGCGCGACGGGAGCCGGCACCGGTGCTTGCGGCGCCGGTTGTGTCACAGGCAACTCGAACACGTTGCGCGGCGGCTCGATCGGCGCGCGCGGTTGTTCGGGTTGCGGCGCAGGCTGGCCGAACGTGTTGGCGGGCTTCGGCGCTTCAGTCTTCACCGGCTCGCCGAGCAGGGCGGACAATCCCCGGCCCAGTCCTCGCGGTCTCAAATCGCTCATCTCGCCCTCGTCTCTGACCCGACCCGATTCGGTATGCTTAACAACTTGATGGGCAATCCTTGCCCACCGGTAAAAATTTCCGCCCCTCGGCTAGGCTGCGTTGAGCATCCGCTCCCGTTCGATCAGCTCTTTGGCAAGCTTGATGTAGGCTTTGCTGCCGGTGGCATTCTGATCGTAGATGATCGCGGGCAGGCCGTGGCTCGGCGCCTCGCTGATACGGACGTTCCGCGGGATGACAGTCTCATAGACCTTGTCCGGGAAGTGCGCCCTCACCTCTTGCGCAACTTGATCGCTGAGCGTGGTGCGCTTGTCGTACATCGTCAGCACCACGCCTTGGATTTCGAGCGTCGCGTTGAGGTTCACCTTCACTGCGTTAATGGTCGCCACCAATTGCGCGAGACCTTCAAGTGCGAAGTATTCTGTTTGAAGTGGCACGAGCACGCCATCAGCGGCAGTGAGCGCATTCACTGTCAAAACGTTCAGCGACGGCGGGCAATCGATCAGCATGTAATCCACGCCCAGCGTGGATTCCGCGCGGAATTTCTCGATCGCATTGCGCAGGAAAAACTGCGGCTGCGACTCGCCCATCAGTTCACCTTCAACGCCCGACAAACGCGCGTCACCAGGCGTGATGTACAAGTTGGGCACCTTCGTCGGCAGCACGGCTTTCGCAAGCGGCAGTTGGCCAACGAGCACATCGTAACTTGTGACGTTGCGATCGTGCGGGTGAATGTCGAGGCCCGTCGACGCGTTGCCTTGCGGGTCAGTGTCGAAGATCAAGACGCCCTTCCCGGCTGCCGCCAAAGCGGTGCCGAGATTGATCGCGGTCGTCGTCTTGCCTACGCCGCCCTTCTGGTTGGCGATCGCCAGTACGCGCATGTCCCCTCACTCCTTTGCGGAGCCTCAGGAACGCGCTGCCTTTGTTATGCGAACAATGCGGCCGCGCGGATCGCTGAGGCTCTCCAGCACATCTGCCTGGTACGCCCCACCATTTAGGACGTGTCTCGCGGCGGCCAGCTCGGCGTCTAAGTCTGCGCCTTTATGGAAGAGCCCGATCGCGCCGCGATCTAGAATCGGCTTCGCATAGGGTATGAGTCGGTTCAAGGGAGCCAAAGCACGGGCGGTAACCACTTGATACGGTCCTTCGCCCGCCCCGAAGTCCTCGATCCGCTGGTTGAAGACCTTCACCGGCAGCCCCGCCTCCTCGGCGACGGCCCGGAGAAAAGCGGCCTTCTTTCCGGTGGATTCGACCAAATGGACGGCGGTATCGGGTTGATCGGCCACGAAGGCGCCCACCACCAGGCCTGGGAACCCGGCACCCGAACCCAGGTCCACCCACGTTTTCGCCTCTGACGCGAATTTTAGGAGCTGGGCGCTGTCCAGGGCGTGGCGAGACCAGAAAAGCTCCAGCTCCTTGGGCCCGACCAAGTTCATCCGCTCGGACCATTCGGCTAGGAGCCTGTGGTGGATTTCCAGGCGGGCGATTGTTTCACGGGGAACGATGAAGCCCAGGTCCCGCCGGAACTCTTCGGCACCGTAGGTCATCCCTCCCACGCTCCCCGGACGTCGGCACAGCCGACGAGCCAGGGTCCATGGGCGGGTTCGCGGCAAGCCGACAAATGGGTCCCGGGTCTCGCGCTACGCGCTCGCCCAGGAAGCGTGGAGAGCATCACGGATGCGGCCCTGCTCCGCCATAGGTGGCGGCGAGATAGCGTGTGATCGGTTTGGGTTCGTCGAGAAAGTAGCGGCCCTCGAACTGCTTCGCATCAGCCGGCGGCGTCGAGTTGTCGGCAAGCACGAGCACCGGCATCGATTGGTTCTCTTCGCCGATCAAATTGATGATCTCACGGCGCGGTCGCGGATGCTCGCTGCGCTTCACGTCGACGCGATTGGCCCAGTGCGGATTGGCGAGCAGCGCACCTTCCATGGTGGCGCACGACGTGCAGAACCACGTGCCTTCCAACTCACGATCCTCGAACGGCGCGCGCAGAATGAAAAGCGTATCGCGGCTCAAGCTCATGCACGTTTCCTTTGTTCGCGCTTCACATGCGCCAGCAATGCGGTGAGCGCGCCGGCGGTGACGCCTTCGATGCGCGAGGCTTGGCCCAGCGTGACGGGACGAGCGGCAGCGAGCTTCTCACGCACTTCGTTGGAGAGACCGCCGACGCCGGCGTAGTCTAGTTCTGGCGAAAGGCGCAGATCCTCGTCGCGCTTGAAGGCTTCGACATCGAGCGCCTGGCGTTCGAGATAGCCCGAATACAGCGCGTCGATCTCAAGCTGCTCACGCGCTTGGCGCGACAGCGAACCCAGCTCCGGCCAGATCGCGGCGAGCTGACCGAAGTCGACGGAGGGATACGCCAGCAGCGCCAACGCATCGCGGCGCTGGCCGTCCTGATTGACTTTCAGCCCGCGCTCTTCGGCCTGCGCCGGCGTCAAATTGAGCGTGTGCGCGAGTTCGCGCGCTGCTTCGATTTCCCGCATTTTATCGCCGAAAACACGTGCGCGCACTGAACCCACACAACCTAACTCAATGCCCTTCGGCGTCAGGCGTTGGTCGGCGTTATCGGCGCGGAGGCTTAAGCGATACTCGGCCCGAGACGTGAACATGCGATAGGGCTCGGTGACGCCACGCGTGACCAAGTCATCAATCATCACGCCGATATAGCCTTCGGCGCGCGTCACCTCGAACGGCCCTGCTCCAGATGCAGCGCGCGCCGCGTTGAGGCCAGCGACGAGGCCCTGCGCGGCCGCCTCTTCGTAGCCGGTCGTGCCGTTGATCTGGCCGGCGAGATAGAGACCGCGAATGCGCTTGGTCTCCAGCGTCGGCATCAGTTCGCGCGGATCGACGTAGTCGTATTCTATCGCATAGGCGTGGCGCTTGATGACGACATTCTCGAGCCCGGCGATCGTGCGGATGAAGCGCTCCTGTACGTCCTCCGGCAGCGAGGTGCTGATGCCGTTTGGATAGACGGTGTCGTCGTCGAGGCCTTCGGGTTCGAGGAAGATCTGGTGCGCGTTCTTCTCCGCGAAGCGCACGACCTTGTCTTCGATCGACGGGCAATAGCGCGGCCCCCGCCCGCTGATCGCGCCGGAGTACACCGCGCTCTTCGAGAGCGACTCTTCGATGATCCGGTGCGTTTCTTCGTTCGTGTAGGTGACGCCGCACGCCACCTGCGGGTTGGTGATCTTGTCGGTTAGGAACGAGAACGGCGTCGGCTCTTCGTCGGCGTATTGCTTCTCCAGCGAAGCCCAATCGATCGAGCTGGATTGGAGGCGCGCGGGCGTGCCGGTCTTCAGCCGCCCCATCGCGAAACCCGCGCCATACAAGCGATCCGAGAGGCCGATCGCCGGCGCCTCGCCGTGGCGGCCTGCGGGGATGCGCTTGTCGCCAATATGGATGACACCCTTCAGGAACGTGCCCGTGGTGAGGACGATGCGGGGGGCGCGAAATTCCTCGCCGCTAGAAGTCCGGACGCCAACCACGTCTTCCGTCATCCCGGGCGAGCGGAGCGAGACCCGGGACCCAGGGGTCTCACAATCCGTGATGAGGTCTTCGACCGCGGCAGCCAAAATGGTGAGGTTGGCCTGGCCAGCCAACGCCGCCTGCATCGCCTCGCGATAGAGCTTGCGGTCGGACTGGGCGCGAGGGCCGCGAACGGCTGGGCCCTTGGAGCGGTTGAGCAGCCGGAACTGGATGCCGGCGGCGTCGGCCACCCGGCCCATGACGCCGTCCAGCGCGTCGATCTCGCGGACCAGGTGGCCCTTCCCGAGGCCACCGATGGCCGGGTTGCAGCTCATCTCGCCGATGGTCTCGAGCTTGTGGGTCAGCAGCAGCGTGCGCGCGCCCAGGCGCGCGGAAGCTGCGGCGGCCTCGCAGCCAGCGTGGCCGCCGCCGATGACAATGACGTCGTATCTCGTTTGGTCCGACATTGGGGCGCGTTTCATAGCTTAGATATTGGGCCGCGTCGCGCACGCCGATATGAGGGCGGCCATGCGAAACACAGCCCTCTCCGCCATGCTCCTCCTCGTCGCCTGCGCTTCACCAGCGGTCGCTCAGATCAGCGCTAAGGAAGCCGCGCTGAACATCACCGTGCATGCCGGCACGCCGGGCGAAATCGAAGGCGTCGCGCAGCTTCAGCGTCTGCTCGAGCGGCACACGCTCGATCGTTGGATCAACACCAATGACGTCGTGATCCAGTCGCGCGTCATCCCGCATAGCCACCCGGTGCTGACGCTCAACACGCGCTATGTCGGAAATGCCGAGCGCGCTCCGAACGACCACGCACAGCTCAGCGTCTTCGTGCACGAGCAAGGCCATTGGTACTTCTCGGGCGATCGGCAAGATGCGACATTCGCCGCGATCGAGGCGCTCGGCGCGCTTCATCCGGAGACGCCAACGCCTGAGAATGGCGGCGCCCGTGATCGCCAATCGACGCTGCTGCACCTCATGGTCTGCATGCTGGAATACGACGCGATGGTGGAGCTGATCGGCCGCGAGCAAGCGCGCGCGTTGCTCGGCGCCAGCGATATTTATCCGTGGGTCTATCAGCGCATTTTGAACGACGAAGACAACGCCCGCATTCGCGCTGTGATGGCCGCGCACGGGCTCAACACGTACTGACGCTTCACGTGCAACCCGCTAATTTCGGTTCACCAGTTTCGCGTGAAATGGCCCATTCCATGCGGGTTTTCGTGCACGGCTATTTGCCGATGCAGAAGCTCGAAAAGATCTCGCCGAGCAGATCTTCGACATCGATGCGCCCCGTCAAACGCCCGATCTGATCAGCCGCAACGCGCACGTCTTCGGCGGCCAATTCAGGACCCGCATCGAGTGCTGGAATGGCGCGCAGCAACGCGTCCCGCGCCTCTTCCACCAACCTCCGATGCCGCGCCCGCGTCAGCACGGGCGCCTCTTCGCGGCCAAGCGCATCGCGCACGCGATCCGACAGCAGCGCGGCCAACTCCACCATACCCTGGCCGGTCAGTGCCGAGACCGACACGTCGCTCTGTGACGCTGGCTTCCCGAGATCGGCTTTAGTCCGCACCAGCAAATCACCCGGCCTCAGTGCTGCGGTGAGCGCTGCGGGTGGCTCCTCGCCAGCCTCGACCAATCCCAGCCTCAGGTCTGCCTCCTCGGCCCGCTCCAAGGCCCGGCGGATGCCCTCGGCTTCGATCGCGTCGGCGGCTTCGCGGAGCCCGGCGGTGTCGGCGATCCAGACCGGGAAGCCCGCCATGACCTGGCGGGTCTCGACGATGTCGCGGGTCGTGCCCGGAAGGTCTGAGACGATCGCCGCTTGGCGCTGCGCCAGCGCATTCAGCAAGCTCGACTTGCCGGCGTTCGGTGGACCGATGATGGCGATGCGATAGCCGTCGCGAATGCGCTCGCCGCGGTGGGCGTCGTTGAGGTGCTGACCCATGTCGTCGGCTAGCGCCTGGAGCAGCGGCCCGGCCCGCTGCGCCAGCGCGCCTGGCAGGTCCTCGTCCGGAAAATCGATTTCAGCCTCGATCAGAGCCGCCGCTTCGATCAGGCGGCCTCGCCAGCCTTCGTAGACCGCGCTCAGAGCCCCGCGCCGCTGCCGGAGCGCTTGGCGGCGCTGGCCTTCGGTTTCGGCGTCGACAAGGTCAGCTAGGCCCTCGGCTTCGGCCAGGTCGAGCTTGCCGTTCTCGAAGGCGCGGCGGGTGTATTCGCCGGGCTCCGCTGGGCGAACGCCGGGCTGGCGCAGCGCCGCATCGATGACCGCCGCGATGACGGCCGGGCCGCCATGGATATGGAGTTCGACGACGTCTTCGCCGGTGAAGCTTTGCGGGCCAGGAAACCAGAGCGCCAGGCCGTCATCGAGCGAAACGCCTGTGCGCGGATCGCAGAATGCTTCGCGCGTGGCCATGCGCGGCTTGGGCAGATCACGGGCGGTCAGCGCGCTCAGCGTGGCGCCGGCGGCGGGCCCGGAGAGCCGGATCACCGCGACGCCGGCGCGGCCGGCGCCTGTCGCGAGCGCGACGATGGTGTCCGGTTTCATGTGAAAACGCCTAAAGCCGGATTAGGGCTTTTCACGTGGAGCAGCGGCAGCCGTGGCAGCGGTGACGCCCGACGTCATCAGCTTCACGAAAGCGTCCTGCGCCTGCGTGCCGACGCTCATCCAGGAACTCATCATGCTTTCGCCGCTCATCAGCGCGAGGTTCTTTTCCATGCGCTTGCCCATCTCGGCGACCAGCGCTTCGTTGATCGGCGTGACATCCGGCAGGCCCATGAAGCGGCGCGCTTCCTCGGGGCTGCACTCCACATTGACGGTGAACTTCATCGGTCCAATTCCTTCGCGCGGCGTGCGCACTGCCGGTCTATAAGGCGCCGAAAGCCAAGGAGCGAGCTATGGGTGAATGGGTTGAGGTCAACGGTCCGGACGGCGCCTTCAAGGCTTACGTCGCGCGGCCGTCGGGAACGCCCAAGGGCGCGGTCGTGGCGATCCAGGAAATTTTCGGCGTCAACGCGGTGATGCGCGGCAAGGCCGACTGGCTGGCGCGTGAAGGCTTCCTCGCGGTATCGCCGGATCTCTTCTGGCGCATCAAGCCGGGCATCGACATCACCGACCAGAGCGAAGGCGAATGGAAGCAGGCGCTCGACTACATGAACCAGCTCGACAAGAACGCGAGCGTCAAAGACGTGCAGGCGACGTTGACGTGGGCGCGGGGCCAAGGCGTCAGCAAAGCGGGCGCGCTGGGCTATTGCATGGGCGGCTACATCGCTTTCCTGGCGGCGTGCCGGACGGACACGGATGCGACGGTCTGCTACCACGGCGGCGGCATCCACACCGCGCTTAGCGAAGCGGACGCGATCAAGAAGCCGGTGATGCTCCACAACCCGATGAAAGACGGCTTCATCCCACGCGAGGCGCTCGACACGATCCGCGAGACGCTGAAGAGCAATCCGCTCGTCACCGTGTGCGAGTACTCCGAGCAGGATCATGCGTTCACGCGCGAAGGCGGCGCGCACTACGATGAAGCGGCGAAGCAACTCGCCGACGGGCGCACGATCGCGTTCTTGAACAAGGCGCTGGCATGAGGTTCGCGCTGATTGCTGCGGCGTTGGCGTTGGCGGGATGCGACGCGATCGTTGGCGAGCGTGTGGGTCCGCCAGAGGATACGCACGACACGGCTACCGCCGCGCCGTCGAACCTGTCGGCATACTTCGACTGCTTGCGAGATCGCGGATTCACAGCGGTCTCGGCGCATCGCGGCGGGCCCGCGCCCGGCTTTGCCGAGAATGCGATCCCGACGTTCGAGAGCACGCTGCGTGTTGCACCCGGGGCATTTCTGGAGGTCGACATTTCGCAGACCGCCGATGACGTGCTCGTGCTCATGCACGACGATCGCGCCGAGCGCACGACAACGGGCTCCGGCGCCATCGCCGACCTCGACATGGCGCAGTTGCTGACATTCCAGCTCGAAGACGACAACGGCCAGCGCGTGGACGCACGCGTACCGACTTTGGCGGAAGCGCTTGAGTGGGCCGACGGGAAGACGGTGCTCGAGCTCGATATCAAGCGCGGCGTGGCGTACGAGGACGTGATCGCAGCGGTGCAGGCGTCGAACGCCATAGGGCGCGTGATCTTCGTGACCTACAGTGTCGATGGCGCTGCGCGACTCGCGCGCCTGGCGCCGCAGGCGATGATCTACACGACGATCTCGAACGAGCGCGAACTCGACACGCTGGACCGGCGCGGCGTCGATCTCACGCGCATCGTCGCTTGGGTGGGCACGGATACGACGCCGGCGTCCCTGGTCGAAGCGCTTGCGGCGCGTGGCGTGGAAACGCGGTTTGGCATGTTCGGCCAAGATCGGAACTACACGGACGCGGCGAGGGCGCACGCGCAGATCGTGGCGGTCGATGACGCGGAAGAGGCTGTGCGTGATCTCGATGCGGCCGACGGCGCAGACGGCCAGGCGGCACTCCAATGCGCTGCGGGCGGATGAAGACGGCACTCGGCGTTCCTAAGTCTCAGCTCTAAGCGCGGAGCCTCCCCATGAAAGCGATACGCCTCGAACAAAACGGCGGACCCGACGTCCTCGCCCTCGCCGACATTCCAGTGCCAGAGCCCGGCGCAAACGAGGTGCGCGTGCGCCACCATGCGATCGGCGTGAACTTCATCGACACGTACCAGCGCAGCGGGTTGTACAAGATCGGACTGCCGAGTGGATTGGGACTAGAAGCCGCCGGTGTCGTTGAAGCGATTGGCGCCAGCGTCACACGCTTCAAGCAAGGTGATCGCATCGTGTATGCGAGCGGGCCGATTGGCGCATACGCGGAAGCGAATGTCGTCAACGAAGTGCGCGCAGTGAAGCTACCGGATGCAATTCCATTCGACATTGCGGCCGCCTCTTTGCTCAAAGGCATGACCGCGCGTTTTCTTTTGCGTAAGACGTTTCGCGTGGAACGTGGTCATGACGTCGTGATCCACGCAGCCGCTGGAGGCGTTGGTCAGATCGCCGTGCAATGGGCGAAGCATCTCGGTGCGAATGTCATCGCTGTGGTTGGTAGCGATGCGAAAGGCGAGATCGCAAAGTCACTCGGCGCCGATCACATCATCATTCAAACGCGCGATGACATCGCAAAGCGCGTGCGGGAGATCACCGGCGTTGGCGCGCACGTTGTGTATGATAGCGTCGGCAAAGATACGTTCTTGGCGTCGCTCGATTGCTTGCGTCCGCTTGGCATGATGGTGTCGTTCGGCAACGCATCTGGCCCGCCGCCAGACATCAATCCGCTGCTGCTTTCGCAGAAGGGCTCGCTGTTTCTCACACGGCCGACGATGTTCAGCTACACGGCGACAGTCGAGCAATTGGATGAAACGTCAGCTGATCTGTTCGACGTGATCGAGAGGGGCGCGGTGAAAATCGCGCCGCCCGCGCACTACGCGCTCGCAGATGCCGCGCAATCGCATCGTGATCTCGAGGGCCGAAAGACGACTGGTAGCTTGGTGCTCGTGCCGTAGCTACTTCACCGCCGCCGCGCGCTGATACGCCGGACGCTGCCAGAGGTTCTCGATGTAGCTCATCACCGGTGTGGGAATCTCTTTCTCGATGCCAGCGTACTTTGCGCCGTTGGCGATGTAGGCGATGGAAATGTCCGCAGCCGTGAAGCGATCGGCGGCGACGAATTGTTTGCCGCCGAGGCGTTCGCCAACGAACTCCAAGCGCTTCAGCATCGTCTTCTTCAGATAGCCGGCAGTCCAGTTTTCCTTCTGATCGTCGGGCGCCATGAAGCGCGTCCCGACGAGGGGATTGCCGTAGGCCGCGAGCCCCGCTTCGCCGAACATCAGATACTGCAGGTAATCACCATAGCCCGCTTCGTTCGGCTTCACTTCGAGATCCGTCGGGCCGTGCTTGGCCATGATGTAGATCATCATCGCGACGGATTCGATCATGCTTACGTCACCGTCCTTCATCGCCGGCACGGTCTTCAGCGGGTTCACCGCCTTGAACTCGTCGCTCGGCTTCATGAAGGAGGCTTCCGCTGTCTCGTACGGCACGCCCATTTCTTCGCAGAGCCACAACACGCGCAGCGAGCGTGCGCCTTGGGCGTGGTAGATCTTGAGCATAAGCGTCCCTCCGAGAGGGCAAGACACTAACGCCGCGCGCTGAAAACAAAAGAGGCGCGAGCTCTTCGCCCGCGCCTCTCAAGATCACCAAGTGCGGTGACGTTACGTGTTCATCGACTGGAAGAAGTCGTCGTTGTTCTTCGAGCCCTTGAGCTTGTCGAGCAGGAACTCGATCGCGTCCTGCGTGCCCATCGGCGAGAGGATGCGGCGGAGCACGTACATCTTCTGCAGGTGCTCCTTCGGCGTGATGAGTTCGTCCTTCCGCGTGCCGGACTTGAGCACGTCGATGGCCGGGAAGATGCGGCGGTCCGCGACCTTGCGGTCGAGCTGGAGTTCGCTGTTACCCGTGCCCTTGAACTCTTCGAAGATGACTTCGTCCATGCGCGAGCCGGTATCGATGAGCGCGGTCGCCAGAATGGTGAGGGAGCCGCCTTCTTCAAGATTACGCGCCGCGCCGAAGAAGCGCTTCGGGCGCTGCAGCGCGTTAGCGTCGACGCCGCCGGTCAGCACCTTGCCGGAAGAGGGAACGGTCGCGTTGTAGGCGCGGCCCAGGCGCGTGATCGAGTCGAGCAGGATGACGACGTCCTTGCCATGTTCGGCGAGGCGCTTCGCCTTCTCGATCACCATTTCAGCAACGGCCACGTGGCGCTCAGCGCGCTCGTCGAAGGTTGAGGAGACGACCTCACCCTTCACCGTGCGTTGCATGTCGGTGACTTCTTCGGGGCGCTCATCGATTAGGAGGACGATGAGGAAAACCTCGGGGTGGTTGGCCTCGATCGCTTTGGCGATGTTTTGGAGGATGACGGTCTTGCCCGTGCGCGGCTGCGCGACGATGAGCGAGCGCTGGCCTTTGCCGATCGGCGCGACGAGATCGATGATGCGGCCGGTTTTGTCTTTGATGGTCGGGTCGTCGAGTTCCATCTTCAGACGTTCAGTCGGGTAGAGCGGCGTCAGGTTGTCGAAGTGAACCTTGTGACGGACCTTGTCCGGGTCTTCGAAATTGACGGCGTTGACCTTGGTCAGCGCGAAATAGCGTTCGCCATCCTTCGGCGCCTTGATCTGACCTTCGACGGTGTCGCCAGTACGTAACCCGAATTTACGGATCTGTTGTGGCGACACGTAAATGTCGTCAGGGCCGGAGAGGTAGTTCGATTGCGGCGAGCGCAGGAAGCCGAATCCATCCGGCAGAATTTCAACAACGCCAGCGCCACCGATCTCGACGCCGCGCTCGGCGACGGATTTCAGGATCGCAAACATCATGTCTTGGCTACGCAGCGTGTTCGCGGCCTCGATCTCGAGGGATTCCGCGAGCGCCAGCAGTTCCGCCGGCGACTTACGCTTGAGCTCTTGCAGCGTGAGTGAAGTGAGCTCTTCGATTGCTTGTTCGTCAGTCATAGTTTTCTCGGGGGTGGCCTAGAACCCAGGCGCAGCTTTGCGCGGGTGGGGCCGTGAGATGGAAGGAAGGTCCGGCGGTTAGGAGAAGTTTGCGGCGCCGCCGTCGCGCGCATGCCGAAGCACGCAGGAACAGCCACACCACACCGCGCGGGGAGCGTCAAGCCGCTGAACGCTCTAGGCGTCGGTTAGGGTTCCAATGTCGCCAGGAGAACCACCGC
This sequence comes from uncultured Caulobacteraceae bacterium, assembly GCA_902826145.1. Taxonomy (GTDB): domain Bacteria; phylum Pseudomonadota; class Alphaproteobacteria; order Caulobacterales; family Aquidulcibacteraceae; genus Vitreimonas. The sequence continues at coordinate 20,391 of CADEDT010000045.1, forward strand.
GATGGCCACGAGAAACGGGATCTCGCTCATCAGCCGCCAGTAGCGTTCGGAATGCCGCCGCTGCCCTGAGGCAAGCTTGCGACCCTCTGCAGATAGGAAGCCGTGGCAGCCGGACAAGCCTAACACCAGGATAAGTTTGCCCCAGAACCAGTGGGGCACCGCAGCCATGATGTCAGGGAACGGACGCGACCAGTCGGCAACCAGGTAGGTCGCGAACAGGAAGATGCCGAACGTCCAGGAGAGAATGATGCTCGGCGTCAGGATGATGACGCGGAGATTGCGCGCGGCTTTGAGCATCGTCTGCTCAAGCTCGCCGCCCGCCTGGGACGACGTGATGTAGGCGTAAAAGCGCGGCAGCATCAGCAGGCCCGCCACCCACGCGATCACCGCGATGATGTGAAGCCCGCGGGCGAGATCGTAGCCGATCACGTGTTGCATCAGAGCGCGCTCCCCAACTTCCCTTGTGCGCATAAGCCGTACGCGGCGGGGCAGAGCCGGCCACCGGTTTCGCTTTGCACTTTATCGGGTGCGCTCAGCGCGCGCTCAGCCAAATCCGCCAGCGCGTCAATGAAGCGCGGGTGCGTGCCGAGAGCTGGCGCGCGGAGATAGAATGGAAGGTGCAAGCGCTTTGCAAACTGGGCGTATTCAATGTCCAGTTCGACGAGCGTCTCCACATGCTCGGAGACAAAGGCGATGGGGGAGACGATCACGCCAACCTTATCTTTCGACGCGGCATGGATTTCTTGCTCCGTCGAAGGACCGATCCATTTCATTGGACCTACGCGGGATTGGTAGCAGATGCGCGCATCCCATTCCGGTGGGAGTAGTTTGCGGACAGCAGCGACGCTCTGTTCGACTTGCCATTGGTAGGGATCGCCCTTGTCGATCACACGCTGCGGCAAGCCATGAGCAGAGAAGAGCACGCGAGGATTCGATGGTGAGCCTGCGTTGCGCCACGCGCTCATGATCTGATCGGCATGCGCCTCTGCGAAGGCGCCGCCGGCCGGATAACAGCAGATGGTCGACGCTGGCAGATCGCAGATATCAGTGAAAGCTCTCAGCGAAGACGCCGTCGTCGTCGTCGAGAACTGCGGATAAAGCGGGAGCAGGATCGCGTCTGTGGCGTGCCAATCGAGCGCGGCCTCGGCGGCCTCTACAATCCATGGCTTCCAGTAGCGCATCGCCGGCCAGCACTTGAACGTCACGTTGGGCACACGCTTGGCCATCGCGTCCTCAAGCGCGTTCGCCTGCAATTGGGTTTCCCGGGCGATCGGCGATCGGCCGCCCATATGCGCGTAGTTCGCCTGCGCCGTTTTCTCCCGCGAACGCGAGATCATTTGTGCCAGGAAATATCGGAACGGTTGAGGTGCACTGATGATTGCCGGGTCACTGAAGAGGTTGAACAGGAACGGGCGCACCGCGCGCGGTTCGTCTGGCCCGCCCAGATTGAAGAGCAGAATTGCCACTCGGCGTGATGTCATCACGCGCAGACCCGGACCTTCCTCTGGCTTAGGGGAGGGTGTGTCTTCGAGCGGAATAGCACTCATGCGCCGCCTTTCACCACTTGGATGAGACGCGCGAGATTTTCTGGAGTCGCTTGAGGCGTGATGCCGTGGCCAAGGTTGAAAATGTGCGGTGCGGACTTGAAGGCAACCAACACTTCTCGCGCGGCACAATCCAAAGCTTCGCCGCCGACAATCAAGGTCTGCGGATCGAGATTGCCCTGAAGCGGCATGCGCTCGGGGGTTGCCTCTACGACGAAGTCCGCCGGCGTTTGAGTGTCGATACCGAGCGCCGTTACACCGGTCTCGTGTGCGTACGCTTCAATCTGAGCGCCTGCGCCGCGTGGAAAACCGATGATCGGAACAGTAACGCCAAGCTCGCGCACTCGGTTCACAAGCTTGCGTGTTGGCTCAATCACCACGCGGTGAAACTGAAGAGGCGGCAGACCTTCCGCCCAGCTTTCGAATATCTGCACGCAATCCGCGCCAGCTTTGACCTGTGCCGCGAGGTGCTGTGCACTCATCTCAACGAGCACATTTAGCAACGCATCTACGTCATCTGGTCGTTCATAGATCGCGCGCCGTGCGCGATCCTTTTCGCCGCCTTGGCCTTGCAACATGTAAGTCGCGACCGTCCAAGGTCCGCCGCAAAAACCGATCAGCGCGATATCTTTCGGGATCGAAGCCTTGATCCGCTCGACCGCCTCGTACACTGGCGCCAACCGCTGCAGCCCACGCGTCGGATCGTCGAAGCGCCAGTCGGTCTCTTCAAGCAACGGGTTCAGCCGCGGCCCTTCGCCTTCGACGAACCAAACTTTCCGGCCCAATGCGTCGGGCACAACCAGGATATCCGAGAACAGGATCGCGGCATCGAGCGGAAAGCGCCGGAGCGGTTGCATCACCGCTTCCGTCGCCAGGGCAGGGGAATAGCAAAAATCCAGGAAGCTCTTCGCGCGCGTCCGAAGCTCCCGGTACTCAGGGAGATAACGTCCAGCCTGACGCATGATCCAAACCGGAGGAGGATCAAGCCTCTCTCCGCTCA
>CADEDT010000046.1:0-16422 GCA_902826145.1 uncultured Caulobacteraceae bacterium
GAAATCGAGCCGCGCCTCTTCTCGTTCAACAATCCCGCCGGCGCCTGCCCCGCCTGCGACGGTCTCGGCGTCCAACTCAAGTTCGACGCCGAACGCGTAGTGCCCGATCACGACAAGACGCTGAAGGATGGCGCCGTCGCGCCCTGGGCCAAGGGCCCCTCGCCACTTTATGCGCAGACGCTCGAAGCGCTCGCCAAGCACTTCAAGGCGAAGATCACAGCGCCGTGGAAAGAGCTGCCGAAGGAGCTGCGCAACGCGATCCTTCACGGCACCAAGGACCCGATCAAGTTCGTCTATGACGACGGCGTCCGCCGTTACGAGACGACCAAGAATTTCGAAGGTGTGCTGCCCAATCTAGAGCGTCGCTGGAAAGAGACGGACAGCGCCTGGGTGCGCGAAGATCTCGAACGCTTCCAATCCGAAGCGCCGTGCCCGACATGCGAAGGCAAGCGCCTGAAGCCCGAAGCGCTCGCCGTCAAAGTAGCGATGACCGACATCGCGACAGCGTCGACCATGTCGATCCGCAACGCCCGTGATTGGTTCGCGGCGCTGAACGATCAGCTGACGCCAAAGCAAAAAGAGATCGCGGTCCGCATCTTGAAGGAGATCAACGACCGGCTGCGCTTCCTCGTCGACGTTGGCCTCGATTATCTCTCGCTAGGTCGCTCCTCCGGCACGCTCAGCGGCGGCGAAAGCCAACGCATCCGGCTCGCGAGCCAGATCGGCTCCGGCCTCACTGGCGTGCTCTACGTTCTCGACGAACCAAGCATCGGCCTGCACCAGCGCGACAACACCCGCCTCCTCGAAACGCTTGTCCGCCTCCGCGATCTCGGCAACTCGGTGCTCGTCGTTGAGCACGACGAAGAAGCGATCCTCACCGCTGACCACGTCATCGACATGGGACCCGCGGCCGGCATTCATGGCGGCCAGATCATCGCCGAAGGCACGCCGGACCAAATTCAGAAGAACAAGAACTCCATCACCGGCGACTATCTCACCGGTCGCCGCGCAATCGCGATCCCCGAGAAACGCCGCCGCATCACCAAGCGCGTGATTGGCGTGCGCGGCGCGCGCGGCAACAATCTGCGGAACATCGACGCCGACATTCCGCTGGGCGTCTTCACGTGTGTCACCGGCGTCAGCGGCGGCGGTAAGTCCACGCTCGTGGTCGAGACGTTGTATAAGGCCGTCGCGCGGCAATGGCACGGCGCCGGCGATGTGCCGGCCGAGCACGACAAGATCGAAGGCCTCGAGCACATCGATAAGATCATCGACATCGATCAAAGCCCGATCGGCCGTACGCCGCGCTCGAACCCGGCCACCTACACCGGCGCCTTCACGCCGATCCGCGACTGGTACGCCGGCCTGCCGGAAGCCAAAGCGCGCGGCTACGGCCCCGGCCGTTTCTCCTTCAACGTCAAAGGTGGACGCTGCGAGGCGTGCCAAGGCGACGGCGTCATCAAGATCGAGATGCACTTCCTGCCGGACGTCTACGTCACTTGCGATACCTGCAAAGGCAAACGCTACAATCGCGAGACGCTGGAAATCCTCTACAAGGGCAAGTCGATCTCCGACGTGCTCGACATGACAGTCGAAGAAGGCGCCAACCTCTTCAACGCGGTGCCCAGCATCCGCGACAAGCTCGAAACGCTAAAGCGCGTGGGCCTTGGCTACGTGCACATCGGCCAGCAAGCGACAACGCTCTCCGGCGGCGAAGCACAGCGCGTGAAGCTCTCGAAAGAGCTCAGCAAACGCGCCACCGGCCGAACACTCTATATCCTGGACGAACCGACAACGGGTCTGCATTTCCAAGACACTAAGAAGCTCCTCGAAGTGCTTCATGAGTTGGTCGACAACGGCAACACGGTGCTCGTCATCGAGCACAATTTGGACGTCATCAAAACCGCCGATTGGATCTTGGATCTCGGCCCCGAGGGCGGCGATGGCGGCGGCAAGATGGTCGCCGTCGGCACACCCGAAGACGTGGCCAAGGTCAAAGCCAGCCATACCGGCCGCTATCTCGCCGAAGCGCTGAAGCGTCACAGCGAACGCGGTGCGGCGCAAAAGCCAAAACTCAAAGCCGCCGCTGCGGGAGCGCCCACGCCGAAGACAACGAAGCGCAACGGCAAGAAGACGGCGACGGGCTAAGCTGCCGCCGGCGCCGCCGTGACTTGGCCTTGCTGCTGCATCCATAGCCGAGTCACCCGCGCGTTGACGCCGTAGATCAGCACGCTGATCGCGAACGACGCGACCACGCTCGACGCAGTGATCGCCCAATACACTGGCGCTGCCCCTGGCTCGCTCATCGCGGCTGCAATAGTCGCGTTGTACGCCATGCTGAGCGACATCCAGTCGTTGGCGCCCGCAAAGCGTGTCAGCGCGTCGTCGTCTAGCGCCCAAACGGCCCAAACTGCGGTAAGGCCGTAATTGAGAAGGTGCTGCAAGCCGAGAAGCACTGCGAACGACGCCAGCAACGCTCCAAAATGATCCTCAGTCGCTTGAAATGCGTCTCCGAACGCAAAGCGTCGTTGGCCCACGGTGACCGCAGCGGCTGGAGCGAGCGCGACTGCGCCCAACGCGATCGCGCAAGTATAAAGGCCCGCCCCAATCCACCACGCGATCTGGTTCTCCGGCAAGAGCCGGCTGATAAGCGCGGAAAGAATGAGAAAACCGATCCAGGCTACAACGTAGTAGAGCCACCAGACCCAATAGATGCCGTATACACGCCAGGTATCCTCGTCGAGCGCGAGCCCAAAGAGACCCGGCTTCTCACCGCGGATCATCCATCGCAAACACGCCGCCTCGAAGGAGGCTGTCAGAACGCAGAAAGCAAACACTGCGATTAGACCCAGTGGCACAATCCAAATCGCCTTCATCGGATCGGGCGTTGCCGCCGTTGCTGGCGGGGCGCCGCTTGCCACGCCTTGCAGGTCGAACCCCATCACCGCAAACAGCGGAAACAGGAGCGCCGCTGTCAAGGCAGCGAACATCAACACGTAGCAAATGGTGGCCCCGAACAAGATGCCGCCTTTACGCGGCTGAAGCGCGAAGAACGTCGCTCTCAGCGGTTCGCTCATCTGCTTACCCCGTGTAGATTTGGATCTTTCCGTCTTCCTGCGCCGCGATCGCGGCGCGCGCGTTGACGCCATACTGCATCACAGCGACCCACAAGCCGGCTACCAACATCACCCCGTAGGCCAGCGCCCCAAGAGCCAGCGCACGCATCCCGAAGGCCGCGGTGAAATAGTTGCGCATGGTTTCATCGCTCGGCTCGGTCCAGATCGATCCGAAATACGGCCAGAGATGCAAAGTCAGCGGGATCGACGCGCCGATGGTTAGTACGGTCCAGATCGCCCAGAGCGTCGCGAATGAGCCGAGCAACGGCCAGAACCGGCCTTCCGTTACCTTCCACGCGTCGAGAAACGCGAAACGCTTGCGCAGCACTGATGTCGCCGCCGCTGGTCCAAACCGCACGCCAATGAAGATCAACGGTAGATACTGCAGCAATGAGAGCGGCAGTTGCACCGTCAGCTGCCAACGCATCATCGCCTCCGGCGAGGGATCGCGCATCATCTCGCCCATCATCATGAAGACGAGCGGCATCGTCAGGATCGACATCGCAAACGAGACAACGAACTGCGCGATGAACCAGCACCAATAGACGCCGTAGACACGCCAAACATCGTTATCGATGGTCAGTCCCAACAGTCCTGGCGTCTCGCCGCGGATCATCCAGCGCAGGCACGCGGTCTCGTAGGCGGCGACGGCGAGGTAGATCGGAAACATGAACAGGAACGCCATGCCGATGAAGCCGAACATTCCAAAGACCATGCGCGCGGTCTCTTCCTCAGACATGGTCTCGTTGGCGCCGGCCGTCGAGAAGAGCTGGAACATGTGGACCAGCGCACCCCAGTTCAGCGCCACGAACGCGCCGATGATCACCGCCATGATGACGAGAAACACCAAGGTCACCGGTAGAAGCACCGCGCGATCACGCCGCTGCAGCGTGAAGAATGTCGCCTTCAATGGCCCTGCCATGTCGCCCCCCGTAGCCCTGCCTATGCCGCCGGTGTGATCTTGCCGTCTTCCACCGCGGCCTGCGCCGCACGCGCGTTCACGCCGTACTGCAACACATAGAAGAACAACATCAACACGAGGCTTACCAGCTGCAGCACCCCAATCACGATCCAATTCTTGGGCTCGGTCAGCGACTGTAGATAGGCCTGCATGGTCTCAACCATCACCGCGCTAAAGCGCTGCGGATCACCCATTGCAGACGCGAGGTCAGGCGCATTCGACCCAAGCACCGAGACAAACCACGCCGCACCGATGGCGACGCTCACAATCGCGTAGATCAGATAGAGCAGGAAGAACGAACCAAGCAGCGCCCAGAAACGCCCGCGCGTCACGGCCCACGCATGGAAGAACGAAAACCGTCGCCGTGCGATCGTTGCTGCCGCAGCTGGCGCTAGACGCACGGCGAAGTAGATCATCAATCCGTACTGAAGCAGATAAGCGGGCACCACCGCCAATCCCGTTGCGTTGGAGTCGCCGCCGCTACTAATCGCGAAGATGCCGATGATAACAGCCATCGCGATGCTCGTAACGATCGAGAACGCGATGTTGAGCAAAAACCAAATCCAATAGACGGACCACACTCGCCACGTCGGCGCGCCGAGCGAAAGCCCCATGAACCCCATTACCTCGCCGTGGATCATCCACCTCAAGCACGCAGACTCGTACGCGGCGCAGAGGATGTAGAAGGGAAACGCCCACAACAGAAAGCCGCCGATCAGCGGGAAAAACCCCGGCGGAATGCCGGCCGCTTCAACGGCAGCGGTGTCGTTGTTCGCCGAAGCGGCAAAGACTTGGCCGTACCACGTCAGAGTTGGCCCAAGGCTCGACCAGAACACGGCCGCAAAAATCGCGATCAGCACAACCGCGGCAATGCCGAACGCGAGCGTGGCGCGCAACAAAACGCCGCTCTGCTCGCGCTTTCGAAGCGCAAAGAATGTCGCGTTGAGTTTCTCAGCCATGATGTCTCAAGCTCCAGCGATCACGTTGACGTTGCTATGGAGATCTTGCCTTCTTCAAGCGCCAGCGCGGCAGCACGCGCGTTCACGCCGAACATCGCCAGCAGCCACAAGAACGCGGCGATGATGATCAGCAAGTAGATGACGCCGATCGGAATGAGCGTGGCCGGCGACGCCATCGCCGCCTCAATGGCCTGATCCGAATCGGCGCCAGACATGGTCGACGCGGCGGTCACGCCCAAAGCTATGCCGATCCCAACCGTCAGCACGAGCGCCGCCACGACGTACATCACCCAAAGCAGCACATAAGATCCGAGCAGCTCCCAGAAGCGCCCCTTCGTGACGGCCCATGCCTCGAAGAAGGCAAACCGTTTACGGGCGATGGAGGTCGCGGCCGCCGGCGCAAAGCGCACTGCGAAGAACACGACCAGCAGCAATACAGCGATGATCACGATCGGCAGGATGATGAAGATCGACCCAGCCGCGCTAGAATCCGACGTGGCGCCGATCGCGAACATCGATCCCATGAAGATGATCGCCACGATCCCGAGACCGAAATAGATGCCGATGAGAAGCAAGAACCATATCCAATAACCGGACCACACGCGCCAAGTGTCAGCGCCGAGCGACAACCCAAACGGTCCGCTCACTTCCCCATGGATCATCCATTTCAAGCACGCCGCTTCATACGCCGCGAACAGCAGATAGTAGACGAACATGAAGAGCAGATAGGCGGGCGCCAACGCCATCACGCTCGCGGGCGGCATATAGGCCGTCGACGACGGATCGTAGGCCGCGTCCGTGTTCTGCGCGAGCGTCGCAGTCCAAACGACGTAGTCGCGCACGCCCTGCCAGTTTAGCGCGCCAAACACCGCGAACATGAGCAGGAAGGCAACCACGTAGGCGATCGTGGCTGATGTCAGCACGCCGCTGCGATCGCGCTTTTTGAAGGCAAACATCGTCGCGTTGAGAGCCTGCTTCTCGGCCATCGCATCCCCCATTCTGGCGCCCGACCATGGCGCGGGTGGATGACAAGATCAATCGCGCTTGGAGTTCTCGATCATGAGGGTCGGCACGCCGGACGTCTTGTTGCGGACGGTGAACACGCGCGTTCCGGGCTTCATCCCGGTGCGAACGTCGGAAACATCAACGCCGGCGTTCGCCAATCGCGCTCGCGTGGCGTCTGCGTCCGCGACGCGCCAGGAGAGGCCCCAGAGTTTGTCGTGGCTATCAGCCAGCGCGGGATCGTGCACGATCTCCACAATCGCGTCGCCACAGCGAAAGAACATCAAGCGCCTGCCCATCACTTCGCGATCGAGCCGCATATCAAGACCAAGGCGCGCGCCATAGAGCGCAGCGGCTCGTTCGGCATTGCCGGTGCGAATGACGGCGTGATCGAGACCCTGGACAGGGCTGACTTGGCGCTGCTCGCTTCGCTGCAGGAAGAAGAGGCGCACGCCGTGCGTCCGCTCCGTATTGGCTCTGAAGCTTCGCGATCCATCGCCATCTTTGATCAGCTCAGGCGCCAGCCCGACACGCTCGCAACGCCGATACGCAGCGTCTATGTCAGAGACCGAAAACACGAGGCTCTTTAATCCCTCGCCTTCCTCCAACGTCGCGCGCAACCGGCGCGCAGTCTCGCCATCTCCGCCCGGCGCAATCAATTCTACAGCGATGTTATTGGTGTCGATGAGTGCGCCGCGCACACCGTCGCGCGCGTCCGCATGCGTGGCGCGCTGGCCAAGCAGCATCTCATACGCGGCAGCACCCGCATCAAGATCGTTTACGGCGATAACGACATTATCGAAGCCCGTGATCATGTCGGCTTCTGCATGAAAGAGAAAACCACACCGACGATGCCAGCAACGGCCGTCAGTAGCAGGCCGCCAAACATTACGAGACCAACTCCCGTAATTCCGCTGAGCCACGCGCCAATAAGCATGAAGAGCCAAAGCGGCGCCAATGCAGCGGCGACCGGGCTAGCAATCGCGATCCAATGCGGCCAGGGCCAGGGCCCCTCAAACGATGGATTGATCTGGCGGACGCGCCAAGCCGCCAACACAAGAAACGCAACAAACCAGAGCGCAGCAAGAACCAGCGCCCAGATCGCCATCAATCGCACCCGTCGCGATTGCCTTGGAAGATCACGCGCGTCGGCCCATCGCCGACAAGCGTCATACGCAGCCGCTCGCCGTGCGTGTCGATGAACACGCGTCCGCCTTCGAGCGAACCACCTTCACCCCGCGCTACGATCCAGCACTTGGTCGCTGCGCCCTCTGAATCGAGTTCGCATACAGACGAACCCTGCTCACTCGGCTCCAGTGTGTAGCGCGTCACCTGCGGCGCGCCGCTTTGGCGATAGACATGGCGCGTCCCCGCCAACACTTCCGGCCGCGTGCGATCCGGCAGCCAACGCATTGTCGTTGCACCCGCGTCCCGATTGATCCAGCAGCCGCGCAGCTGCTCCGCAGCCACACGGTCAGACGCTGTCGTCGCGCACGCGGCCACGAAGAGGAGGCAGAAGGCGGCGGCTCTCATGTGGCTGGCACGTCCCCGGTGGCTTCCAGTTCAATCGGCCCCGTCATCAGTACCCGGTCGTCGCCCGCGCGCCATTCAATCTCAAGTGAACCGCCATCGGTCAGAACCTCGACCGTGCGGTCAGTGCGCCCTTGCCGGTGCGCCGCCACCACAGAGGCGCATGCACCTGTGCCGCACGCCTTAGTCAGCCCCGTGCCGCGCTCCCAAGTCCGCAAGCGAAGCTGCTTCTGCGAACGCACTTCCGCGAAGCCAACATTTACCCTCTGAGGGAACAATGGATCATTCTCAATCTTCGGCCCCAGACTCTCGATGGGCACGGCGCGCACGTCGTTGACGAAGAAGATCGCATGCGGGTTGCCCATGTTCACAGCGCCCGGCCCGTCGAGGCCGCCAGCTTCGAAATCGAGCCGCACCGTATCCATCGCGCGTGACAGAGGTATTTCCTCCCAGCGCAGCAGCGGCGAGCCCATGTCGACGCTGATAACCTTTTCGCCGCGCCGCTCCGCATAGAGCATACCCGCGGGCGTCTCGATCCGGCGTGATGCGCTGCCGCCTTCTTCCATCAGCAGCCAGGCCACACAGCGTGTTGCGTTTCCACACGCATCGACTTCGCCGCCGTTCGAATTCCAGATGCGCATGTATGCATCGCCGCGTATCGAGCGCTCGATCGCGATCACCTGGTCGCAACCTAACCCGGTGTCTCTATCGGCGATGGCCTGCGCCTGGGTCTGTGACAACGGCAACGAACCGCGCGACCTGGCGTCAATAATGACGAAGTCGTTGCCGCAGCCGTTCATCTTGAAATAACGCATCGATTCAAATGTAAGGGGTTTCGGGCGCCCACGCCATGCCGGCCCTGCCTCGGAAGCGACGAGACGCCCTTTCCCGCCCCGGCGCAATCTGCTTGGTTGACGGCTCATTGGGGATGGAGACACCACCAACATGCGCCTAGCCGCCCTGACCGCGACTGCGCTCGCGGCGCTTTCGCTCGCCGCCTGCACGACGGCTTCCACAGATACCACGCCCACAACTGCGAGTACCCCAGCCATGACCGGTGAAGACCCTTACCTCTGGCTGGAGGACGTCGAAGGCGAGCGCGCGCTGACCTGGGTTCGCGAGCAAAACGCGACCTCACTTCCGCAACTGGAAAACGATCCGCGCTTCGCGCAGCTGCATGCTGATGCAATCGCGCTGGCCAACAGCAGCGATCGCTTGCCACTCGGCGGCATCTTCGAAGGCTACTACTACAATTTCTGGCAGGACGCTGAGCATGTCCGCGGCATCTATCGCCGCGCGCGCCTCGCCGACTTCGCGCGCAACGGCAACCCAACTTGGGAAACCGTACTCGATATCGATGCGCTCGCGACGACCGAGAACGCCAACTGGGTATTCAAGGGCATCGATTGCCTTGAAGGCACGACGCGCTGCCTCGTCTCGCTCTCCGATGGCGGCAAGGACGCCGTCACCGTGCGCGAGTACGACATAGGCCTCCGCACATTCGTGCGCGGAGGCTTCACCGTTCCAGAGGCAAAGTCCGGCGTGACGTGGCTCGATCGCGACAACCTCCTCGTCGCCACCGATTGGGGTCCGGGCACGATGACCGAGAGCGGCTATCCGTTCGTCATCAAGCGCTGGACCCGCAACACGCCGCTCGCCTCAGCCACCGAACTGATGCGCGGCCAAGCGACAGATGTCGGCGTGTTCGCTGGTGTACTGCAAGACACCGACGGCCGCCGCGTGCCGATCGCTGTCGAAGCCGACACGTTCTTCGAATCCACGAACTATCGCCTCGACGGCGCTTCGCCACAGCGCATCAACCTGCCGCCAAAATCGTCGATCCAGGGCCTCTATCAAGGCTATCTGATCGCGACGCTGCAGGAAGAATGGCGTGGCCACGCGCAGGGCGCGCTGATCGCCTATCCGCTGAGCGATAGCGGCAGCGAAAACCCGAACGTCACCGTGCTGTTCGCGCCAAATCAGCGCCAATCCATTGAAGGCGTGGCTATCACCCGCGATGCGATCCTCGTCGCCGGATACGAAAACGTACGCGGCCGCCTCCTGCGTATCGGCCGGAGCGGCAACACGTGGGCCACCGCGACAATTGATCTGCCGCAGAACGGTTCAGTGACCTTCGCCGGTTCGTCCCCGACCGAGAGCCAAGCGTTCGTGGTATTCGAAGACTATTTGACGCCCGACACGCTCTACGCCCTTGATCGCGGCGCCGCCGTGCCCCGTTCAATACGTTCGCTGCCGGCGCAATTCGACGCCTCGCCCTACGTGACCGAGCAATTCGAAGCGACCAGCCGCGACGGCACGCGCGTGCCGTACTTCGTGCTCCATCGCCGGGACATGCAGCTCAACGGACAGAACCCAACGCTGCTTTACGCTTATGGCGGCTTCCAAGTGTCGATGACGCCGGGTTATTCGCCGAACATCGGCAAGCTCTGGCTCGATCGCGGCGGGGTTTACGTCATCGCCAACATCCGCGGTGGCGGCGAGTTCGGCCCGGCGTGGCACCAAGCCGGCCTGCGCACGCATCGCCAGGTCATCTACGATGACTTTTACGCGGTCGAACGCGATCTGGTTGAGCGCCGCATCACCACCCCGCGCCGGCTCGGCATCATGGGCGGTTCGAACGGCGGCTTGCTGATGGGCGTCATGCTCAATCAGCACCCAGAAATGATCAACGCCGCCGTAGTGCAAGTGCCGCTGCTCGACATGCTGCGCTACGATCAGCTGCTCGCCGGCGCCTCTTGGGTCGACGAGTACGGTTCTCCGTCGAACCCCGAAGAGCGCGCCTTCCTCGAAACCATCACGCCGTATCAAAACCTTCGCCGGCGCGATGACTTCCCGCTACCGTTCGTTCTCACCTCTACGAAAGACGATCGCGTCCATCCAGGGCACGCGCGCAAGTACGTCGCCCGCATGCATGAACTTGGCATGCCGGTTCTCTATTATGAGAACATCGATGGCGGTCACTCAGCGGCGGCGAACTTGAATGAAGCGGCGCGCCGCAGGGCGCTCGAATACACCTATCTGATGCAACGCCTTATGGATTGAGCCGAACCAGAGGCGATTGGCTCACAGCCAGCCGCCTCCGGCGCTTGATTTTGCATCGTCGCGCGGGGAGAAGCGCGGGGAGAGGTCACACGCATGAACGTCCTGCGCGCAGTCATCGGCATATTGGGCTTGGCCCTGCTCGGTCTAGTGGTCTGGGCTGCATTCGCCATGCAGGATTTACACGGCACATTCCTCGATCAGTTCGGCGTCGTCATCACGCTACCCTGGGGCATTGCCGGACTTGCCGATCTCTACGTCGGCTTCGTCTTCTTCAGCGTGATTGTGTTCCTCACCGAGCGATCATGGATGGTCGCTGCACTCTGGGCATTACCCATATTCCTGCTGGGCAACATTTGGGCGGCCGTTTGGCTCGTGATACGCTTGCCGCATTTAGCCAAGCAATTGTCCAAGCCGGACTGGCCGACCTCCTAGAATAATTCCTTCAACACGTTCGCGAGCAGGCGCGCTTCTTCCTCGCGCTGACTACCCTCGCGCCACGCAATCCCAATCGAGCGGCCGACTATGGGTTCGGCGAACTGGCGCACCGCCACATGCGCGCCCGCGGTAGCGCCGGCCTCAGCAGCTATCTTCGGCAGCAGCGTCACACCCATGCCGCCGCTGACCATCTGTACCAACGTGTGCAAGCTCGTCGCGCCAACGTCTGCCGAGCGCTTGGTGCTTGGCAAACGGCAGGCCGCCAGCGCGTGATCGCGCAGGCAGTGGCCATCCTCCAGCAACAACACGTCTTCGCTCTCCAGATGCTCCGGAGAGAGATCATTGCGCTTGGCCAGCGGATGATCCTCCGGACACAGAAATAGAAATTCGTCATCCGCGATGGGCGCGCTCGCCACGCCATGCGCTTGGTAAGGCAATGCGATCAGCGCGGCGTCCAGCGTGCGTGCGCGCAATTGCTCGACGAGACGTCCCGTCAGGTCTTCGCGCATCTGCAAGCGCAACTTTGGAAAACGCTTCTTCAGAAGCGGCAGCACGCGCGGGAGCAGAAAAGGCGCGATCGTCGGAATGGCGCCTAAACGAAAGACACCGGAGAAGGGCTCGCCCGCCGCCTGCACCGCGCGCACGAGCTCTTCTACTTCACTAAGCGCGCGCGCCGCGCGCTCCGCCGCCTCTTCACCCGCAGGCGTCAGCACAGCTCCTAACCGGCCGCGCTCCACGAGCACGGCGCCAAGCGCTGCCTCCAGATCCTTGATCCCAGCCGAAAGCGTCGGCTGGGTGACACCCACAACTTCCGCAGCCCCGACGAAGCTTCCCTCCGCCCGCAGGGCGGTCAGGAACTGCAATTGGCGCAAAGTCGGCATTGAGGAGGCGGGCAGCCGCTCATCCATAGGGCGTTCCTATTGTTGTGCGCCCTTCATATTGGCTCTGCGCAGATTGCCGCAACCCGGAACGCCCCTTCCCGCGAGACGTTCTCAGCACAGGCCCCGCCTGCGGCTTTGACCCTCCCCCCGCACAAGCCGCTCAACCTCTTCCCTCAATCGAGAGGGGAGAGGGCGGGGTTCTTCTTTTTTGTGAGTTAGGCAGCCGCGCGGGACGCCTGAACGCGAGCCAGCTTTAGCGGCAAGCGGATAGTGAAAGTCGACCCAGCACGGGGTTCGCTCGTGACGGTCACCGCGCCGCCGAGCGTATGCGCCATGCGTTGCGCGATCGATAACCCCAGGCCCATTCCACCCTTCTCGCGCGTCGCACTGCCATCGAGCTGCGTGAACGGTTTGAAGAGTTTCGGCATGTCGCTCGCGGCAATGCCTGCGCCGGTGTCAGATACCGAGAGGAGAAGCCACTCTTCGTCCAACTTCTCGCAATCGGCGTTCACCGCGATCAGCCCATTGGAAGTGAACTTCACAGCATTCGACAACAGTGCCGACAAACACACCGCCAGCTTGCCGCCATCCGTGTAAGCGCGCTCCGCATCCGCAGACACGCGCATCGAGATGCGATTGCCTGCGCTCCTCGCTTCGTCCTGGATCGTATGCACCGCTTCTTCGATCAGCTTGCGCACATCGAGATCGCGCGGCGCCAAGCCATCATTGCCTGCATCAACGCTAGAGAGATTGAGTATCTGATCTATCAAGCCGAGCAAGTGACGCGCCGAGCCCGTAATACGTACGGCGTCATTGGCCAGTTCAGTGCGCCCTTCGGCTTCCAGATCTTCTTGAATGATCTCGGCATACCCAATCACAGCGTTCAGCGGCGTTCGCAGTTCATGCGTCATCACCGCCAAAAACTCGCTCTTCGCGCGGTTCGCCTCTTCGGCCTCCGCGCGTTTCACTTCCGCCTCGAGCTGCCGATCCTTCGCCGACTGGTGCGCGGCCTTCCAGCCCGCAACCATCTTGCCGTTGTTCAACGCCGACCGCGTCACATAGGCCAGGAAGCCAACCACGCCACAGCCAACACCCAGCGCACCCTGCGTCGCATTCAACGCGGCCGGATCGAACGGGATGAGCGGCATCGCCATCAAGGCTATCGTTGGCGGGATGGCGGCCAAATACATAAAGCGCGGCGCCTGGAACGTGAACATCATCACGCTCACGAGCGAACTCGCAGCGATCAAAACACCGAGCACGCGCCCCGGCCCGCCGCCCATGGCCGCAAGCGCCACCGGCATTGCCGCGTAAAACGCGATACTGAACAGGCTGCCCCAAACGAACAGCACGCCCGCCGTTTTGCGATCAGCTTCGCCGCGTTGTTCGAGATACGAATTGCCGAGCATGTAGTCGAAGCACATCGACATCGCGAGCACGAGGTACCAGCCGAACCCCGCCGCCGCGCTCTCAAGCACTAATGCCGCGCCGGTCGCGAAGATCGCGCCCACGCCCAAGCGCCAGCGCAGGCTTTTTACCTGACCTCTGGCAGCCGCCAGCATGGACGGGTCCTGCAGATTGATCACCAGCGCTCCGCAGCGCGAGACTCACGCGCATGCGAAAATTGCGGGAAATACGATTAACCGAACGTTTGCACGCCCCTATCTTCACATACGTTATCAGGCCTTAAGATTCGGTCGGTAGAGCTGCGCACATGAGCGATTTCGATGCGGTAGTGGTCGGCGCGGGCGTGGTGGGTCTCGCGTGCGGCTATCAATTGGCCAAGGCAGGCGACAGAGTACTTGTGCTCGAAAGCGCCAATCGTATCGGCTCCGGCGTTTCGTCTCGGAATTCCGAAGTGGTCCACGCGGGCTTTTACTATCCGAGCGGCTCGCTGAAAGCGAAGTTCTGCGTCGAGGGCCGGCGCGCGATGTACCAATTCCTCGCCGACCACAACGTCGCCTTCCAAAAATGCGGCAAGCTCTTCGTCGCGACGGAAGAGAGCGAAATTCCGCCGATCGAAAAGTACTATAAGCAAGGCCAGATCAACGGCGTCGAGAACGCGCGTTGGATCAGCGGCGCCGAGGCCAAGCTACTCGAACCGCAACTGCGTTGCGTACGCGCCGTCGAGTATCTCGAAAGTGGCGTCATGGATGCGCATGGCTACATGGATGCGCTCGAAGGTGAAATCGAAGCGCATCACGGCGATGTGGTCCTGAACTCGCCCTTCCTCGGCGCCACGCCAAGCACAGAGGGCTACGAAGTGCGCGTCGGCGGCGAGAGCCCAATGACAATCACGACGCGGAAACTCGTGATCTCCGCAGGCCTAAGCGCACAGAAATGCGCGGACACTATCGAAGGCTTCCCGAAGGCCCGTATCCCGCAGCAGTACCTTGCCAAGGGCAACTACTTCACCATCAGCATGAAGGCGCCGTTCGCGCGTCTCATCTACCCGCCGCCAGTGCCAGGCGCGCTCGGCACGCACTATCGCCGCGATCTGGGCGGCGCAGCACGTTTCGGCCCAGACATCGAGTGGATCACTGAAGAAAACTACGTCGTCGATCCCAAGCGCGCCGACGAGTTCTACGATGCCATCCGCAAGTTCTGGCCGGGTCTGCCCGATGGCGCGCTCACCGCGGACTACGCCGGCATTCGTCCCAAGATCCACGCGCAGAATGAGCCGCAGCCCGACTTCGCGCTCGACAGCCCGAACGACCACGGCATGGAAGGCCTGATGTGCCTGTTCGGCATCGAAAGCCCCGGGCTCACGTCATCGCTTGCGATCGGCGCCGAAGTCGTGGGCCGCCTCAAGTAAGATCGAAGTCGACGATCTCGCGGTTCGCTTTGCCGTCGAACGCGTGCTCGCGATAAGGCCCCTTACCGTCGACCCAATGCATGAAGAGGTGCGCCGACCATCGGTTTGGATTCGGCTGCACGCGGCCATGCCTGTAAGTGACGCCTTGATAGAGCACGGCGTCGCCAGGCTCCATTTCAACTGCGCTAAACGCATCCTCCTGAAATGTCGTCTCCACAGGCCGCACTTGCGCGAGCTTGTCGCGTCCGATCTCAAACGGCCACGGCTTGCTGTCGCTGTAAGCCAGCGTCAGTGACAGAGAATGCTCGCAAGCGAAGCGATCGGAGTGCACCCAGCACACATCGCCTTCGCGATAAATGCGGAAATACGCGTAGGTGGGCAGCAACTCGCGTTGCGTGAGCTCGCACATACTCGGCGTTAAACCCCACAGGAACGCCAACATCGGCTTGTGCTGATATGCGTAAATCTCAAGCGCGGGGCGCTTCAGCATCATGCCTTCACGCATAAATCCGCGCAGCGGCACCTTGGACTCCTCGAGGCTGGCCTTCACCTGCGCCAGGAATTCATGCGCCACCGGGCGCGGCACCAAGCCCTCCAGATGCGCGTAGCCGTCACGATAGTAGTCGCCGTGGACTTTCATCCTACGAGCCTAGGCGATCGCACTGAGGGCTTCCAGCCGGTTGACGCGTCGCCTGCGCCCTGCTCAGGCTCGTCATGTGTCTCCCGATCTCACCGCCGCCATCGCCGCAGCGTATGCACAGCGCTGGAGCGAAGCGCTTGAACTCGCCGACCGCGCCGCGGCGGCAGGCGATGCAGATGCGCGTGCGCAGCTCGCGGTGTTGGGCGGAGACGCCGCCTCGGTCGATACGAACGCACTCCTAACGCCACCGCCGCTTCAACTCGTCTCGGACGGTGCATCCATAGGCATATCGCGCGGCTTCGCGACGCCGGCGATGTGTGCCTGGCTGATCGATCGCGCACGGAGCCGGCTAACGCCGTCGATGGTCAACGATTCCACCACCGGTGAAATGCGTCAGCATCCCATGCGTACCGCTTACACGTGCGCCTTCGGCCCGGGCGAGCGCGACCTCGTCATAGCAGTGCTCCAAGCGCGCGCGGTGACGCTCACGCATTTGCCGCTGATCAATCACGAGGCGCCCAACATCATCTCGTACGAACCGGGCCAGCAATTCGGCTTGCACGTCGACTATCTCGATCCGCAGAACCCGCTGTTTGCGCGCGAACTCGCCGCGCTCGGTCAGCGCATCACCACGGTCGTCACCTATCTCAACGACGATTTCGACGACGGCCCCACGCAGTTTCCGGCGCTCAAGCTGAATGTCCGCGGCGCGATCGGCGACGCCATCGTCTGGTCCAACGTCCGCGCCGACGGATCACCCGATCCCAACACCGTTCACGCCGGCATGCCGCCGACGCGGGGGCGGAAGTGGGTTCTCTCGCAATGGCTGCGCAACCGCGCCCAGCCCTACAACTGAGACCTTCCGTCATTTGACCCTGGCGGTAGCTGCGGCTAGAAGCCCGCCCATGCGCCAGCCTTAGAGCTGCGCTTTGACCGGCACACGACCCATATCTTTGGTCCGGAGGCTGGCGAGGCACCCCGCCCGACGTGATCGTCCGGCGGGGTAAAACTGCTTTTGGC
>CADEDT010000046.1:16522-22683 GCA_902826145.1 uncultured Caulobacteraceae bacterium
GCCCTAACAGACCGCCTATCAGGCGTCTTCGACAAGCTCACCGGGCGCGGCGCGCTCAGTGAAGCCGACGTCGAAGCGGCCCTGCGCGAAGTGCGCGTGGCGCTGTTGGAAGCCGACGTTGCGCTGCCGGTGGTCAAGGACTTCATCGCCAAGGTGAAGGTCGAGGCCGTCGGCGAGAACGTCGTCAAGGCGGTGAAGCCAGGCCAGCAGGTCATCAAGATCGTCCACGACGCGCTGGTGGAAACGCTGGGCGGCGACGGCCCGCCCGAAGGGCTGCGCATCAGCGGCGAGCCGCCGAACGTCATCATGATGGCCGGCCTGCAGGGCTCGGGCAAAACGACAACCACCGCCAAGCTCGCGAACCGGCTGACCAAGACTGATCGCAAGCGCGTGCTGATGGCCTCGCTCGACACGCGCCGCCCCGCGGCGATGGAGCAACTGGCCACGCTCGGCAAATCGATCGGCGTCGATGTGCTGCCGATCGTTGCAGGCCAAACCCCGCAAGACATTGCCAAGCGCGCACTAAGCCAAGCCCGTCTCACCGGCCACGACGTTCTCATCCTCGACACCGCGGGCCGCACCACGCTCGATGACGAGATGATGGATGAAGCGGCCTCGATCGCGCAGATCGCCAAGCCGGGCGAAGTTCTGCTCGTCGCCGACAGTCTCACCGGCCAAGACGCCGTCGAGACAGCGAAGCGGTTCCACGAACGTCTTCCGCTCACCGGCCTTGTACTCACGCGCGCCGACGGCGACGGCCGCGGCGGCGCTGCGCTTTCCATGCGCGCCGTTACGGGCCTGCCGATCAAGTTCCTCGGCGCCGGTGAACGCACCGATGCGCTGGAACTGTTCGACGCGCGCCGCATCGCCGGCCGCATCCTGGGCCAAGGCGACATCGTCGGGCTCGTTGAAAAAGCCGTCGAGCAAGTCGATCGCGACGAAGCCGAGAAGATGGCCAAGAAGCTGGCCAAGGGCCGCTTCGACTTCGACGATCTCGAAAAGCAGCTCGGCCAAGTCATCCAGATCGGCGGCTTGAAGGGCGTCATGGGCATGTTGCCCGGCGTCCAGAAGATGAAGAACCAGATCTCGGAGTCACAGCTCGACGACCGGCAGATCCACCGCCAGATCGGCATCATCCGCTCAATGACCAAGGCCGAGCGCCAGAAGCCGGACCTGATCAATGGCCGCCGCCGCGCCCGGATCGCCAAAGGCGCTGGTGTCGAGGTCGTGGAGGTGAACCGCCTCCTAAAGATGCACCGCAACATGGCCGACATGGCGAAAGCCATGGGCAAGGGCAAAATGCCCTTCGGCGGCATGCCCGGCATGGGCGGGGGTATGCCCAACCCTGAAGCACTGAAACAGCTCGGCTCCGGTAAGGCGTTGCCGGGCCTTAACCCTCAATCTGGGCTCCCGGGACTTCCCGGCGGGCTGCCGGGCCTTCCCGGAAGCAACAAAAAAAGCTAAGAGTTCAAAGGAGAAGCGTAGAAATGTCCCTGAAAATCCGTCTGGCCCGTGGCGGCGCGAAGAAGCGCCCGTTCTACTCCATCGTTGTGGCCGACAGCCGTAGCCCCCGTGATGGGCGTTTCATCGAGAAAGTTGGAACTTACAACCCTATCTTGAAGGCTGATGACCCAAACCGGGTCCTCCTGAAGCTCGAGCGGATTCAAGACTGGATGAAGAAGGGCGCCCTGCCGACGGATCGCGTTGCGCGGTTCCTCGATCAGGCTGGCGTCATGAAGCGCGAAGCTAAGAACAACCCGAATAAAGCTAAGCCCGGCAAGAAGATGACCGAGCGCGCCGAAGCTGAGGCCGCCAAGTCCGCTGCTCCTGCCGAGGCCGCACCGGAGGCATAAGAAGACCCGTGGCCGAGAAGAAATCCGCCCTGACCAAACCGAAGGCTGCCGCCAAGGCGGCGCCGGCGACCGCCAAGAAGGCAGCGCCGGCCCCTCGCCGTGGCGAACCCGCGCCGAAGAAGGCGGCCGCTCCGCCCGCGAAGGCTGCGGCCAAGCCCGCTAAGCCTGAGCCAAAGGCGAAAGCCCCCGCTCCGGCCCCGAAGGCCGTCGCAAAGGCAGCGCCTCCGGCGAAGTCGCCCGCGAAGCCAGCGCCGGCCCCCAAGGCCGCGCCAAAAGCCGCAGCCAAGCCGGAAAAGAAGGCGGACGTGAAGGCGCCGGCCAAATCGGCCCCCGCGCCTAAGGCCGCGAAGCCTGATCCGAAGGCCAAGGCTGCTCCTCCGCCGAAGGCCCCGGCCAAGGCGGCAAAGCCCGCCCCGGAACCTAAGAAGCCCGCCGCGAAGGTGGCGAAGCCCGCGCCTGAGCCAAAGCCGGCCAAGGTCGCTCCGATCAAAGCGGAAAAGCCGCCCAAGCCACCGAAGCCGGAAAAGCCGCCGAAGGCCCCCAAGCCGCCGAAGCTCGCACCGGTCGCGGCCGCGCTGGCAAAGCCGATGCCGTCCAAGCCGATGGCCGTCGCGGCTGGCCGTGCTCAGCCAATTACGCGCGCGCCGCTGCCGACGCCCGTTCGCGCCGCGCCCAAGCCGCTCGTCTCCCCGAAGCCGATGGCTGAGCAACCGGAAGTTGCAGGCGATCTGAAGGATGTGCCCGCGTTCAAGGGCAAAGGCACGTCTGCCAAGGGCATGGTCATGGTCGGCGCCATTGGTGGCGCCTTCGGCGTGAAAGGTGAGATTCGTCTGCGCGCCTTCACCGAGAAGAGCGACGGCGTGATCTCTTACGGCCCGCTCTATGACGAAGCGGGCAAAGTTCTGCTGAAGCCGAAGAGCTGGCGTGAACTGAAGGACGGCGTCGCCGTTGTTGCTCCTGAGGTGAAGACCAAGGAGCAAGCCGACAAGATGAAGGGCCAGAAAGTCTTCGTGCCGCGCGCCAATCTGCCCGCGCCTGCGAAGGACGAATTCTACGTCGTCGATCTGCTCGGCTCGCGTGCTGAAGCGCTCGATGGCACGGTGCTCGGCGACATCGTCGCGGTGTGGAATTTCGGCGCCGGCGACATCCTCGAATACAAACCGCCGAACGGCGGGCCGAACGTGCGCATCACCTTCACTAAGGAAGCGGTGCCGCACGTCGATCTCGCCGCAAAGCGCGTCGTGCTCGATCCGCCCGCGCCGGAGCCTATGGAAAAGTAACGCTTCGGGTTACGAAGCGAGGCGATGTTCAAGGCCTCAATCATTACGCTCTTCCCGGAAGCGTTTCCGGGTGTGCTCGGCGTTTCGCTGATCGGCAAAGCGCTGCGCGATGGTTTGTGGTCGCTTGAAACCGCGCAACTACGCGATTTCGGCCAAGGCCCGCACAAGAACGTGGACGACACGCCCGCCGGCGGCGGCGCAGGCATGGTGCTGCGCGCCGATGTGGCGGCAGCCGCAATCGACAGCGTCGCGCGCGACAACCGCCCGCTTATCTACCTCTCGCCACGCGGCAAGCAACTGAGCCAAGCAATGGCGCAGGAATGGGCGACAGGCCCCGGCGTCGTTCTCTTCTGCGGACGCTTCGAAGGGCTGGACGAACGCGTTATCGAAGCGCGCGGCATGCAAGAGGTGGCGGTCGGCGAAGCCGTGCTTGCGGGCGGTGAGGCTGCAGCAATGGTGCTTCTCGAAGCCTGCGTGCGCCTCATCCCGGGCGTGCTCGGCAACGAGACGTCAACGCTGGAAGAGAGCTTCAGCGATGGCCTGCTAGAGCACCCGCAATACACACGACCACGTGAGTGGGAAGGCCGCGCCATTCCTGACGTGCTGACTTCGGGCGATCACGCCAAAGTCGAGGCCTGGCGCAAAGCCGAACGCGAACGCATCACGCGCACGCGGCGTGGCGACTAACCCGCCGCACGCATAGCGGCCTGAATGTCACGATCGATATAGTTGATCCAATTGTTGTAGTGCCGGTGAATGCGCCCGCGCGAGTAGCTCAGGCCTTCGCTGTTGCGATATTTGATTTCGTAGCGCGCCGCCGTGTACGCGACTGTGATATCCGCACGCGCTTCGGCGTTGGCATAAGAAGCATCGATCTCGCCCTCTCGCCGTGCGGTGATCTGCCATCCGCGCTGCGTGAGCGCCCGCTCCGCAATCTGCGGGAAGTTCGCAGTTTGGCTAGCGGCGATCGGCCGGTAAACAATACGATGGATCGCGGCGGTGTTGCCGCCGCCGCTGCTGGCGCAGCCGATAACGAGAACCGCCATGCCAAGTATCACAGCCGCAAGAACACTCTTCATCGATCTTCCCCAATCAATGACGGATCAGCTCAGAGAGCGCGCCAAATCTCGGTTCAACGTCTGGATCCAGCGATTGTAGTTTTCGTGGATGCGCCGTCCGCGCTGGTCTAGGCCCTCGCTACCGCGATTGACGATCGAATAGGTCGTCTGCGTGTAGTTGACGGTGATGTCGGCGCGGTAGTCGCGGCCAGTCAGATAAGCATCGACCGCGCCAGCGCGACGCGCCTGTACGGTCCAACCACGGCGCGTAAGGGTCCGCTCGATGGTGGCGCCCACGTCATTCTGCTGCGCCCGCAGACTTATCGGCTGATTTTCGATGTTCTGAATGCGAGTGCTGCTGCAACCCGCTGCTGCGAGCGCGAAGGCCACAGCGATCAATACACGCTTCATGGATAGTCCCCCAGTCAGGCCTCCCAGCTAAACGGTCTCGCTTCGCCCCTGCAAGACCTATCGCCCGCGTCACGGCGCGACGCGATATCCATCCTCCGGACGAACCCAAAGCATTGGCTGCGCGAGATCGGGCCGCGCCGTACCGCCGACAGTGCTGTTCGCTTGATAACCGCCGGCGACGGCCGATACTGAAACGCAGATCTCGACATTGAACATCGGCGCCAGATGCTGCGTGAGGCCGGCGCGAATATTCGCCGTTTCCTCTTCCGTTGCGGGTCTGCCATCAATCGTGAAGGTTGCGCGACCTAGGTCCTCGGCAGTCAGCGGTCCACAGAGGGCGTTATCGCGCGCCGTCACTGGGGACGACGTCCGCATGACAACAACGGGCTGCGGCATAAGCAAAGTCTCTGAGATGTTGTCGATCACGCCGTTGGCGTTGAAGACATAGCTCGCGATGCTCTGGCAGGTCTTTGCCTCGGCGTTCGGTACGAAGCACTGCGCCTGGCCCGCGCGCGCCGGCGCGAGCGCGTCATCGGTCTGCGCCGCGACCGGCGGTGCGAACATCAAGGCGCCAGCAACAAGAGCGGCAATTCCAACCAAGCGCATGTGCGTCTCCCTGCCCGCCCATTAGCCGGGGCGGAGAGGCCGCGCCAGCGTCAATGGCGCCGCCCCAAGACGGCCCGATTTGCCGGGCATCCGACGCAGATGCGCTGGTTCTTCACCGCCCTGCTCTTCCTCGCCGCCTCGCCCGCGGCCGCCCAAACGCCCCCGGCCACACCAGAGCTCACGCGCGCCAGCCAAGCCATCGGCGCCATGTGGCGGCCGGTGCAAGGGCAACTCTCTGCGGAGACAATTCGCACAGCGTGCACAGGCGCCACCCAGGAGATGCAGGCGCTTGATGCAGCCATGCCGGATCAGCTGGACGCTGCCAGCGCCACGCGCGTGCGCGGCCTGCGCGGGCTACACATCGTGCCGATCGCCAACACCCCAGGCGCGGCCTACTTCTTCCCACCCCTGGGGATGGACTGGTTCACCAGCGGCCTGGGCGGTTACTCTGTAATTAGCGAGGCCGAGGGTTTCATCGGAGTCCGCGACGCTGGTGGCCACGAGTTCGCGTTTCAGGTCGGCCGCGCCGGCGGCCATCCAATGCTCCGGATCAGGAAGCCTGACGGCGACATGCTAACGCTTGCCGGCTGCCAGCCGATCGCGGCCTTGGAGTAGCCCACTACCCCCTCGACAGCGCGCCGCCCTTCCCTTATACGCGCCGCTTTCCGGTTTCCTGGAGGAGGGCGCGGCCAAGCCAGCGCCCCCTGGTGCGTTGATGAACCTGATCGAGACACTTGAAAAAGAAGAAATCGCCCGCGTCACCAAGGGCAAGACCGTCCCCTCGTTCGATCCGGGCGATACGCTTCGCGTCAACGTGAAGATCAAGGAAGGCGATCGTGAGCGCGTGCAGGCCTATGAAGGCATTTGCATTGCCCGCTCCGGCGGCGGCCTCAATGCCAACTTCACGGTCCGCAAGATTTCGTTCGGCGAAGGCGTGGAGCGCGTGTTCCCGC
>CADEDT010000047.1 GCA_902826145.1 uncultured Caulobacteraceae bacterium
TGGCGACGAGGATGCGCGGGCGTTTGCCTTCGGCGTCCTCGAACGCGGCGACGCTTTGGCGCGCACGCTCAACAGCGGCATCCGCGCCAGCTTCGCGTGCGAACACGCCGGTGACGAGGCGGATCGGCGGCTGATGGCGGTTGAAGGCGCGTTCGAGCGCGGCCGACATTTCGCCGACGGTCGCCTTCGCGCGCGCGGCTTTCACGGCGAGGTCGAGCAGATTGCCCTTGCCGCGTGCGCCACTCTCCAGCGCTTCAAGCGCTGCATCCACTTCGACTTGCTTGCGATCAGTCTTCAATCGCGACAGCTTCTCAAGCTGCATCGCGCGCACCTTGGCGTTGTCGACCTTCAGCACCGGCACATCCTCTTCCTGCGCCAGCTTGAACTTGTTCACGCCGACGATGGCCTGATGCCCGGTATCGATGCGCGCCTGGGTCCGCGCTGCGGCCTCTTCGATGCGCGCCTTCGGCAAGCCTTGGTCGATCGCCTCCGACATGCCGCCGAGTTTCTCGACTTCCTCAATATGCGCCCATGCCTTCGCCGCGAGGTCTGCGGTGAGGCGCTCCACATAGTAGGAGCCGCCCCACGGATCGGCGGGGCGCGTGACGCCACCTTCGCTCTGCAGCAAAATTTGCGTGTTGCGGGCGATGCGGGCGGAGAAGTCGGTCGGGAGCGCGAGCGCTTCGTCAAGCGAGTTGGTGTGGAGCGATTGTGTGCCGCCATAAGCCGCTGCCATCGCTTCGACGCAGGTGCGCACGGCGTTGTTGTAAACATCCTGCGCCGTCAGCGACCAGCCCGACGTCTGGCAGTGCGTGCGTAGCGCGCGGGATTTGTCGTCCTTCGGGTTGAACTCCGCCGTCAGCTTCGACCACAGCAGCCGCGCTGCGCGCAGCTTCGCGATCTCCATGAACGGGTTCATGCCGATTGCCCAGAAGAACGAGAGTCGCGGGGCGAACTTGTCGATGTCCAGGCCGCCCGCGATGCCGGCGCGAATGTACTCGACGCCATCAGCCAGCGTGTAGCCAAGCTCCAGGTCTGCCGTCGCGCCGGCTTCCTGCATGTGATAGCCGCTGATCGAGATCGAATTGAACTTCGGCATCTCGGTCGCGGTGTAGGCAAAGATATCGCCGACGATGCGCATCGACGGCTTGGGCGGATAGATGAACGTGTTCCGCACCATGAATTCTTTGAGGATGTCGTTCTGGATCGTGCCGCTGAGCTTGGCGTGCGGCACGTTCTGCTCTTCGCCGGCGACGATATAGAGCGCCATGATCGGCAGCACCGCGCCGTTCATGGTCATCGACACGCTCATCTGATCGAGCGGGATGCCGTTGAAGAGCGTGCGCATGTCGAGGATGGAATCGATCGCCACGCCCGCCATTCCGACATCGCCGACAACGCGCGGGTGATCCGAGTCGTAGCCACGGTGCGTGGCGAGATCGAAGGCGATCGAGAGGCCCTTCTGCCCATGCGCGAGATTGCGCCGGTAGAAAGCGTTGGAGTCTTCCGCCGTCGAGAAGCCTGCATACTGCCGGATGGTCCACGGCTGCTGCACATACATAGTCGGATACGGCCCACGCCCGAACGGCGCCATGCCTGGGAAGCCGTCGACGAAATCCAGTCCCGCACGATCGGCCGCGGTGTAAGCGCTCTTCACCGCGATGCCTTCTGGCGTCAGCCAGTCTTCGCTGCGCGGCCGTGGCGCCTTCGCGATGTCGGCATCGAGTGCGAGTTTGGAGAAATCAGGCAGCGTCATGTTGATCGCCCGGCCACCAGTGCCCGCCATTGTGGGTCGCTCGGCTCGACCAACCGAGCGTCGGCGGAGGTGAACACGTGGTAATCGCCGTTCGGCGATATCCCGCCGAGGAGCTCCAATGGTCCGTCGTCATCTGCGGATCGTTCGGCTTGCACCACAATGATTGCGATGGTCTGCCCATCGTCCGTGGTCAAAATCGCTGGCGCTGGCAATTGGATGTTCATGACCTCAGCTTGTCGGCCCTGCTGATAGAAAACAGCTTCACCGCGCTGGAATGCTGCTTCGTCAGCGATGCGGCGCATCGACGGAACTTGTTGCCAGCTCGAGAGAGTCCAAGTCACCGTTTGCGCTCCTGCTCTCGCGAACCGAGCGAGCGCCGCCGCGTCGCCACGAAACGCGTTGAGATCGACCGGTCCCTCAACACCGCGCCGATGTCCACGATTGTGGTGTTGCCAGATGAGCCAGTCGCTTTGGCGGAAGCTTGGTGGCGCCGCGATGGAGCGGATCCAGAAGCGCTCGCCGCGAAGTTCGGCCAGATGCGCGTCGTGGAATTCACGCGTCGTGTAGATGATGGGGCGCACGCCGTAATATTGTTCGACGCGATCCATGAACGTGCGCGCTTCGGCGATCACGTCGGGCATGGTCGGCCCTTCGCGGCACGGGCCCATGTGTTCGAGATCGACCGCCGGCGGCAGCGCGCCTTCGACACGCGGCACCACCGCGATGAAGTTCGACGCTTGCCGTGCGCCAGGCTGGCAGAGCGTGAAGAAGTGATAGGCGCCGCGATAGAGGCCCGC
Organism: uncultured Caulobacteraceae bacterium; assembly: GCA_902826145.1. GTDB lineage: Bacteria > Pseudomonadota > Alphaproteobacteria > Caulobacterales > Aquidulcibacteraceae > Vitreimonas. Next base: position 2,554 of record CADEDT010000047.1, read on the forward strand.
CGCTTCGGCTTCGCGCCAGTTGAAGGCGAAGCGCGTGTCGATGTGATCGGCGCCTTCGGTGGCCTTGATGTAAGCGAAGGCGACATTGTCGGCGGCAAGTGTGCGCCAATCGATGGCGCCTTGATGGTGCGAAACGTCGACGCCCTGAATGTAGCGGCTCGCCCACGGCGTCCACCAACCGCCCGCGGCGGCGAATATGCCCGAGGCGATGAGCGCACCGCCGACGGCGAGGGCGACGTAAAACCGCGTCACTGCGCGATCCCCAGAGCGGCGTGCAAAGTCTCGAGTTCGCTCAGCGCGTTCTGGCCGGCGAAGACGAATTGATCGACGCCCGCTGCGCGTAGCGCTGCTTCACGCTCGCCCGGCTTGCCCGCTAGAACCACCCAATCCGCGCCCGCCGCCTTCAAACGCTGTGCGGCGTTCTCTGCGTGCTCGGCGTAGCGTGCGTCCGTGCCGGTGACGACGGCGACGCGGGCCTTCGCCATGCGGAACGCCTCGACGAGCGACTCCATCGTTGCGTGCGCTTCTTCAGGACCGATGCTGTGGACGCCGCTGGACGCAAAGAGATTGCGCGCCCATTGCGCGCGCGGGCCGAACTCCGCGAGTGCGCCTAGATTGGCGAAGAAGATGCGCGGCGAGCCCGCAGCGTCCGCTTTGGCACGGAGTGCCTCGAAAGGCTCGGCCCAGCGGATAGGCGCGAAGGCGCCGGTCGGAGATCGGTTGTCTGTTGGTTCGAACTCCGGCGGCTTCGCGCCGAGCAGCGGGAAGTCAGTAACGCCGGTAATGGCCTCGCGACGTGTTGCGATTGCCGTGCGTCGGCGGTCACACGCCTCAAAGACCCAGCCCCGCAGCAACTCAAGCGGCGCGGCGTGCGCTTCCATCTGCTGCATGAGCGACCAGGCGCGCTCGGCGATGTCGCGCGTTAGCTTCTCCACAAACCACGCGCCGCCAGCTGGATCAGCGACATGGCCGAGCCGGCATTCTTCCAGCAGCACATGCTGCGTGTTGCGCGCAACACGACGGGCGAACGGGGTTGGCAGGCCAAGCGCGTCGGTGAGCGGATAGGTTGTGATTTCGTCAGCGCCGCCAATGGCGGCGGCAACGGCCGCCGTGGTCACCCGCAAAATGTTCGTCCACGCATCGTAGCGCGTCATCATACGCCGCGACGTGAACGCGTGGATGTGCGCGGCGCGATGTTCCGGCGCCGCGCCCGCAGCTTGCAGCACGCGCGCCCAGCAGAGACGGAGCGCACGGAGCTTGGCGGCATCGATGAGTGCATCCGGTCCCACCGCGACGGCGAAACCGATTGCTCTAGCGCCGTCTTCGATCCCGAGCGCACGCGTTTCCAGGCCCCGCAGATAGGTGATTCCGCAATGGAGTGCGTACGCAATCTCTTGCGCGTCGCTGCCACCGGCTTCGTGCACGATACGTGCGTCAACGCGCAGGTAGCGCGCATTCGGAAGATCACGCGTCGTATGCGCGGTGAAGAGATACGCGGCGAGGGCGGCCTCGTTCTGATCGGCGCTGGTGCGGAGCTGTGTGCCGATCGGATCGAGGTTGAACGCTGTGCCGGGCGCAGCAACGCCCTTCAGCTTATTCCGTAACAACACCGCCGCCGTCTCGCCGTGCGCCCCAGCATCGAGCGCAACCGGCGCGGCTTCGAGGATCACATCGGCCAGCGCCAGGTCGAGATCGGCGGCGCTTCTGATCGCCACACCATTCTTGCCGTCAGGATCAATCGCAAGCTCGATCGCGCCGACGCCGCCTTGAAGGTCTGCGAGGATGTCGCTGTTGGTGCGCTCAGGGTTCGGATGCTCGAAGCTCTGCCGGATCAGCCAACCACTTTTGCCCGAGCCGCGCACGAACGGTGCAGCGCCCGGCATGCCGGAAACATCCGTCGCAGTGTGAATGTTCGGCTCGCGATAGAGCGGTTCGATCGGAATGCCATCGGCGGTCTTGCCGACGAGCCGTTCCCAACTCGCGCCCTTCAGCCCTTGCTCGACCAGGGCGCGCCAGTCCGCCTCGTCGGCGGCTTCGCCCAGCTGCAAGGTCGTCTCAGACATTTCCTCTCCGCTTGACGCCATGTCAGGCATCGACGCGCTTTTGAACGCAGGCTACCCCTCTAGGCAACCGGAGAAAATCATGGCTCTGCCGCCTCTGTTCGACAAGTTGCGACTCCCAGCCGTGGGTGCGCCCCAGTTCATCATCGCCAACCCCGAATTGGTGACGGCGCAGTGCAAAGCCGGGATCGTAGGTTCGTTTCCTGCACTCAACGCGCGGCCCGAGGCGTTGCTCGACGATTGGCTTTACCGCGTCAAAGACGAACTCGCGGCCTACGACGAAGCCAACCCAGGTGCCCCCGCCGCGCCGTACGCGGTCAACCAGATCGTGCACAAGACGAACGCGCGCTTGGATCATGACGTCGAGATGTGCGTGAAGCACAAAGTGCCGATCGTCATCACCTCACTCGGCGCGCGACCCGAAGTGAACGAAGCGATCCACTCCTATGGCGGCGTCGTTCTCCACGACATCATCAACATCACGTTCGCCAAGAAGGCGCTTGAGAAGGGTGCTGATGGCTTGATCGCTGTCTGCGCCGGCGCTGGCGGTCACGCGGGCGCACTGTCGCCGTTCGCCCTGATCAGCGAGATCCGTGAATTCTTCGATGGCCCGTTGCTCGTTTCCGGCGCGATCGCGACGGGGCGCGGCATCCTCGCGGCGCAAGCCATGGGCGCAGACCTCGCCTACATGGGTTCCGCGTTCATCGCGACGACTGAGGCGAACGCGCCGCAAGGCTACAAGCAAATGATCGTCGACTCGAGTGCGGGCGACATCGTCTATTCGAACCTCTTCACCGGCGTGCTCGGCAATTATCTGAAGGGCTCGATCGTCAACGCGGGCATGGACCCCGACAATCTGCCACAAAGCGATCCCAGCAAGATGAACTTCGGTGGCGGCGAGGGCTCGAAGGCGAAAGCCTGGAAAGAGATTTGGGGCGCAGGCCAGGGTGTCGGTGGCGTCCACGAGATCGTGCCGACTGCAGACCTCGTGGCGCGCTTGAAGCGCGAGTACGACGAGGCGAAACGGGGATTGTGCGCCAGCTAATCCTACAGCGCTGACCGCGGCGCGCCTTGTTACCGAAGGCGTTTGCGCACCTCAGCGTGAATCAATCCGACCGAGTGTGAACGGCCTTAGGCTTCTCGCCACAAAACGAGGAGCTTCATGACTACGCCATCACCGCCACTTGAAAAATCAGCCATACAGTCGCTGACATTGCGCAGCGCCGCCGCCATCGCGATTGCCGCGGCTGCCAGCCGCCTCGGCGTCGAACTCCCTGAAGGCGCCGCGCAAGAACTCGCGGGCGCCGCCATCGACCTCATCATCACGTTCGGCCTGATCGGCGTCGCCGTCGGGCGCACCCGCGCCCGCAGCTCCATCGTCTGAGGAACCATCACATGCGCTATCCACTGCGCGCGCTCGCTCTCGCCTGCGCGCTGACCATCACACCTGCCTGCGCATCGATGCAGCTGGGGCAGACACGCTTCGAGGATCCCGTCAGCGCCGCGCAAACGCTCGATCAGCGTGCGTACGCGGTACTGCACGCCTACGCGGCGGTGGTTGAAGAAGCGACCGACATTGTCGCCGACCCTGCGACGCCGCTCTCAGTCAAGCGCGCGCTCGGCCGAGCCGAACGCGCCGCGACGCCCGCCGTAGAGACCCTACAGATTGCCGTGACCGCCTATCTGCGCGCTCGCGCTGAGTTCGAAGCCGCATCCGGGGCAAACCAAACGACCATTGAACGATCTGCAACGGCGCTGGCTATCGCCGCGCGTCACTTGAATACGGCTGTCGCTGCTGCGCAGGCGCCGATCTCAGAGCTCGAAGGCCTTGTCCGCGCGCGCCGCGGCTGAAGGAGAACGCAATGTACAATCTCATGCTTCAATTGCAGCTCCTGCTGGCTGCGCTGTCGGCGTTCCTGCCACTCGTGCCCGACGAATATCGCGCCCGCGCCGCCGAAATCCTCGACGTTGCCGCTAAGGCGCTAACGATCGGCGGTTCAGTCGCCACCAACCTCGACGATCTCGCCGCCAAGCTCGCCGCGATCCGCGCTGACGTTGAGGCCATGGCCGCAAGTGGCGCCGTGGTGACCGCCGAACAGCTCGACACCGCCATGACGCGTGTTCGCAGCGCGTCCGCCACTTTCCGCGCTGCGCTTCGGACTGCGGAGGCAAACGCCACCTAGGCGCCTTCGCACAGGAGGGGCGCCGCGTGTCCCGGCGGCCGTCTTCCGACCGCTCCGGTCTTCGGTTGACCTCGGCGCCTCTCCGCTCTTTTGTGCCGGCCATGAGCCGACACATCCTCGCCATCGATCAAGGCACGACATCCACACGAGCCATCGCGTTCGATCTGGATTTCCAACCCCGCGCCGCCGCGCAGATCGAGCTTCAGCAGCACTATCCGCAGCCAGGCTGGGTCGAGCACGATGCGGAGGAGATCTGGTCGGCCACCCTGAAAGTGTGCCGCGAGGCGATTGAGAAGGTCGGTGGCGCCGCCAACATCGCCGCCATCGGCATCACCAACCAGCGCGAAACCACCGTCGTGTGGGACCGAAAGACCGGTGCGCCGGTGCACAAAGCCATCGTCTGGCAAGACCGGCGCACGTCGGACGTGTGCGCCGCCCTACGCGCGGCGGGCCATGAGAAGAAGGTGCAGGAGACGACGGGCCTTCTGCTCGACCCTTATTTCTCCGCCACCAAAATTGCTTGGATTCTTGATCGCGATCCGGTCCTGCGCGCGCGCGCCGAGAGGGGCGAATTGGCGTTCGGCACAATCGAGACATTTCTCGTCTGGCGTCTGACTAACGGCCGTTCGCACGTCTCCGACGTCACCAACGCTTCCCGCACGCTGCTATACGACTTCAACGCGCGCGCCTGGAGCGATGAGATGTGTACGCTCTTCAAAGTGCCGCGCTCTATGCTGCCGCAGGCCGCAGCATGCGACGCGCACTTTGGCGATACGGACCTTTCACACTTCGGCAGCTCAATTCCGATCCACGGCATGGCGGGTGATCAGCAGGCCGCTCTTGTCGGCCACGGCTGCTTCAAGCCGGGCATGGCGAAGTGCACATTCGGCACCGGCGCATTTCTTGTCATGAACATGGGCGACGCGCCGCCGAAGTCGAAGAACCGTCTGCTCGGTACGGTTGGTTATGAAGCAGGTGGCAACTTCGCCTACGCGCTCGAAGGTTCGATCTTCTCTGCCGGTGCGACGATGCAGTGGCTGCGTGACGGCCTGAAGCTCATCAAGAACTCTGGCGAGTCCGAAGCGATTGCATCAGGTCTTGCTGATAACGGCGGCGTTTACCTCGTGCCCGCGTTTGCCGGGCTAGGCGCGCCGCAATGGAGCGCGGAGGCGCGTGGCACGATCGTCGGCCTCACGCGTGACTCGCGGCTCGAACACATCGTCCGCGCCGGTCTCGAGGCGGTGGCGTATCAAACTGCGGACCTGCTGGACGCGCTGCGCGCCGACGGCGCGCCAAAGATCGAGTCGTTGCTGATTGACGGCGGCCTCACGGCCAACAACTGGGCGATGCAATTTTTGGCCGACATTTGCGATGTCGAAGTCGCGCGCCCGCAATTCCAAGAAGTCACCGCGCTTGGCGCCGCGAAGCTTGCCGCGTTTGGCTCCGGGTTGATCAAATCACTCGATGGGGCAGGCGCTGCGCCAAGCTCTCGTTGGTTGCCGCGAATGGGCGCCGCCGAGCGCGGCCATTTGTGTTCCGGCTGGAATGCCGCGGTATCCGCCACTCTTGCCGCGGCGAAAGCGGCCTAACGGCCGCTTTCTTCATGGTCTAGGTTGCGCGGGGACGGGCATCAGCTTAAGTGCCGCCCTTCCCAAGCGAGCCCGTAGCTCAGTCGGTAGAGCATCTGACTTTTAATCAGAGGGTCGCGGGTTCGAATCCCGCCGGGCTCACCAACCTCTCCTTTATCCGACAGGCGGCACGTCCACCGGCGGAATCGGCTGCGGCGAAACCGGGGCCGTATTCATCGATGGCGGCGGGACCGGATCAACTGTCGCTGGCTCCTCTGCCGGCGCTCGCGCGGTCCGGCGCGGCTGCGGCGCCGGTGCTGCCGGAGCGGGCGCTGCTTGCGGCAGCGATTCGGATGTCGCTTCGGGTAGGGTGCTCGGCGAAACCGTGTAGCCGGCGTCGGCCATCTGCTGTTCTTGCGCGGTCTCTGCCACAAGCGGGGTTTGCGGTTGGCTGGCGAACATCGTGTATCCCCAGACCGCGCCGCCGATCAGCACTCCAAGGATTGCGAGGCGCAAGACGGGGCCGCTGCGGTCATGGTGCATGGGCGGCGGCGCATACGGATCGGTTTCTTCTGGGCGGGCCATGGGGGGTCTCCTGAATGGGCTTCGGGAGGCCAACTCGACTTTACCGGCATAGTTCCGGGTCCAACCTGCGTCCGAATGTGACGGGAGGGCCACAAAGCTTGGGAAATGGCTTCCACAGGCGCCTTCCGCTCTGGTCGGGCGGTCCGGCCTGCATAAAGGTGTGCGCCTCCTCGATTTCACGGCGGGGGATGTCCTCGGGCTTGAGCCTTGGAGGGCACGCTTAGGGGCGATGAGGGGGCGGGGCCGCGTCGGGAGGGGCGCGGCCCCACTCTTTTAAAGGGAAATCGAAGCCAGCGCCCGGGTTTTATTCCCCTTCCGGAAGGAGCGGCACAAAATCAACGCCCGCTCGAAAAAGTTACCAAGAACTCTTGTGCTTGATAGACTTCGTGGCTTTCCGGCGCCAAAACTTGGCGTAACGGTCACGGACGGGGACGCCAGGGCGCATCGGAAAGTTGCGTTATGGGCTCCGCACCGGGTCGCAAGCGCGCACCGCGCGAACGACTGCGTTGCGAGCGCAGGGGATCCTTTGAGAGGGGTGAAAATGAAATCGCGCATCACAAAAACAGTCGCGCTTGCGGCGTTGATGGCCGGCACGGCCGGCGTGGCGAACGCCACTGAAGGTTGGTACGGCCGCGCTGACGTGGGTTGGTCGTGGGATGGTGAGTCGGAGTTTGACGCGTCCTTCCCGGGCGGCGACTTCACGATGGATCACGATCACGATTGGACGCAGCATCTTGGCCTTGGTTACGCGTTCGGCAGCGGCTTCCGCGTCGAAGGCGAACTCGGCCACCGCTTCAACCAACTTCGCGACGCTACCGGTCCGGGGTCGTTCGGCATCATCGGCGGCGACACGCACGCTTGGTCCGCAATGGCCAACTTGTTCTGGGACTTCAACAAGGGCGGCGGCATCGAGCCGTACATCGGCATCGGCGTTGGTGCGGCGCGCTTGAACACGCAAGTCGACACGATCGTGCCGGGTGTTGAAATTGACGACGAAGACACGGTTCTTGCCTATCAAGGGATCGTTGGTTTCGCTGTCGGCATCGGCGAACAGTGGGACCTCGACGTTGGCTACCGTTATTTCGTAGCGGATGGCGCAGAGCTTGAGCGTACGCCTCCGGGCGCGACGTTTGACCAGCGTTACGAGCATCAAGCTCTGACGGTTGGTCTGCGTTACCAGTTCGCGGCTCCGGCTCCGCCGCCGCCGCCGCCGGCCCCGCCGCCACCGCCACCCCCGCCGCCACCCCCGCCGCCGGTCGCTACCTGCCCGACGTCGGAGTTCGTTGTGTACTTCGAGTGGGATCGCTCGAACCTCAACCAAGCGGCGCTGGAAACCATCGATGCAGCGGTCAACCGTGCGCGTCAGTGCAACGTCGGCGGCGTCGTCGTCGTCGGTCACACCGACACGTCGGGTTCGCCAACCTACAACCAAGGCCTGTCGGAGCGTCGTGCTTCGGTGGTCCGCGATGCCCTCGTGGCGCGCGGCATCGCGGCCGGCTCGATCCAAAGCCAAGCGCGCGGCGAAAGCGATCTCGCGCGTGCAACGCGCGACGGCGTGCGTGAGCCTCTGAACCGCCGGACGGCGGTGACGATCAGCTTCCGCTAATCGCCGCTCGTAAGAGCTGAACTAAGCGCGGGCCCGGCCAAAAGCCGGGCCCGTTTGCTTTTTGGGCGCTTAACTACCTTTTCCCATCGTTGAGCGCCGCAGTGACGGAACACGGCCAATTACTGCGCGTTGACGCGCCGGATGATGGGAGGCCGCTCAACTTGAAGGCGCTTATTGCTCCGCCTGCCAAGGGCAGAGTGCGATCGCGCGCGTGGTGGGTTCTCAGCAGACGCTAACAGCGCCCCGGCGAGAAGACGGAAGATCCGATCGCGGTACGCAAACACAGGGGAATAGCAATGATCTCGAACCTGAAGCGCACGCTCGCGCTTGCGGCTCTGCTCACCGGCGCAAGCGCCGTTGCGACTGTCGCGAACGCCACTGAAGGCTGGTACGGCCGCGTCGATGGCGGCTACAGCGTCGACGGTAATTTCGATTTCGAGAACGGCACCGACTACGATCTCGAAGACAATTGGATGGCTGGCGGCGGCGTAGGCTACGCGTTCCCGCACGGCTTCCGCGCCGAAGGCGAACTCGCTTATCGCACCAACGAGTCAGACGATGGCACGTTCGATATCGACGCTTGGTCGGCGATGGCGAATGTGTACTACGACTTCAATCGCGGCGGCCGCTTCGAACCCTATATCGGTCTCGGCATTGGAGTCATCGATCCCGAATTCAACGACCCTGCGCCTGAAGTCGAAGTCGATCCGGCTTTTGCTTATCAAGCGCTCGTCGGCGTCGCCATCGGCCTAACTGATCGCCTCGATCTCGATGTCGGCTACCGCTATCTGCAGACTGAAGGCGCCGAGTGGGAAGAAGGCGGGTCATCGGGCGACGGCACATACATGCATCAAGCCGTGACGGTTGGTCTGCGCTTCCAGTTCGGCGGCGCAGCTGCTGCTCCGCCTCCACCTCCGCCGCCGGCCTACGTTCCGCCTCCGCCACCCCCGCCGCCACCAATGGCGACGTGCCCGACGTCGGAATTCGTCGTGTACTTCGAATGGGATCGCTCGAACCTCAACCAGTCGGCAATTGAGACGATCGATGCGGCGGTCAACCGTGCGCGTCAGTGCAACGTCGGTGGCGTCATCGTCGTCGGCCACACCGATACGTCGGGTTCGCCAACTTACAATCAGGGCCTCTCCGAGCGGCGCGCTGGCGTCGTGCGCGACGCACTTGTCGCCCGCGGCATCGGCGCGGGCTCGATCCAGACACAAGCGCGCGGCGAAACCGATCTCGCCCGTGCGACGCGAGACGGCGTGCGTGAGCCGCTCAACCGCCGCACCGCAGTGACGATCAGCTTCCGCTAATCGCTCGCCTCGCGGCAGAACTAAGCGCGGGCCTGGCCAAAAGCCGGGCCCGTTTGCTGTCCAGGGTGGACACGTCACGCCGCCCTGGCTACCTCCAGGCCATGTCCGCCGACAGTCTCGCAGCCGCGTCGCGCTCCGCCTGGGGCGCCGATGTTGAGCCCTTGCTTGAGCGCCTCGATGGCGAGGGCCAAGCGCTCGCGACGCAGGCGGAAACCTGGTCCGCAATCAATTCCGGCTCGTTCGAGTTGCCCGGCCTCGCGGCGATGCGCGTGACGTTGCTCGACACCGTTTCCGAGCTGCCCGCGCCGCCGGAAGTGGTGGACCTGGCGCCCTCACAACGTGTGCGGCCGGACGGCGAAGTGATGGACGTTCAGCATGGCGCGTCCATTCGCGTCCGCGTGCGCCCCGACGCGCCGATCCAAGTTGCCCTCACGGGACACTACGACACGGTGTTTCCCGCCTCGCACGCTTTCCAGGCGCCATGGCGCGAGGGCGATGTGTTGCGCGGCCCCGGCGTCGCCGACATGAAGGGCGGCATCGCCGTCATGCTCGCGGCGCTGAGAGCGTTCGAAACACTGCCTGGCGCCAAGCGCGTCGGATACGAAGTTTTACTCAGTCCCGACGAAGAGATCGGCTCTATGGGCAGCGCGCCGCTGTTGGCTGAACTCGGCGCCCGCGCACACCTCGGCATGACTTACGAGCCCGCGCTTGCCGACGGCGCGCTTGTCGACGCGCGCAAGGGCTCCGCCAACTTCCATCTCGCCGTGAAAGGCCGTGCCGCCCACGTTGGCCGGGCGTTCGGCGACGGCCGCAGCGCCGTGCTCGCAGCGGCGGAGGCCGCGCTAGCGCTCAACCAACTCAACGGCAAACGCGACGGCGTGACGTTCAATGTCGGCGCGATCGATGGCGGCAGCGCAGTGAACGTTGTGCCCGAGCGAGCCGTGTTGCGCTTCAACGTGCGCGTGCCCGACGCGGAAGCTGCCGGGTGGGCTGAGGCCGAAGTTCATCGCATCGCGCGCGAAGCGGGCGAACGCGACGGCATCGAAGCGCATCTGCACGGCGGCTTCACCCGCCCGCCGAAGCCTCTCAACGATCAGCAGCGCACAATGGTGGCGTGGACACGTCAGGCTGGCGCGGCGCTCGGCTTCGATCTGAAATTTCAGGCCTCAGGCGGCGTTTGCGAAGGCAATAATCTCGCTGCTGCTGGCTGCCCGAACATCGACACGCTCGGCCCATGCGGCGGCGGCCTGCACAGCGATCAAGAGTTCGCGCTGATCCCGAGCTTTGCCGAACGCGCTAAGCTTTCATTCCTTCTGCTCGCCGGGCTCGAGCGCGGCGTGTTCGATCCACGGGATCTGCGTTCGTGAGCGCACCGATCTATGTCATGCGCGCCGCGGGTCCCGCCGACCTCGAAGGTTTCAAGCAGTTGCGCGAGATCGCGGGCGCGGGCTTCACCAGCCTAATGCTCGACGACAAAGCGATGGCGACGAAGCTAGAGCTCTCGGCGCGCAGCTTCGCTTCCACAACCGCCGTCGCCGGCGCCGAGCGCTACTTCATCGCGCTCGAACACATCGAGACTGGCGCTCTGGCAGGATGCTGCGGCGTGAAGGCGACGATCGGCGAAACGCCGCCTTTCTTCAATTTCCGCATGTTCACCGAAGCGCAGTCTTCGGCGGCTGTGAGCCGTCGCTTCGACATGCGCGTGCTGATCGGCGTCAACGATTTCACCGGCTGTAGCGAAGTCGGTTCGCTGTTTCTACGCCCAGAGCATCGCCACGGCGGCGTCGGCCGCGCCTTGGCGCAGAACCGCTACATGCTGATGGCAACGCAGCCGCAACGTTTCCGGCAGCAAGTGGTCTCGGAGTTGCGCGGTGTCGTCGACCCTGACGGCGTTTCGCCCTTCTGGGAGGCCGTTGGCCGTCACTTCTTCAAGATGGACTTCGCCGAGGCCGACAAGCTCAGCGCCATTACGGACAATCAATTCATCCTCGACCTCATGCCGCAGCATCCGATCTACGTCGATCTGCTGCCGCAGGAAGCGCGAGATGTGATCGGCAAGTGCCACGTCGACGGCGAAGGCGCTCAACGTTTGTTGGAGTGGGAAGGGTTCAGCTTCTCCAACGTCGTCGACATCTTCGATGGCGGACCGCTGATGAGCGTCCAGCGCGACAACGTGCGTACGCTTCGCGAAGCGCGCCGGCTCAAGATCGAGGCTGCCGAACAGCTCGCTGGCGCTAAGCGGGCCTTGATTGCGGTCCCGAGCATCCAAAATTATCGTTGTGTTTCGGCGCACGCGTCCGTTGCTGACGGCGTGGCCAAGGTCGATCCCGCCGTGCTCGCCGCTTTGAAGCTAAGCGCCGGCGCCCAAGTTCTGGTCTGGTTGGACAATGCGCACTGAACTCTACATTGGCGGCGCCTGGCACAAAGGCCACGGCGAAGCCTTCGCCTCCTACGATCCCGCGACTGGCGACAAAGTCTGGGAGGGGCACGCAGCCAACGAAGATGATGTCGCCGAGGCGATGGCTGCGGCGCGCTTGGCTTTCCCCTCGTGGTCGCGTCGTCCCGTAGACGAGCGCGTCGCTATCGTACGCGCCTATTCGAAGGAAATCGAGAAGCGTGGCGAAGAGCTCGCGCGCACGATCAGCCGCGAAATGGGCAAGGTCACCTGGGACGCCAAGGGCGAAGTCCAGGCGATGATCGGCAAGATCGAAATCTCGGTCCGTGCGCAGTCTGAACGCGCGGGCCAGCGCGAAGAGAAGGCCGCCTTCGGCGCCATGACGCTTTCGCACCACGCGCACGGCGTGCTCGGCGTGTTTGGCCCGTTCAACTTTCCTGGCCATCTCCCAAACGGACACATCGTGCCGGCGCTGCTCGCCGGCAATTGCGTGCTGTTCAAGCCTAGCGAACTTACGCCAGGCGTAGGCGCGCTGATGATGGAAGCGTGGGAGGCTGCGGGTTTGCCTGCGGGCGTTCTCAATCTCCTGCAAGGCGCGCGCGAAACGGGGGCGGCGCTGCTGGACTCGCATGGTCTCAACGGCGTGCTGTTCACCGGCTCCGCGCAAACCGGCGCGCTCATCCATAAGAAGTTCGCGGGCCGGCCAGACGTAATCCTCGCGCTCGAACTCGGCGGCAACAATCCGCTGATCGTTTGGCCGCCCGTCGATGCGAAGGCTGCCGCAAATCTCATCGTGCATTCGGCCTTCGCTACCAGCGGCCAGCGCTGCTCCTGCGCACGGCGATTGATTGTCCCGGAGGGCGCGGAGGGCGATGCTATCATCGCGGCGCTCGCTGAACTCGCGCCGCAGATCAATGTCGGCCCCGCCACGCAAACACCGGAGGCATTCCTCGGCCCACTCGTGAATGCGCATTCTGCCGATCGTGCGGTGAAGTTTGAGCAAGGGCTCGTCGCCATGGGCGCCAAGCCGATCGTGCCGGTGAAACGCGACGGCGCTTTCGTGCACCCGGCGATCATCGACGTCACCGGGCTCACGCCGCCGGACGAAGAGCTCTTCGGCCCCGTGCTGCAAGTCTATCGCGCGCCGGATTTCGAGCACGCGCTCGATCTCGCCAATGCGACCAGGTTCGGCCTCGCCGGCGGCCTCATCAGCGACGACGCCGCGCTTTGGGTACGCGTGAAGAACGAAATGCGCGCCGGTGTCCTCAACTGGAATCGCCCAACGACCGGCGCGTCCGGCGCGATGCCGTTTGGTGGCCCCGGCTTGTCCGGTTCGCTCCGTCCGAGCGCGTACTACGCGGCCGACTACGTCGCTTATCCAGTGGCGACACAGCTTTCGGAAAAGGCATCGGCAATCTCTGCGCCCGGCCTGCCAACGTGAGCGACGCAGAAGAGATCAACTTCGACGGTCTCGTCGGCCCGACGCACAATTACGCCGGCCTCTCCGAGGGCAACCTCGCCTCCGCCCGCAACGCCAACATGGTGGCGCGTCCGCGCGAAGCTGCGCTGCAGGGCTTGGCCAAGATGCAGCGCTTGCGCGCGCTCGGGCTAAGCCAAGGCGTGCTGCCGCCGCACGAACGTCCAAACATCAGCTGGCTGCGTTCGCTCGGGTTCAGCGGCTCTGACGGCGAAGTTTGGGAGCGCGCCTGGAAAAGTGAGCCGACAATCGCGCGCGCCGCACTCGCGGCGTCTGCCATGTGGGCAGCCAACGCCGCGACTATCTCGCCGAGCGCTGACTGCGCCGATGGCCGTCTGCACGCCACCGTCGCTAACCTGCAAACGATGCTTCATCGCATCCTTGAAGGTGAGCAGACCGAACGAACGCTCCAGCGCCTATTGCCGGACGAAGCGCGCTTTGCCGTGCACTCCGCACTGCTTCCGCACGACGCGCTCTCCGATGAAGGCGCCGCGAACCATATGCGCATGGCCGCAGAGCCGGGCGCGCGCGGCGTTGAGATCTTCGTCTACGGCCGCAAAGCGAGCGAAACGAAAGCAGGATTCCCCGCACGCCAAACGCTGGAAGCGTGTCACGCCATTGCGCGAAGTCACGCGCTAGACCCGGCTCGCACCGTGTTCGCGCGCCAAGCGCCGCAAGCCATAGACGCCGGCGCCTTCCACAATGACGTTGTCGCGGTGGCGCACGAGCAGGTGCTTTTCCATCACGAAGACGCGTTCGCTGACAAAGCTGCGCTCTACGCGGAGGTACAGGGCAAAGCGGATGGGCTTGCGCCGATCTTCGTCGAGGTTCCCCGTGATCGCGTCGGCCTCGAAGACGCCGTCACCTCATACCTCTTCAATTCGCAGCTACTGCGGCTCCCCGGGGCGTCCTCGCTCACCCTGATCGCGCCAACGGAAGTTCGCGAGAACAACAAGACGGCGTCTTACGTCACCGAGATGATCGTTCAGCCCAACGCCGCCATCGGGCAGGTCGAGTACGTCGAAGTCCGCGAAAGCATGCGCAATGGCGGTGGTCCCGCTTGCTTGCGCCTGCGCATCGTCATGACTCCCGCAGAGCGCGCAGCGGCGGCGCCGGGTTTCTTCCTGGATGATACGCTAGCGGCCAAGCTCGAAGGCTGGATCACGAGGCACTACCGCGAAGAACTGGCGCCGGACGATCTCGCCGATCCCGCGCTTGTTCGCGAAACGCAATCCGCGCTCGACGAACTGACCCGCATCCTGCCACTTGGCGCCGACTTCTACCCGTTCCAGGGTCGCTAACACCCGCCGGATCGAAGCGGCATCTCTGACATTGCCTTGACTCCGGACGCTTTGGGCGTCACCAAGCGCGCCCTTTCACGCACGTCCCAGCCTCCGGGCTGGGGCGTTTTTGCCGTCGGGAGTGCGTCATGACGTCATCGATTGGCCTCGATTTCGGCACCACCAATACCGTGGCGACGATGATCAACACCGCTGGTCAGGCAGAGGCGCTGCACTTCTCGCATGAGGGCGACGCGTTCGACGCGTTTCGCTCCGTGCTCTGCTTCTGGGAGACTTATGAGAGCGACAGTCGGCGTGTGCATGTCGAAGCGGGGCCATGGGCGATCGATCAGTTTCTGGAGTCAGCTGGCGAATGCCGGTTCATTCAGTCGTTCAAGACCTTCGCCGCCAGCCCGCTCTTCTCCGACACGTTGATCTACAACCGTCGCATGAAATTCGAGGAACTCATGTCGAGCTTCCTTCGCCAAGTGCGGACGCACGCTGGTGTCGACTTTCCCAAGCGAGTCGTGGTGGGCCGTCCCGTCAAATTCGCTGGCGCGACACCCGACCAGGCGCTGGCGCGTACGCGTTACGAAGCCGCGCTGCGTGCTATTGGTTTTGAGGAAATCCACCACGTCTACGAGCCCGTCGCGGCAGCCTACTTCTTTGCGCAGCGCCTCAATGCAGATGCGACCATCCTGGTGGCGGATTTCGGCGGCGGCACCAGCGACTTTTCCATCGTGCGGTTTTCGCGCGGGGCGGACGGGCTTGGCTATCAGCCGCTCGCGCACACCGGCGTCGGCGTTGCGGGCGACGCCTTCGACTATCGCATCATCGACAATGTCGTGGCCCGCGCGTTCGGCAAGGGTTCGGAATACAAGAGCTGGGACAAAATCCTGCCGGTGCCGAACGGTTACTTCACCAAGTTCAGCAAATGGAACGAGCTGTCGATCATGCGGCACTCGAAGGACTATCGCGACCTGCAGCAACTGGTGCGCTCAAGCCTCGATCCCGACCGCATCCGCGCGTTCTTGGCCTTCCTCGACGCGGACGCCGGCTACGCGATGAACCGCGCCGTGACGGCGGCAAAGCTTGAGCTTTCGCATGCTGATGAGGGCAAGCTCTCGTTCCACGCCGCCGGTGTCGATATCGAGCGCACGATCAAGCGCGCAGAGTTCGAGAAATGGATCGCACCCGAACTCGATGACATCGGCGCCA
This sequence comes from uncultured Caulobacteraceae bacterium, assembly GCA_902826145.1. Classification (GTDB taxonomy): domain Bacteria; phylum Pseudomonadota; class Alphaproteobacteria; order Caulobacterales; family Aquidulcibacteraceae; genus Vitreimonas. The sequence continues at coordinate 18,236 of CADEDT010000047.1, forward strand.
GCGTCGATCGCGCTCTGGCCGAGGCGGGACTGCACGAGACCGACATTGATCGCGTCTTTCTCACCGGCGGATCGTCATTTGTGCCGGCCGTAAGGGCGCAGTTCGAGACGCGATTTGACGACGAGAAGATCGAAACGGGCGACCAATTGGTCTCCATCGCCTACGGCTTGGCGCTGATCGCGCAGGAAGACGACGTCGGCCGCTGGGCGGTGTGAGCACAAAGCAAATCGGCGGCCGCATCGCTGCGACCGCCGACTGTTTCGTTGCATTCCACCAGTGCCGTTAATTCACGACTTCCGGGTGAAGCTTGTACTCACCGTCGTCCGTCTCATCGAAGAGCAGATCGATGGAGGGGTGTTCGACGGGTTCGCCGCTGTCGTCAGGGATCAGGTTTTGCTCCGAGACATAGGCGACGTAATGGCTGTCAGAATTCTCTGCGAAGAGGTGATAGAAGGGTTGGTTGCGGTCCGGGCGCACAGGCTCGGGGATCGCTTGCATCCATTCCTCGGTGTTCGAGAACTCCGGGTCGACGTCGAAAATGACGCCGCGAAATGGAAACAGCTTGTGCTTCACAACTTGGCCGATGGAGAATTTCGCTTCCTGCATCTTCTCCTCCTCTATCTCCTTCCGTTCCTCTCGCCCCCGTAAGGTATGAAGCGATAACGCCGCTCACAAGGATTGGTCCCAACGCCTGCGCGTGTGGACACGAATATGTGTCTTACGGAGCGCGTTTTCGCGCGAACGGGGCGGAAAGCAGGCGAATCGAGGGTGTGCGGACGGCGCAAAGCCGCTAGCATCGTTAGCGAACAACCAAATTTGCAGAGCGGCGAGGCTCTGCTGGATGAATAGAAAATGAACAATGATGGGCGGGCGCAAACGTCGCGAGGCGACGTGCGCTCTGGCCCGCGGCAGCGACCGCCAATTTTCGCGGCGCTGGACCTGGGCACCAACAATTGCCGTTTGTTGATGGCGGCGCGGAACGCCGATGGCAGCTTGAAAGTTGTCGACGGATTCTCGCGCATCGTGCGTCTGGGCGAGGGCTTGGCGCACACTGGGCGCTTGAGCGAAGGCGCGATGTCGCGCGCGTATCAAGCGCTCGCTGCTTGCGCACAACGCATTGAAGCGCGCGAGCCCATCGCCGTCGGATGCGTAGCAACCCAAGCGTGCCGCGCCGCGACGAACGGACAGACCTTCCTCAATCGCGTCGAAAAAGATCTCGGCCTAAAGTTCGATGTGATCAGCGCCGAAGACGAAGCACGGCTTTCGGTGCTCGGTTGCGGGAGCTTGCTCGAAACGAACGCCGAACACGCAATGATCGTCGACATCGGTGGCGGCTCTACCGAGATTTCCTGGGTGTCGCCCAGCGCGGTGCTTTCCGGCGGCCTCAACCCGCCGATCCTGTCGTGGGGAACGTGCCCCATCGGTGTCGTGACGCTCGCAGAGGATGACGCCGAGCCTGAGAGCGGCGACAAGCAGGAATGGTACGAGGGACTGGTCTCGCGCCTTGCTGAAACGATCGCCCAAGTCGGCGCCGCTCAGCACCTGCAGCCCGTCTTTGCTGAAGGGCGCGGCCATCTGATCGGCACATCCGGCACGGTGACATCACTCGCTGGCGTGTTCCTCGGCCTTGAGCGCTACAACCGCGCTCGTGTCGACGGCATGTGGTTCGACGTCAGCGATTGCCGCGCCACCATCGCCAAGCTCTTGGCCCAGACGCGCGACGAGCGAGCCGCCAACGCATGCATCGGGAAGGATCGCGCCGATCTTGTCGTCATCGGCGGCGCCATCCTTGATGCCGTCCTGCGCGTGTGGCCAGTGCACCGCGTGCGCGTTGCCGACCGTGGCTTGCGAGAAGGCGTGCTGATGCGCCTGATGGCGCAACATGCGGCGCGCACGTGAGCGACGAAGATCCCCCGAAGCGGCGCTGGACCGGCAAGCCCAAAAGCGGCGCTGGCGGCGAGCGGCAGCTGCAGACGCGCGTGAAGAATAAAAAGCTCGACGAAAGCTCGCGCAATTGGGTGAAGCGCCACCTCAATGATCCGTACGTCGCGCGCGCCCGCGCCGATGGCTATCGCGCCCGCGCGGCCTATAAGTTGCTCGAACTCGACGATCAGTTTCGTGTGCTGAAGCGCGGCATGCGGGTCATCGATCTTGGCGCTGCGCCCGGCGGCTGGGCGCAAGTCGCGGTGCAACGCGGGGCCAGCAAGGTAGTCGGCGTGGACTTGTTGCCCATCGATCCGCTGACCGGCGCCACGTTCTTCCAGCTCGACCTACTCGACGACGCTACGCCCGGCATCCTCATGAACGCGCTCGGTGGGCCGCCGGATATCGTGCTTTCCGACATGGCCGCCAACACTACCGGCCATGCGCGCACCGACCAAATTCGCACCGGCGCTCTCGCGGACGCCGCCGCAGATTTCGCGCTCGAACATCTCGCGCCCGGCGGTGCGTTCATCACCAAGGCTTTCCAAGGTGGGCTCGACACCACCTTGCTGACCCGCCTCAAGCAAGGCTTCGCCACCGTGAAGCACGCCAAGCCGCCCGCGAGCCGTGCGGAGAGTTCAGAGGTTTACGTCGTCGCGATGGGGCGGAAGAGTTAGCGCAGCAGATAGCGCACGACCGTCTCAATCGGGTCGGGACCATCTCCCCAGGTGTAGGTCTCCCACGAGAAGCCACCGATCGGGTGCCCGTAATCGTTGCACCAATGATGGATCGCCACATGAGTCTGCGGCAGCGAGCTCAGCGTACCGACATGCGTCGCCACGGCCACACGCCCCTCCGGCGTGGACACGCACTTCACCGCGCCAGCAGGATCGAACGCCTTCGCCACTTCGATGCCGAAATCGATCTCCATCGGCTGATCCCGCTGCGTCGGGTGGTGATAGAGAAAGACATGCCGGCCACTTGCCACGAGGTCCCGGCGTTCGGCCAAGAACGCCTTCACCTGGTAGAGCGCTGGCTCCCATGCCTTTGTAATGTCCTTGATCTCAACGCGGTCCGTGACAGCCGCGATAAGCTGCGGCGTGACTGTTTCGAGGGCGACCTGCGGCATGGGATGGCTCCTATAAGCGGCGCACTCTGGACAAGTCGGGCTCGAATCTCTACCAGCCGTCCATGGAAATCCGTGAAGCTTTGACCTTTGACGACGTGCTCCTTGAACCGGGCCCGTCGGAAGTGCTGCCGGCTGACGTGAACACCGCAACGCGGCTCACCCGCGGCATCACCCTCAACATCCCGCTCATTTCCGCCGCCATGGACACCGTGACGGAAGCGCGCCTCGCCATCGCCATGGCGCAGGCGGGCGGCCTCGGCGTCATTCACCGCAACATGACCCCCGCCGAGCAGGCTGACCAAGTGAAGATGGTCAAAAAGTTCGAGAGCGGGATGGTGATCGATCCGATCACCATCCATCCGGATATGACCGTCGGCGAAATCGTCCTGATCAAGGAAGCGCGCAAGATTTCGGGTTTTCCGGTGGTCGATCGCGAGAGCGGCAAGCTCGTCGGTATCCTCACCAATCGCGACATGCGCTTCGCCGACATGAACGAACGCGTCGCCGACGTGATGACGAAGGACAATCTCATCACCGTGCGCGACGGTGTGAATGAGAGCGACGCGAAGAAGCTGCTGCACAAGCACCGCATCGAGCGCGTCATCGTCGTCGATGGTGGAAACAAGGTCACCGGCCTTATCACCGTGAAGGATTTCGAAAAGGCGCAGGCCTTCCCGAACCGCGCCAAGGATGAACGCGGGCGTCTGCTGGTCGGCGCCGCCTCCACGATTGGTGATGCGGGTTACGAGCGTTCGCTGGCGCTCATCGAAGCTGGCGTCGATGTGGTGGTGATCGACACTGCGCACGGCCACTCCAGCGCCGTGCTCACTGCGGTCGACCGTATCAAGCGCGCATCAAACAAAACCCAAATCCTCGCCGGCAACGTGGCCACAGCCGATGGCGCCAAAGCGCTCATCGATGCGGGCGCCGACGGTGTGAAGGTGGGTATTGGCCCAGGTTCGATCTGCACCACACGGATCGTGGCGGGCGTGGGCGTGCCGCAACTCACGGCGGTGATGGATGCGGCGAAGGCCGCGCGCAAAGCCGACGTACCTGTGATCGCCGATGGCGGCATCAAGTTCTCCGGTGATCTTGCCAAAGCGCTCGCCGGCGGCGCGGAAGTTGCGATGATCGGCTCGTTGCTCGCGGGCTCCGAAGAAGCGCCCGGCGAAGTGATCCTCTATCAGGGCCGCTCCTATAAGAGCTATCGCGGCATGGGTTCGCTCGGCGCGATGGCGCGCGGTTCGGCGGATCGCTACTTCCAGAAGGAAGTCACCGACCAGATGAAGCTCGTGCCCGAAG
>CADEDT010000048.1 GCA_902826145.1 uncultured Caulobacteraceae bacterium
TGCGTGCTCGGCAGCTTGTAGTCTTTGAACTGTTCCCGCAGCGCCAGCTTGTTGATCTTGCCGGTGGCGCCGAGCGGGATGGCTTCGACGAACTGGACGTCGTCCGGCGTCCACCACTTGGCGATTTTGCCATCCAGGAATTTGAGCACGGCTTCTTTGGTCGGCTTCGAACCCGGCCTTGGCTGAACGATCAGCAACGGCCGCTCATCCCATTTCGGGTGCGCGACGCCGATGACGGCGGCGTTGGCGACACCGTCAGCGCCCATGGCAATGTTCTCGATGTCGATCGAGCTGATCCACTCACCGCCGGACTTAATGACGTCTTTGGCGCGATCGGTGATCTGCATGATGCCGAGCGGATCAATGGTGGCAACGTCGCCGGTATCGAAGAAGCCGCACGTCTCCAGGCACTCGCCCTTGTCGTTCCGCGCGCCAGCATTCTTGAAATAAGCGCGTGAAACAGACGGCCCACGCACGAGCAGGCGACCGAACGCTTTGCCGTCATGCGGCTTCGGGACGCCCTCGTCGTCGACGATCTTCATCTCGACCGTGAACGGCACGCGCCCCTGCTTCATCTTCGTCTTGATCACGCTCTCATGGTCTTGGCTGTAGTGATCCGGGAGCAGTTTGCCGGTGGTGCCGATCGGGCTCATCTCGGTCATGCCCCAAGCGTGGATGACCTCCACGCCGTAATCTTCCTCGAACGCGCGCAGCACGGTCTCGGGAATGGCCGAGCCGCCGATGGCGACGCGCTTCAATGTGGTCGGCTTCAGCTTGTTCTCGCGCAGGAAGCCGAGCAGCCCCTGCCACACCGTTGGCACCGCCGCCGTGAAGGTGACCTTCTCGCCTTCGAGCAATTCGTACACGCTCGGCCCGTCGAGCTTCGCGCCCGGCATCACCAGCTTGGCGCCGCACATCGGCGCAACGAACGCGATGGCCCATGCATTGGCGTGGAACATCGGCACGATCGGCAACACCACGTCGTTGGCGCCGCAGCCGAACACGTCGGTCTGGTTGGCCGCCATGGCGTGCAGCACGTTGGAGCGGTGCGAGTAGAGCACGCCCTTCGGATCGCCGGTGGTGCCGGAGGTATAGCAAAGGCCGCAGGCTGTGTTCTCGTCGAACGCTCCCCACTGCGCTTCGGTCGCGTGACCGGCGATGAAGTCCTCGTAGGCGATCAGCGGCACCGACGATTGCGGGACATGCGCGCGATCAGTGAGGACGACGTAGGTCTTCACCGTCTTCAGGAGCGGCGCGACCTTCTCGACGATCGGCATGAACGTCGTGTCGAAGAACAGCACCTTGTCTTCGGCATGATTGATGATCCAGGCGATCTGCTCCGGGAAAAGCCGCGGGTTGGTAGTGTGCAACACCGCGCCCATGCACATGGCGCCGTACCAGGCTTCCAAATGGCGCTCGGTATTCCAGGCCAAGGTCGCAACACGATCACCAGGCTGGACGCCGGCTTCCTTCAACGCATTCGTCACCTGTTTCGCGCGGCGCCAAATGTTGGCGTAGGTGGTGCGCGAGAGCGTGCCGCTCTCGATGCCCCGGGTCACAACCTCGCGGCGCGGGAAACTGGCGTTCGCATGGTCGAGGATACGGTCAACCGTCAGCGGCCAATCCTGCATGAGCCCAAGCATCTAGAACGCCTCCCGTTATGTTTGTTGAGGCGATTAAAGCGGCACGCGGGCGCTCGGGTCAAATCCCGAAGACTTGAATCGCGCTTTACGCGCCCGTCAAGCGCCTCTCACGGGTAGAGGCGGCTCTTGCGCCAAGGCTGATTTGCCGCGTCGCGGGTGAAGACGAGGCGATCGTGCAAGCGGAACGGGCGGTCGCGCCAGAATTCGAAGCTGAGCGGCGTCAGCTTGTAGCCGCGCCAGTGTGGCGGGCGCGGTATCTCGCCGACGCCGTATTTCAGCGCGTACTCGGCGATGCGCTTTTCCAGCGCCAGGCGATCCTCCAGCGGCCGCGACTGCGCGCTGGCCCATGCGCCTAGGCGCGCGCCGCGATCGCGGCTTTGGAAATAGGCGTCAGCTTCAGCGTCGGGGACGAACGAGATGAGCCCCCGCGCTCGCACCTGACGCTTCAAGCTCTTCCAGTAGAACACCACGGCGGCCTGCTGGTTTTGCGCGAGCTGTGTGCCCTTGGCGCTCTCGGCGTTCGAGTAGAAGACGAAGCCGCCATCCTCGAAACTCTTCATCAGCACCATGCGCACGTCGGGAAAGCCTGAGGTGTCGGCGGTGGCGAGCGCCATCCCGTTTGGATCGTTCGGCTCTTTCTCCTTCGCCTCCTTGAACCAGCGTTCGAACAGCACGAACGGCTCGTTCTCAGCGAACAGAGCCGCATCGTCCGGCGGCGGCGTGGCCGTCGGATCGTATTTGGGCGAAGGCGGGATCAGGTCGTCGCCGGACAAATCGATGCTCCAGATTTGTGCTTGGCATAGCACGGGAGACTGGCGCATCCGAGAGGCGCGGGCGCGGCATCCTGTTGCGCATGAGGATCCACATGAGAGCTTTGCTGTGCGTGGCCGCGCTGGCGCTTGCCGCATGCCAAACCGCCGACATCGAGCCGGACTATTCCCCGATCGTTTCGGACGACTACCAGCTCATCGATCTGACCGACGAGTTCTCGGCCTTCTACGACCGCGCCAAGGATCTGCCGCCTCGCCAGCAGCTCGCGCGGTTCCAGTCCGACATCGTGCCGCTCTATCGGCAGTTTTACGGCCGCGAGCGGTTCGCGGAGTGGAGCGACGAGCGCTACGAGCAGCGCATTCTGCGGGAGATCGAACGCTTCCCCCGCTATCGCTCCGCTTACGAAGCCAAGTCGGCGCAGTTCGAGGCGATGCTGCTGCCCGCCTTTGCCTCGTTCCGCGAAGCGTTTCCGGACGCACGCCCGGTCGGCGACATCTATCTACTCAACAGCCTCGGCGAGATGGACGGCGGCACGCGCATGATCGATAGCGGTATATTCCTGATTTTCGGCGCCGACGTCATGGCGCAGATGCACCCGTACGACGACGAAGAACCGTTCTTCCATCACGAGCTCTTTCACACCTATCACGACGAATACTTCGGCGACTGCGGCCAAGTTTGGTGTGCGCTCTGGATCGAGGGTCTCGCCGTCTACGTCTCCAAGACGCTCAACGAAGACACCACGGACGAGCAATTGTTGCTCACCGTTCCCGAGCCCATCCCTGCCGCGGTTGACGCCAATCTGCGCGAGGCGGTCTGCGAAGTGCGGGCGCGATTGGACTCGAGCGAAGAGAGTGACATGCGCGCGCTGTTCAGCTTCGATCGATTGAACGAACGCCTGCCGCCGCGCTTCGGCTATTACGTCGGCTACCTCGCCGCGCGCGAAGCTGGGCGTACGCACAGTGTTCGGGATTTGGCGAAGCTCTCGCGCGAGCCGGTTAGGCCTATCCTGGAAGCAGCGTTGGCGCAGCTCGCGATGTGCCCGGCGTGAACTGATTTGCCGTGACTCAGGCGCTGTGCCAGTTAGGCAAGCACATGTCGCACAACACGTTTGGCCACCTCTTCCGCGTCACCACCTGGGGCGAAAGCCATGGGCCGGCGATTGGATGCGTGGTCGATGGCTGCCCGCCGGGACTGCCGCTGAGCGCCGCCGACATTCAGTTCTGGCTGAACAGGCGCGCGCCGGGCACGAGCCGCTTCGTCACGCAGCGGCGTGAGCCGGATGAAGTGAAGATTCTTTCCGGCGTCTTCGAGGACGATCGCACCGAAGGCCCGGTGACGACCGGCACGCCGATTTCGCTGATGATCGAAAACGTCGATCAACGCGGCAAGGATTACGACGAAATCCGCGACCTCTATCGACCTGGCCACGCCGACTATGTCTACGACGCCAAGTATGGGTTGCGTGATTATCGTGGCGGCGGGCGTTCGTCGGCGCGCGAGACGGCGGCGCGCGTTGCGGCGGGCGCAGTGGCGCGACGAGTGCTGGAAGAAGTACAAATCCGCGCAGCCGTGGTACAGATCGGCAAGATCGCGATCGATCGCGCGCGCTGGGATTGGGCCGAGACCGAGAACAATCCGTTCTGGTGCCCAGACGCCGAGACTGCGAAGCAGTGGGAGACACTGCTCGACGAGACGCGTAAGGACGGCAACTCAGTTGGCGCCATCGTTGAAGTTGAAGCAACCGGCGTCCCGGCCGGTTGGGGGGCGCCGGTCTACGGCAAGCTCGACGCAGAGATCGCGGGCGCGCTGATGAGCATCAATGCGGTGAAGGGTGTCGAGATCGGCGCGGGGTTCGCAGCTGCTTCACTCACCGGCGTTGAGAACGCCGACGAGATGCGCGCGGGCAATGACGGCAAGCCGGTGTTTCTGGCGAATGCGGCGGGCGGCGTTCTCGGCGGCATTTCGACTGGCCAGCCAATCATCGCGCGTATCGCCGTGAAGCCGACTTCGTCGATCCTAACGCCGCGCCAGACGATCACGCGCGACGGCCAGAACGCCGACATCTCCACCAAGGGGCGTCATGACCCGTGCGTCGGCATCCGCGCCGCGCCGGTGGCGGAAGCCATGCTCGCGTGTGTCCTCGCTGACGCGAAGCTACGCCATCGAGGGCAGACCGGCCGGGGCTGATTGTTCGCGCGCTGGTGTGCTTGCATGCGCGCTTTCGCGCACGGTGCGCGCGATGTGATCGCCGATGGCGGCGGCGACTTCGGGCTGATCGAAATACGTCGTGTGGATCAGGCTATTCCAGGTCATCGCGTCCGTGGTGAGCGAGGTCAGCGAGGCGCTGGAATCGCCCCCAACGGTGAAGAGCGCCCAGCGATACTTATCGATCAGCTGGCCTGCGGCGCCGTTGGCCCCCTGCTGCATGCGCGCGGCGCACTCGCCAGTGAGCACCAGTTCCTCAGTTGTGTGGGTGTGCGAGCGCGGCGCCACGTTGCAGAGAATCTGATCTCCGTCGCGCCCCATCGCGACACCACGCATCACGCCGCCAATGTAGCGGTTCATGCTTCCGCGCGCGCCGATCTCCGCCACGCCGCCAAACACGAAGCGCAGCGCAAGATAGACCGCCATGAAGACTGGCGGCGCGACCCAGAGACCGAGCACGATGATCGCGACAGCGAGCCCAAAAAACTCGGTAGCGCCCTCCTCGGGCGTCACACCAGTGATGGGATCTGGCGTCGGCGCGCCGAGCGCACGCAGGTTCAGCGGATCAATGCCAAATACAAAAAGCGTGGGTAGCACGACCGCCACGGCGATGACGGCGAGGACACCCAAGCTGATCGCACCACCGCGCGAACCGCGAAAGAGTGACCCGCGCGGGAAGGGCTCAAGCTTCAACTCCTCCACGCGCTGGAGGAAGGCGATGGCTTCGTCGTTGTCGTGCCAGATCGAGAACACTGACGTTTTGGTTTTGCCGCCGGTTCGTGGACGCAAAATGCGGCGCACGCCCTGCGTCGATAGCCGCAGCATCAGCCACACGCATGGCGCGACGATCGCGACGTAGATCAAGGGCAATATGATTTCGCTCGGCTGGCCGCGCTGCGGGTTTGTGAGTTCGACTGCGATCCACGCCAACGCGGTGATCGGAAACGCTATGGCGCTGCCCCAAGCGAGAATCTGAAACAGGATGCCCGCGAACTTTTGCAGCCAGCCCGTGCGCACGTTGAAGAACGGCGTACCGACGGTGGTAAGGCTATCGAACTTTTCGCGTTCGGCATTGCGGCGGAGGCCCCATTTCAGGAGCACGGCCGCATCGTTGGCGACGTTGCCGCCGTGGCTGTGGCCGACGACATGGATCGTGTCATAGCGTTTGTAGAGGCCGCGCAGACGGTTCGCGAGCTTGTTGGCGCCGCGTTCGCGATCCCAGGCGCTGTTCGCGCCCGACCACAGGTGCGGGATGATTTCTCCAGTGATGCCCTGCGCGCTCAGGTGCTGCAGCAGGCGCTGGCTGAATTGCGAGCCGCGCTGAAACCACTTCTCGCCGTCCGCGCGCTCTGCCGTATCGCCCGTACCGTGCACGGTGACGATGGCGACCTTGCCTTCTGCCATGTCCCACTCCCCACGCGGCGCAAGCTAGGCCTGCGATGGGTTTCGGGCAATGAGAACAACTACTTGCCAGCTCCGGACATTCGGTTTTTCAACATGATCTGAAACAGCGCGTCGTGTGTAAGACGCCGGACAATGACGTCCGGCGCCCCTTCCTCCACAAGGTCGGCGCTAAGGAACGCCCAGTCGCTATACCGTCCGGTGTCCGCCAGTTCGTAGGCGCGGGTGCGGAGGGCGGCGAGCGGGTCGTCTTTGTCTGGCATCGGGCGGCGAACGCGCGTAGAAACGACCTCGTTCCGGCGGGGATGGACGAAATGTTACAGAAGCGAAATCGACGCCGTCGCAAGCGCACTTCGCTGGCGCAGATGGTCCGCGAGATTGGTCCGCGGGCGCACAAGGCGTTCCGCCATGCCCGCGTTGGCCTCTGGCGCTTCAAGCGCAGCCCGGAGCAACAAGACCGCGCTACCATGGTTGCGACGTTCGCGTTCATTGGCGTTTTTGCGTTCGGCAGCGTTGACGCGATCATCACGGGCGGAGCCGACTTTGGCATCGCCTCGGCGTACGCCAGCGAGATGCCAGCAGACACCCGCATCACACGCCTGCAAATAGCGGCGTCCGCGCCAGTGGTGGTTGAAGCGATAGAAGAAGCCGCGCCGACCAAAGCGATCGAGGATGAAAACGTCGACTACAGCACGACCAGCGAGGAACTGCTCGGCGGCCCGCTGCTGACGATCAACGATGAAGCGCTGATCGAGGAATTGGCGGCCGGGACAGACAAGTTGCTCGAAGCGGTGGAACCCGCTGCCGCCATCGTGTCGGAAGACGCCGTCCTTTAACTGCGTTCGTAAGGCCTAGCGCGGAACACCGCGTGCGTTCGCATGTTTGTCGCGCGGAGGCCGATGGCCATGCTCGACGACAATCCGGTTCTGAAGGAACGCCTGATGGCGTTCGGCGCATTCGCAGGCATGGCCGTGTTCGCGGTCGCTGCGGTCGACGTCATGATCAGCGGCGGCTTCGATTTCGGCCCTGGCCGCGCGCCATATAATCGCGAGCAGCCCAGCGCGTACGTGCGGATGGTCGACGCAGCGAACTATGTGAGCGACAGCATCAGCTCATTCGGCATGGGTGAAGCTTTCGCACGAGCGCCGGATACGTCTGCTTCCGAGGAGCGTCTAGCCGGGCAGGACGACGGCGTTGCGCCAACGAACACTGCCGAAATCGACGGCGACAACCTCTACGAGGAAATCGCAGCTCTCTACGAGCAATCAGAAAACGCGTACGTCGAGGAGCCCGCGTACGAAGACGCGCAGGCGATCGACGAGGCGGAGCCGACCCACGACGACCAGGAATGGGAAGCGCAGCCGCTTGGCGATCAGGCGGAAGCGGAGAAGATCGCTAGCGCTTACGGAAGCGAGTCACCTTGGTGAGAAACGCGAGCTCGGTTTCGACAACCTCGAAGCCGTGCTCACCGAACAGGGCCGCGAAATCTTCTTTCAAATAGGACGTGAAGTACGGCTCGTGGAAGCCAACGGGGAAGTACTCTAGCATCCGATCGAGATCGGCTGCGTCCCCCGTCTGAATTGAGTCTGCAAACACAAACGTCGCGCCTGGCTTTAGCAGACGCGCGATCTCCTTGGCGGCATCGCGGCGTACCCGAGGTGGGAGTTCGTGGAACAGATAGACGCAAGTTGCCGCATCGAAGCTCTCATCCTCGAACGGCGCTTGCTCGATTGCGCCCGTGACGATCTCGACTTGCGGCCAATCGGCCAATCGCTTGCGCGCTTCTTCGCAGTACGCGGGCGAGAGATCGAAACCCGTGGCGGGAATGCGCGGCAGCGCGTCAAGTACCTGACGCAGGAAGCGGCCGTTGCCGCTTGCGACATCGAGGAGCTTCACTTTGCGCTGGTCGGTGCCGCGGATGGCGCGCGCGAGTGCGCCAAGAGCCACACGGCGCATCGCATCAGCGGCGCCGCCGAACAGTATTTCGACCTGCGTGTCGTAGAGCTTGGCGCTGTCTTGACTGAGCCAGCCGCCCGTTTGGTAGTGGAAGTTCTGCAGATAGTAGGTCGGGTAGCGGCCGTCGCCCTTCGCCTGCTCGCGCACCTCAGTGCCATCGCGCTCAAGCCGGCGCTGATCGACCTTCGGCAGGTCACGGAAAAAGTTAGCGGAGCTGCGCATCGCGGAAACGGCGCGCTCAAGGCGAATATCTTCGGGGGCGGGATAGAGCCCCGCTTCGATGTTGGCCCGATCTTTGGCGAAGAGTTCGAGGAACGCCGAGCGGATACGGGTCGTGTCGCCTTCCGCGGCTTGCGGTTCGAACTTGGGTTCACCGGGACGGTTGAAAGGGCCGGATATGCGGCGCGCCAGCAGGTATTGGCTCATGTACCAAGCTACGCGCGCGCCTTGGGCTGCGGCGTACCGGGCGCGGCCAATATCGCGCATCAGGGACATGGGTGGAATGTAGGGCGGAACGCGGCGTTGCTCTAGCTGCGCGGTGTCACAGGTTCGGAGAAAGACCCTATCGTCGCAATCGCGCTTCAAGCTCAGCGACCGTCACGGGCGCGCTGGTCTGACCGTCTTTGAGATCAAACGATATCGACTGGCGCTGAAGCGTGCGCACCTTCGCCAATGCCTTCTCTTCCTGTTCGTAGAGGAAGGTCACTGGGCTTGCCGCCAAGAACGCGATCAGAATGTAGCGAGCCATACGACAGAGCTGCCACGGACAGGCGTACCGTCAACTCTGTGATCCCACTTTTGTGTAGCGATGATTTCAGCTGCGCGCGTGCTTTTCAAGCTCAGCCAAATCCAGCTCCGTGCCGCTTGCATCCTGAAGCTGAAATTCGATTGTCTGGCGCTGTAGCGTACGGACCTTCGCCACCCGCCTTATTGGGATCATCATAGAGGTAAGTGATCGGCGCCGACGACAGCAACGCGATGACGACATAACGAGACAAGTCCGGCTCCTCTCGCCCGCCACGCCATACCGATCGCCCGCAGCAACGCCACGATCACGCCAACGACAGCTGTAGATCGCGACAAAGCGTGACCGGCCGGTGGCCGAACACACACCGACGTCGCTGGACGCCGCAGTCAACAGCGCAGCCAGTTCAATTTCGAACAGAAGATCCGACTTATTGGAACAAGCGCCGCATTTCTGCTTCGGCAACGCCGTAGCCGCCGTTCGAAGATTCAATGAGCCCGTCGCGGTCTTTCACGGTGACCACTCCACGCGCCACTTCAACTAACCCGGTCTTTTCAAGCAAGCTAAGAGCAATCGTGACGCCCGGCCGACGCGGCAGCAGAGCGGGCCGCATTTTCATAAGCTGCGCGAACGCTTCAACTGAGATACGACGCCCGCCACCAGCCAGTTGCATGAAGGTGTCGTTGGGCGATCGATCGGCGCCCATGAGAACGGCAAGCCCACTCATACCTTCACGGCCGATGACGCCAACTTCCACGCCGGATCGGCAAATCTACGGGCTCAAGCCGGCTCTCAACCAACTCGCGGTCTTCCGGATTCAAACGCTGAATGAGCAAATTTCGCGTGGTAGACACGTCGTCAAGCTCCCCCGAAATGGGCAAGAGCTCTCAGAAGTCTCCCAGCCGTCCGCGCCCGAGTTATCGCAGACGATGCACCAACCTACGCGCGAAAATCCGAGCGTCCTACCTATAAACACCGTTCGCTTTCGAACATAGGCGGCAGTGGGGATTGCGCTTAGCTAGCGCCTTATGCGCCTCCGCTTCCGGTACTTTGCCGGCGGTTTTTCGAGGGGTGCGGGCCACCTAGTGATGCGCTTGATCAGGCCTGGCATCTGCAGCCGGCCTTCGGGGCGGGTTTTGTTTCGCACGGAGGCCTTGGCGACGTGCACGGTGTTTTCGTCACCAGAGATGAGCGGGTGCCACCAGAAGAGATCCTTGCCTTCGCTGACGAGGCGATAGGCGCAGGTACGCGGCAGCCAATCGAGCTTCGGCACGTTCTTTGGCGTTAGCTTCACGCAATCGGAGACGTATTGCTTTCTGTTGGCGTAGTCGCTGCAGCCGCAGGCCTTTGTGTCAAAAAGCTTGCAGGAGACGTCGGTGAGATAAAGTTCGCCGGTGTCGGCGTCTTCGATGGAAATGACGCAGCATTTGCTGCAGCGGTCGCAGAGCGCTTCCCATTCGCGCTCGTTCATCTCGGTGAGCTTCTTGCGTCGCCAATAGCCGTCTTCGAGCGGCGAGGCGTCGGCCTCGGCATCGCGCTTGCGGCGCGAATTTTGGTAGTCGAGGAGCGTGGTCTTGGTGCTCATCGTTCCAGCGCTCCGACGACTTCGACGTGTGGACTCCAGCGGAATTGATCGACGGGCGTGATCTTGGTCAGCGTGAAGCCGTGCTCGATTAGCACTTTGATGTCGCGCGCGAAACTTGCGGGGTCGCAGGAGACGTAAGCGAGCTTGCGGATCGGGGCGCGGGCGATCTGTTCGGCCTGCTGGCGTGCGCCGGAGCGCGGCGGGTCGATCACGGCGGCGTCGAACTTTTTCATCTCGAGGCTGGAGAGCGGCGTGCGCAGGAGGTCGCGACGGAGGATGCTCACTTCCTTTAGCGCACCCCCTGCTCCGTCGGCCGCCTTTTTGAGCGCGGCCAGCATTTCGGTATCGCCTTCGGCGGCGAGGACTTCAGCGTGCTCGGCGATGCGGAGCGCGAACGTGCCGATGCCCGAGAAGAGATCGACGACGCGCTTGGAGCCCTGCAGGGCTTCGAGCGTGAGTTGCGCGAGTGTTTCCTCGCCGAAGGCAGTAGGCTGGAGGAACGCGCCCGGTGGCGGGCTGACGGTCGCTTTACCCATGCGCAAAGTCGGCTTGGCGCGCTCGATGATGGGATCGCCGTCGAAAGAGAGGCGCGCGAGGCTGAGCGCATTGGCTTCGGCGATGAGTTTTTCGAGTGCGGCGCGATGTAGGAGATCGACGCGACCTGCGCCTTTGATGGAGATATCCACGCCGGAATCGGTGAGCAGACATTGCATCGTGATCTCGCCGCGTGATGGCAGCGCGAGTTCCGCCAGTGGCGCTAACTTCAACACAACCGCTTCGAGCTGCGGCGCGAGCACGGGGCATTGCGTGATCGGCGTTAGCCGCGCGCCGCCGCGTTCGATAAAGCCGATACGCACCTGATTGTTCTGACGCGCGGCATGCAGCGCGGCGCGACGGCGGCCTGTGCCCCATGCAGCAATCGTTGGTTCAACATGCGCGCCGCCGAAGCCGCGCTTGGTTAGCGCGTCGACGACCTGCACGCGCTTCCATTCCAGGTATGGTTCATCGCGCCAGTGTTGCAGTTGGCAGCCGCCGCAACGGCCGAAGTGACGGCACGCAGGCTCCTGCCGCTCATCGCTGGCGTGCAGCACTTCAAGCACTTCCGCCCTGCCGCCCGTCACCCTCGCACGCACTTTTTCGCCAGGAAGTGCGTACGGCGCGTAGATCGGTCCCGCCTCTCCCTCGGCGGTTGAATCGCCACGCGCGCCAATGGCCGAAATCTCCAGCACGCGCTCCTCAGCGGCGGGAATTTCGGCCTTCCGGGCCTGATGCGGCCGGGACCTCGCGAGGCGATTAATGCGCTTCATGTGCCATTCAGACTGAATTTGCTTCTCTCTGCCTCAAGTTAAGGGAGCTACCCAAATGCGTGGTCACGTTCTTGCCGCCGCCGCCATGGCAGTCGCCGTAACGGCGTTTGCCCAACCGGCAGCCGCTCAGCAATACCGGACCTACCACGACGAGCACGTGGCCAATCAATATGAATGCCAGCGCTCGGAGCAGCGCCGCACGGTTGGCGGCGCGGTGATCGGCGGCGTCATTGGCGCGCTCCTGGGACGCGAAGTCGCGAACCGTGGCACGCGCGGCGAAGGCGCGGCGCTCGGCGCGGTGATCGGCGCGACCGCCGGTGGCGCGATCGGCCGCAACACCGCGCGCTGCAACGAAGTGCAAGGCAGCTACGACCCCTATTACGGCCAAGCTCAGTACCCGCAGGACGAGCCCTATTACGGCGAAGACGACGATCTCTACGGCGGCCCGTACGAAGACGACCGCTACGCTGGCCGCGACCAATACGGTCGCCAGTGCGGCATGCAGGAGCAAGTCTATCGTGATCGCCGCGGACGCCAGCGCGTTGAAGAAGTTTACATGTGCCGCGGCCGCGATGGCGTGTGGCGCCCTGCCTGAACCAACTCCTAGAGGTGTCTGACACCTACGTACGCAGTGACTGAAACCCCGGCCTCACAAGGGCCGGGGTCTTTCTTTGCGCACTAGCGTTTGAAGTGCGCGAGACGCTCCAGATTGCCGTCGCCGCCGCGGATCGGCGAGTCGATAGAGGCGACGAGAGCGAAGCCCTCGAGGCCGTTGAGCGAGGCGATCGCTGATTCTGCGGCAGCGCGTGCGGTTTCTTCGCCGAGCACACCGCCCTTGCCTGGACCCGCTTCGAATTGCGGTTTGATCAGGACGATGGCGTCGGAGTGTTCGGCGGCGAGCGCGAACGGGGTGGCGAGGACTTTCGCGGCGCCGATAAAGCTCGCGTCGCAGACGATGAGCGTTGGCGGCTCGGTGATTTGTGCGCGAGTGAGCGTGCGTGCGTCGGTTTGTTCGAGACTGATGACACGCGGATCAGAGCGCAGCGATGCGTGAAGTTGATCACGCCCGACGTCGATTGCGTAGACGCGCCATGCGCCGCGGCTAAGCAGCACGTTGGTGAAGCCGCCAGTTGAGGCGCCAACGTCGAGGCAAATGCGATTTGCGGGATCGATGCCGAAGGCGTCGAGCGCCGCCGCAAGCTTTACACCGCCACGCGACACCCACGGATGCGGCGGCGTCACGTCGAGCGCGGCGTCCTCGGCGATCAAGTCTGAAGGTTTGACGACAACGACGCCGTCCGCGAACACGCCGCCCGCTTCAATGGCGGCGCGCGCTTTGGCGCGGCTTTCCACAAGGCCGCGGGCCACAAGCAAGAGATCGGCGCGCATGCGGGACATCGCGCCGCTCCTCGCCCGCGCTTGACGCGAAGGCAAGGCCCTTTCCCCGCTTGCGGGTGAGGCTTCGCCTGCGCCAAAGTTCCGCCAAGGCCGCACAGCAAGGCCAAGGGGGAAATCGATGCGAGTTTCACGTCGTGGCCTGATGGCCAACGCTGTCGCGCTTGGCGCGCTCACTTCGGCGGGCGCCTGCGACCGGCTGGGCCTTGGCGGCTCGTCGGACGCGTTGGGCGATCTCGACGCGACGGGCGTCGCGGCTGCGGTGCGCGATGGCCAGATCACTGCGGTGGAAGCGCTGGAAGCAGCGATCGCGCGCGCCGAGCGCGTGAACGGCGAACTGAACTTCATCGCCACGCCGCTCTACGAATACGGGCGCACGCGCGCGGCGGAAACGCTCAGCGGGCCGTTCGCTGGCGTGCCGACCTTGATCAAGGATCTGATGCCGATGACCGGTCAGCCGACGAAGTACGGCAGCCGCGCGTTTGCGAACAATGTCTCCGATCAGCAACCACCGTTCATGGATGCGCTGCTCGCGGCGGGGCTCGTGCCGTTCGGCAAATCTACGACACCGGAGTTTGGGCTGACGGCGACGACAGAAACGTTGCTCGGCGGCGCGACGAAGAATCCGTGGGATGTGTCGCGCTCGAGCGGCGGCTCGTCTGGCGGCGCAGCCGTCGCCGTTGCGGCGCGCGTGGTGCCGATCGCGCATGCGAGCGATGGTGGCGGTTCGATCCGAATTCCGGCCTCGTGCAACGGCCTGTTCGGGCTGAAGCCATCGCGCGGACGCACAGTGCTTGCGGGCTCGCCCGATCGCGGCGTCGATATTTCGGTGAATGGCTGCGTGAGCCGCAGCGTGCGCGACACGGCCGCGTGGCTTGCCGCAACTGAGGCGAGCGGCGAAGGCGCGGCGTTCCCGGCGGTTGGCGTGGTGAGCGGGCCAAGCACGCAGCGCCTGCGCATCGCACTCGACATTCCGAACGCGCTCGGCCGCGAACCTGACCCGGAAGTGCGCGCAGCGGTGGAAGCAGCTGCGGAACTCTGCCGCTCGCTCGGACACACCGTGACCGAGACAAAGCCAGCTATCGACGGTGCGCAATTCTCAACCGACTTCGTGCTGCTGTGGGCGGCAGGCGCGGCGGAAGTGGTTGATCTGGTGCGCAGCCAAGCGGGCGCGGACGCGCCGCTCGATCAATTGCTCGAACCATTGACGATCGAGTTGGCGGAGCATTCGCGCACACAAGGCATGCCGGCGCTCAGAGCCGCAATCGGACGGCTGCAGGCTGTCGAGGCCGCCTACGCGGCGTTCTTTGAGACGACGGACATCCTGCTGACACCGGTGCTGGCGAAGCCGCCAGTGCCGCTCGGCACTATCGATGGCGCGAAGGGCATGGCCGTGTTCAACACGCTGCCGGACTATGTTGGCTATACGCCGCTCCAGAACGTCGCCGGCGCGCCGGCTATGAGCGTGCCGCTCGGCTGGTCGTCTGGCGGGATGCCGATCGGCATCCATTTCTCCAGTTCAAAGGGCCAGGAAAAGCGCCTCTTGGAACTTGCCTATGAACTGGAACAGGCGCAGCCATGGGCCGACCGAAAACCAGGCGTGAACGCAGGCTAAACACGTGTTCCACACTCCCGCCCAGTTTGGGCGTTACGCGCGGGAAATGACCTTTCGCACCGCTCTTTGTGCGCTGTTGATTGCGGCTGTCGCGGCGCCCGCCGCCGCGCAGCAGCAACAACCGCGCCGTGGCCAACAGCAACCGGCGCAGGAGGAAGCCGCGCCGGCTAGCGGCGAGGAATGGTATCGCACCCAACTCGTCAGTCTCGCCGAAGTGCTGGGCGGCTCGCACTATCTGCGTGTCGTGTGCGACGGACGCGGTGACCAACAGTGGCGCGACTACATGCGCGGCGTGATCCAACGCGCCCCGCAATATAACGGCGTGCTCGTCGAAGGCTTCAACCGTGGCTATCGCCAAGAAGAAGCACGCTTCCCCGTGTGCGATCAGACGACGCGGCAGATGGAAGCCGAACTTCGCGCGCGCGGTTTGCGCATCTCGCAGGCCCTGCGCGCGCGCCAAGTCGGGCAATAGGCGCAGTGTCCACAGAAGATCCTGAACTCAAGGGCCGCGCGCTGCAGCTCATTCTCGATGCTTGGGATAAGGCGCTGGCCGAAGGCGCTGAAGCTGAAGTGATTGCGTCTGTGGCGATCTATGCGGCGCTTGCGGACATGGTGGACCGCTACGGCGAGGATGCAGTCGCGGACTTCTGCTCGTCGCTGCCCGAGCGTACGCGGCGCGGTGAGTTTACATTGAGGGCGAACGAGCCTTAGCGGCTCGACCACGTCTCTTCCAACCAATCACGATCAGGCGCGCCCTTTTCGGGGAAGCCCGCGCGGGCGAGGAAGAGATGCCGCGCGATCTCGGCTTGGCGTTCGATGTTGTAGGCACTGAGCTTAGGCTTGAGCGGCTTGTACGTATAAGCGCCCTTGCCGAGCGCGCCGACTTTGGCGCCGGCGAGCACAACGCCGCGCGCGGCCTGCCAGACGTGGGTGAGCTCGTGCACAAACCAGCCCTGCTCTCCCAATGATGCCGCAGCGAAGTCGTAAGCCGCGCGCCACTGTGAGAAAACGATGGTGTGACCGACGGGCACCATGGCGCCGAACCCAAGCGGCAACGCCTGAAGAATGCGTACGCGCCGCCAGTCAATCTCGTCGCCGAACACCGCACGGCCGAGTTCGATCTCGCCCGCAGTCAACGCACGGCGTTCGCCGGATTTCATCAGGTCTTGGCGCTTCTCCACGCCGGCCAATGTGGAGAGAAAAATGCGACGTTGCGAGCCCTGAGCCTGTCGAAGGGCGGGAGTTGCCTACCCGGCCTTCGACAAGCTCAGGCCTCTGTTTGTATAGAGGCCCTGATGAGTGCGCCGTTTGAAATCATGGTGGGGCGGATCGAGACGCTGGCGTTAGACGCCGTCGTCAACGCCGCCAATCGCCAACTCTCGCCGGGCTCCGGCGTCGATGGCGCGTTGCGCGCAGCGGCGGGACCGCGCCTTACGGAGGCGACGTCGCGCATTCCACCAATCCTAACCGGCGAAGCGGTGATCACACCGGGCTTCGACGCGCCGATGAAATTCATCATACACACGGCCGCACCCATTTGGACGGAGTCGGGGCCGGAGGGCGCGAAGGTGGCGGGGCTCGCCAAGTGCTACATGTCGTGCGTGAAGATGGCGGCGTCGCGCGGGTTCGAGGCGATCGCGTTTCCGTGCTTAGGCACCGGCGTCTACGGCTGGCCGCGCGGCTTTGCGTGCGGGATTGCGGTGGCAGCATGCGAGCAAGCGCTGGAGCAAGCGCCGAAACTGAAGCGCATCGTGTTCTGCTGCTTCACGGAAGATGACGCCAAGATTTATCGGGATGGGTTGGGTAAGTGAAAGTGCGAGCTCGCGCGCTTACCCAGCGGGCAAGGTGATCCTGAACGTTGTGCCCTCGGCGCCGGTTCTGGTCAGTTCGAGTTCACCGCCCATCACGCGCGTAAGTTCGCGCGCGATTGCAAGCCCGAGACCTGTGCCACCCGCCTCAGGCGCGGCGGACACGAACGGCTCGAACAGCCGTTCGCGCAAATTCTCCCGCACGCCCGGACCATGATCGATCACTTCGATCTCGCAGCGGCCTTCAACGCGTAGTCCGCGTACGACGAGCGTCCGATCGCGCCGCGTGTGATCCTTCATCGCCTGAGCCGCATTGCGAATGAGGTTGCCTAGGATGCGATGCAGGTGATCCGGGTCTCCGATGCAGGCGAGGCCTTTTTCGATATCAGCCTTGTACTCAACGTCGGCGAACCCTATCAGCGACTCCGCCGCCGCTTCCTCGGCAGCTTCGGCGACATCAACTCTTTGCAACACCGGCGGCTCTTCGTCGGCGCGGCCATACTTCAGTGTAGACGCAGCGAGACCCGCCGCACGATCGATCGTGCGTTCGAGCCGCGGCGCGAGTTGGCGGACGGCGGGATCTTCTGACTGCGCCAATCGATCCGCCACCAACTGCGCCGTCGAAAGCATGTTGCGAAGATCGTGCCCAATCCGCGCCACCGCCGCTCCAAGCGCGGCGAGACGCTCATTCTGCTTCAGAGAATTCCGCACCTGCTCGGCCATGTCGGCCGCCGCGCGCTGGGCGCGACCAATCTCGTCGCCGCGTTGACTACGAGGGAAGGCAATCGACACGTCCTCCGGTTTATCACGAAAGCGCTCAATCGCTTGAGTCAGATCCGTCATCGGGCGCACGAAGGCGGCGCTGAGCGTGAAGTAGATGAGCGCGCCCGCCGCCATCAGAATCAGCATCGACACGCGCGCGAAGCTTTCCGCGAAGCGGTAGATCGCAGCCTTCAGCGGCGCCTCGTTCAAAACGATCTCGACGAACTCGCCACTTTCGAAGCGCGGGCGCGACAGTACGCGCAGCACCCGCCCAGGCGGCGCGAAGAAGGTCTCTACCGCCCAGCTGAAACGTTGCCAGCTACTGGCGCGCGTGTAGTCATAGAGCACCAACACTTCGTCGTTCGCGGCGTTCGGATCCTCCAGCAACAGGATGCGCTCACCCTCACGTTGGATGGCGACACGCTGCACTTGAGCGTTTTCGAGCAGCTCAAATTCAAGTGTGTCGGTGATATTGAGGTCGGGCGAGACTTCGAGCGCGATGGCGGCGATCTGCGCCAGGTTGATGCGCTCCCTAAGCCAGCCCTCATGAAACCCCGCCAACGCTGGCGCGAAAATGAAGATCTCGCCGATCAGCACCGCCACGGCGGTGAGCCCCAGCAGCCGCCCTGCCAGACTTTCGAAAAACTCGCGCACCCTCCGCCAGGGGCCGCTGCGGCGGCGCACGGGATCGTCTGGGGCGGTCATTCCGCTCAGCCCTAGCCTAAGGGCAGGGTTTTTGTCAGGCGCGAGGTCCGGTTTCGGAACCGAACCGCGAATTCATTCGCCGGGAACCGCGATCGGGGTCTAGCCTGTGAGTATCGCCGGCACGGGGAACTTGTAGGCCGCCGGCGGCTGAGAGCGCTGCGCTCCCGCCTCCCTCCCAAAGGATGGAGCCTCTCAATGTTATCTGGCTTCAAACCGCCTGTTCGGCGGGCGATCTTCTTTCTCGGATCGGTATGGGCCGTCGCGCTGGTCTTTCTGGTCGCAAGGGCCTTCCTGCCGGCCTGATCGCCTTGACGCTCGAAGGGGCCTGGGGTAAGCCCCGCCCCTTCATTTTCCGGCCCAACCTGGGCCCACTAAGCGTCGAGGCCACGTCGTGAGCACCAAGCGGACCTACCAGCCAAGCCGGCTCGTTCGTAAGCGCCGCCATGGTTTTCGCGCCCGCATGGCCACCAAGGGCGGCCAAAAGGTGCTGTCGCGCCGCCGCGCCAAGGGCCGCAAGAAGCTCTCGGCCTAATAGCCCGTGCCGGGCTAGAAGTCCGGCTGAATGACCATTCCGTCCCTGCAACACCTGACGAAGCGCGCGCAATTTTTGTTTGTGCGTGCTGGTTTTCGTGCGTCGCGGCCGACTGTGATGGTTGAAGCGCGGCGTCGCGAGGCGACAGGCCACATCGGACTTGGGCTCACCGCGACAAAGAAGATCGGCGGGGCAGTGGAGCGCAACCGCGCTCGGCGTAGACTCAGGGAAGCAGCGCGCAAGCTGTTGCCAGAATTTGGCGTCTCTGGCGTCGACTACGTCTTGGTGGCGCGGCAACACACCCCATCTGCGCCCTGGCCCGCTTTGCTTGACGATCTTGGAAACGCACTGATAAGGCTCCGCGCCGATCTGGAAGCCCCACGCGGGCCGGCGAAGCGCGCCAAAGCTCCCGCAAAATCAACCGAAAGCGACTGAACTCAGATGCAGAACCGCAGCGGCATCGGCCCTGGCGAAATGCGCAACATGGTCATCGCGATCGTGCTTTCGCTCGCGATCCTGTTGGGCTTCGAGTTCTTCTTCAACGGCCCGCAGCGCGCGAAGCTTCAAGCCGAGCAGCGCGCGCAAGCGGAAGAAGTTCTGCGCGAACAGCAGGCGGCTCAGGCGCAAACGCCAACCGGCGATGGCGAAACGCCAGCGCCCGCGTCGACTGGCCCAGTGACTCGCGAGCAAGCGCTTGGCGCCGCGAGCACGCGCATCGCCATCGACACGCAGGAGGTCGACGGGTCGATCTCGCTGCAAGGCGCGCGGATCGACGATCTGAACCTGCGCCAATATCGCGAGACGATTGACCCGACGAGCCCGGAAGTCACGCTGCTCTCGCCGATCAATACTCAGTTCGGCCACGACGCTTTCTTCGGTTGGGAGCTGCAGCAGAACGAGGCGGTTTCAACGCTCTCGGACTCGCGCAGCCAGTGGAGCACCACCGAAGGTGCACGTCTGACGCCGCAAACGCCGGTGACATTGACATTCGATGCAGGCAACGGCCGTACGATCGAGCGCACGATCTCGATCGATGAGCACTTCATGTTCACGATCACGGACACGGTGCGCAACACGAGCGACGCCGCTGTTCAAGTTCGCCCGTTCGGCACGGTGCGTCGCGACGGTATGCCGGACCACTTCAAAAACAACGCCATCGTGCATCAAGGTTTAATTGGCGCGTTCGGTCCCAACAACACGCTGCATCAAACCCGCTTCAACGACGCCGACAAACATGCGCGCGATCGCGTACGCGGCCGGGTTGGCGAGGACGAACGCATCCAGGAAGCGCAAGGACAAGGTGGCTGGTTCGGCATCACTGAGCACTACTGGCTCGCCGCCATCATCCCGGCGCAGAGCGAGCGCGTGTCGACGTATTTCGACAGCCGCACCGAAGACGGCGCCAACGATTATCGCGCCGCCTATCGCGGCGAATGGCACGACGTGCCCGCGGGCGGCGAAATCACCTACACGCAGCGCTTCTTCGCCGGCGCCAAGCGCTACGAGCTGCTGCGCGACTATCAAGCCGGTGGCGAAGCTGCCGGCGGTGGCGCCGCGATCCCGCGCTTCGACGACGCGATCGACTGGGGCAATTTCTGGTTCTTGACGCGCCCGTTCTTCGCGATGCTGCACTATTTCGGCCAGACCTTCGCTGGCTGGGGCATCGTCTTCAATTTTGGTCTGGCGATCCTTGCGTCAACCGTCGTTATCAAGCTGCTGATGTTCCCGCTCGTCTATCAGTCGTTCAAGGCGATGGCGAAGATGCGCGGGCTGCAGCCGAAGATGAAGGAAGTGCAGGAGCGCTACGCCGCCGACAAGCAGCGCCAGCAACAGGAAATCCTGAAGCTCTATCAGACAGAGAAGATCAATCCTGTCGCGGGCTGTGTGCCGATCCTGCTGCAGATTCCTGTCTTCTACGCGCTCTACAAGA
The DNA here is from genome assembly GCA_902826145.1 of uncultured Caulobacteraceae bacterium. Lineage (GTDB taxonomy): Bacteria > Pseudomonadota > Alphaproteobacteria > Caulobacterales > Aquidulcibacteraceae > Vitreimonas. Next base: position 20,364 of record CADEDT010000048.1, read on the forward strand.
CGCTCACCGTGACCATCGAAATGCGTCACGAGCCGTTCGTTGGCTGGATTCGAGATCTCTCGGCTCAGGATCCGACGTCAATCTTCAACCTGTTCGGTCTGTTGCCGTTCGATCTGCCGACGTTCCTGATGATTGGCCTCTGGCCGATCTTCTACGGCATTTCGATGTGGGCGCTGCAGGCGCTCTCGCCGCCGCCGACCGATCCGATCCAAGCGCAGATCTTCCGCTTCCTGCCGATCCTTTTCACAGTGATGTTCGCGGCGTTCCCAGCGGGTCTCGTGATCTACTGGACATGGTCGAACTCGCTGTCGATCCTGCAGCAATACGTGATCATGAGAAGGCAGGGCGTGGAAACCCAGCTCGATAAGTTCTTGGCCAAACGCTTCGGACGAGAACCGACCGCAGCGGAGTGACGCTGCATGACGCCGGAAGAACAAGCAGAACGCATCGAAGCTGGCCGCTTGCTTTTCGCAGGGCCAATCGACTTTGAGCGCGGCGTGCCGAGCATGGAATTCTTGCCGGATGCGAATGTGCCGGAGGTCGCCTTCGCAGGACGTTCGAATGTCGGCAAATCGTCGTTGATCAACACGCTGACGGGGCGCAACAAACTTGCGCGCGCGTCGACGGAACCTGGTCGCACGCGCGAACTCAACTTCTTCCGCATGGGCGATCGGCTGCGCTTGGTCGATCTTCCGGGCTACGGCTACGCCAAAGCGCCCAAGTCTGAGATTGGCCGCTGGACAACGCTCACGCGCGATTACCTGCGCGGGCGAACAACGCTGAAGCGCGTCATCCTGCTCATCGACGGCCGCCACGGTTTGAAGCCGGATGACAAGGATGTCATGGACGCGCTCGACAAAGTCGCGGTCACCTATCAGCTCGTGCTCACCAAGGCCGACAAGGTGAAGCCGACCGACATTGCAGACACCGAAAGCGCAACACGCGCCGCCATCGCCAAGCGTCCAGCCGCACATCCGGAAGTCATCGCAACCTCCAGTGAAACGGGGCTGGGGATTGAGCTTCTGCGCGCTGAAATCGCGGCCTTGGCGTGAGCGGCGTTACCGCTTAGGACCGCCAGGTGAGCAAGCTTCCCCCGAAGGACCGCCTGGCGGCGCTGGAAGACGGTTTGGTCAAGGCGAAGACGCTCGCCGAAGCCCTGCCCTTCATCCAGATCTACGACCGCGAAACCGTGGTCGTGAAATATGGCGGACATGCCATGGGCGACAGCGAAACCGCCCGCAAATTCGCCGCAGACGTCGTCCTTTTGAAGCTCGTGGGTTTGCATCCCGTCGTCGTGCACGGCGGTGGCCCGCAAATCAGCCGCATGCTCGACCGGGCGGGCGTCAAATCGCAATTCGTGGATGGGCTACGCGTGACCGATGCCGAGACCATGGAAGTCGCGGAGATGGTGCTGTCGGGCAGCGTCAACAAAGAGCTCGCGCACTTGATCACCGCCGCCGGCCGCGAAGCTGATGTGCGCGGCGTTGGCCTCTCCGGCAAAGATGCCCGCCTGATCACGTGCGAGAAGGCCGTGCGAACGCGCAAAGATCCTGACAGCATGATTGAACAGGTTGTCGATCTCGGCTTTGTCGGCGAGCCGAGCGATGTTGATCCGACGTTGATCCAAGCGCTGATCAACGCGACGGAGGATTACATTCCCGTCGTCGCGCCGATCGGCGTCGCCGAGGATGGCAAGACCTACAACATCAACGCCGACACGGCCGCCGGCGCGATCGCCAAGGCGCTCTCCGCAAAGCGCTTCCTGCTGCTCTCGGACATACCGGGCGTGATGGACAAGGATGGCAAGCTCATTCGCGAAATGTCCGTCGCCGACGCGCGCAAACTAATCGACGACGGCACCGCCACCGGCGGCATGATCCCGAAACTCGAAACCTGCATCGCCGCACTCGACGAAGGCGTCGAAGCGGCGGTCATCCTCGACGGGCGCACGCCGCACGTCTTGCTCATGGAATTGTTCACCGAACATGGCGCTGGCACGCTTATTC
>CADEDT010000049.1 GCA_902826145.1 uncultured Caulobacteraceae bacterium
TACGACAAGATGAGCGGCGAGCCGTTCGAGAAGCTCGCGGGCGTGCTTGAGCTTGCGGGAGAGTGGACGCGTGCCGCCGGCGTAGAGCAGGGCGGTGAGCAATGGGCTGAAGCCTGGTCAGCGCTTGAGACTCTGCGCGGCGAGGCTGAAGGGCTCGACATGGATCCGCGCCATGCGCTCGCACGCGCTGCCGGCGTCTTGGATCGCGCGGGGGCGGCGCGCCGGTGACGCTTCTGATCGACAGCCACGTGAACTTGCATCACCACAGCTTCGATGAAGACCGCGAAGCCGTGATTGCGCGGGCGCGCGAAGCGGGCGTCGGCCGCATGATCACGATCTGCGACAAGATCGAGAACTTCGAACGCGTCATCGCCATCGCTGAGCAACATGACGACATCTACGCCAGCGTTGGCGCGCATCCGCATTATGCGAAGGATCATCTCGATCTAACAGCGGAGCGGCTGGTCGAACTGGGCAAGCACAAGAGAGTGGTTGGGGTAGGGGAAACAGGCCTCGATCAGCACTACAAGTTCAGTCCTTTCGACGATCAAGTCGCGGTGTTCCGCGCGCATGCGAAAGCCGCGCACGCGCTTGGCAAAACGCTGATCATCCACACGCGCGAAGCCGACGACGCCATGGCGGAGCTGCTGGAAGAAGAGGCGGGGAAGGGCCCTCTTCGCATTCTGATGCACTGCTACACGAGCGGGCCAGAACTGGCCCGCCGTGCACTCAAAATCGGCGCGTATTTTTCGTTCTCCGGCATCATGACGTTCAAGAACGCAAACGACGTGCGCGACATCGCGCGGGAAGTGCCTTTAGATCGCGTCATCGTGGAGACGGATTGCCCGTATCTTGCCCCTATTCCTTACCGCGGCCAGCGCTGCGAACCGAAGCACGTGGCGGAGGTGCAGAAGGCGTTTGCGGCGTTGCGTGGGCTAGGCGAGGCGGAGTGTAGCGCCCTGCTCGCCGACAACTTCCACCGCCTCTTCCCAACAATCTCGCGTGTGACGCAATGAGCGGCACGCTGCGCGTCACCATTCTGGGCTGCGGCTCATCCGGCGGCGTGCCGCGCGCCACTGGCGATTGGGGCGTCTGCGATCCGAACGAGCCGAAGAACCGGCGCACGCGCTGCGGGATCATGCTGCAGAAGTGGAGCGGGCAGGCGACGGCGCCGTCTGAGGCCACCACGGTGCTGATCGACACACCGCCGGAGCTCCGCCAGCAGCTGGCCGAGGCGGGGCCATCGCATCTCGATGCGGTGCTCATCAGCCACGACCACGCCGACCAGATCCACGGCTTCGATGATATCCGCGCGTTCTTCATCAAGTCGCGCCGTCAGGTCCCGACGTGGATCGACATGAGCACGTGTCAGAGCTTCATGCAGCGCTTCGGATATGCGTTCGTGAGCGAGGGCGGCTATCCGGCGATTGCGAAGGATGCGGGGCGCATGACGCCGCTCGTGCCGGTGACGATCGACGGCCCAGGCGGCGCGCTCGAAGTGCTGCCGCTCGAACAGGATCACGGCTTCTCGAGGTCGCTGGGCTTTCGTGCCGGACCAATCGCGTACTCGAACGATCTCGTGGCGATGCCTGAGACGACGTTTGCCGCGCTTGATGGTCTGCAGCTCTGGATCGTCGATGCGCTGCGCGACACGCCGCATCCGACGCACGCGCATGTCGGCAAAGCGCTCGAATGGATCGAGCGGCTGAAGCCGGCGCGCTCGGTGCTCACGAACATGCACATCGACCTGGACTACCGGGCGCTGAAGGCGAGGCTGCCCACGGGCGTCGAACCCGCATACGATGGCTGGGCTGGCGATTACCCGATCTGAGTCGGCCTATCGCTTCCCATAATCTATCTTATGCGAGATTTGTATGCCGGGCCAAGTAGCTGAAAAGGCGACGGAAAAGAGCGCCGAAACCCTCGCCCGCAACGCCGCCGCGACCCAGGCCGTGCTCGACGTGATGGCGCGCCTCCGTGATCCGCACAACGGCTGCCCGTGGGATATCGAGCAGAACTTCGCGACCATCGCGCCGTACACGATCGAGGAAGCCTACGAGGTCGCTGACGCGATTGAGCGCAGCGATCTGCCGGCGCTCAAGGAAGAACTCGGCGACCTTCTCTTCCAAGTCGCCTTCCACGCCCGCATGGCCGAGGAGCAAGGCGCGTTTGATTTCGCCGCCGTCGCCCAAGCGCTCGCCGACAAGATGATCGAGCGCCATCCGCACGTGTTCAGCGAAGCTGGCGATGGCCGTAGCGCCGAGCAGCAGACGGTCGCGTGGGAAACGCTGAAGGCCGAGAAGCGCGCCGCCAAGGGCGCGCCGTCGCTGCTGGACGATGTCGCGATGGCCCTCCCCGCGCTCATGCGCGCCGAGAAGCTGACAAAGCGCGCCGCGCGCATCAACTTCGATTGGCCGAGCTCGAACGAGGTGCTGGCGAAGCTCGACGAGGAGCTCGCCGAGCTGAAAGCGGCCGAAGCCAGCGGGGATCAGGATCACATCGCCGAAGAGATGGGCGACATTCTCTTCGTGATGGCCAACCTCGCCCGCAAGCTGAAGGTCGATCCCGAAGAAGCGCTCCGCCGCGCCAACGCCAAGTTCACGCGGCGGTTTCAGTACATCGAGACCAAGCTCGCCGAAGCCGGCCGCACCGGCCCCCAGCCGCTGGACGACATGGAAGCGCTCTGGCTAGAGGCGAAGCGGGCTGAGAAGAACCCATGACGCTCGACGATTGGACCGAGACAACGAAGAGGATTGTAGCCAAGTCGCCCGGAGAACCGTTTGTGCCCATCCTCGCGGATCCCGCGACACGCACAATTCGCGCGCTTGAGGGCGTGCCGAGCGACGTAAGCGCCACCGAGGCGCTGCAAGACTGGATCGGGGAGTTAGGAATCGAAGAGTTCTTCTTCGCGATCTCAGAAAATCTGCGGACGATCATCGTCGGGCATTGCACACCTAACGGCGGCTCATTCGCTCGGCTCGACGAGCAAGACGGCGCTTGGAAGGTCACAGCTGGTGGGACGCCGACCTGGTGGCGTCTCTGACGCGCTACCTTCTCAGCGCCCCAAACGGCACAACCTTGTTCTCGACGTCGTGCCCGATATCCGCACGCCCCAGGTAGGCGATGCCGGCTTTGGCGCACCAATAGCGGGCGATCTCTTCGGCGTCGGCGCCGAAGGGTTTGTCGTTCTCCGGCACTTCGCTGACGCGCCCCAGCTTGATCCCCTTCACGCTCCTCACGTTGGCGGAGGAGGTGATTTGGAAGAGGGCGCGGTCTAGGCGGTAGAGGTACTCCCCTAGGTCTTCCAACATCAGCACGTGATCGCTCAGATCAGGTTCGAGCGACGTGCCGAGCATCGACTGAAACACAGCGATGTTGAACGCGGCGGTTTTGCCTTCGTAGATGACGCTGAGTTCGAGGCTCTCGGGGGAGCGGTCGATGAGCCACGAGAGCGCCCTCTTGATCGCCCCCTCTCCGCCTGCTCGCGTCATGTCGACGGGAATAGGGCCGTGCGCGATGTTCTGATAGCCGCGCGCGTAGAGGCCGCCGAGGATGGCGCCATTGTCGCTGTAGCCGAGATACGTCTTGGTGCGTGACGCGCCGTTGAGCTGCGCCAGCGCCGCCTCGGCGATCCTGCACGCGCCATAGCCACCGCGCGCGAACCAGATCGCGTCGAGCGACGGATCGTTGGCGTATTCCACGAACGCCTTGAGCCGCGCGTCATCGTCGCCGGCGAAGTGCCCGGCGCTCAGGAAACATTGCGGGTGGACAACAATCTCCGGCGCGCGATCGAGAAAACTGTCCGCCGCGAACGCCTTAAGCCGCGCCGCCAGCTCAGGCTCGATGCGCGTGCCGGGCGCGACAACGCCAATGCGGATCGATGGGGCCATGAAGCTGCGTTCGCGTCCTTGCCGATGGTCGGCGTTTCTCGTCATAACCGGCGCCAATGAGTCAGGCCAAATCCTATTTCATGAGCGGCATCGGCGGCTCGGGAATGCTGCCGCTGGCGCTTATCCTGCGCGGCAAAGGCGTCACCGTGGCCGGCTCCGACCGTTCGCTGGATCAGGGCCGCCTTGGCGCGAAGTTTGAGTACCTGAAAGCGCAAGGCATCGCCCTCTTCCCGCAGGACGGCTCCGGTATTGTGAGCCCTGAGCAAATCTTGGTGCGCTCAGCGGCTGTGGAAGACACAGTGGGCGATGTTGTCGCCGCCAAACGCGTCGGCGCGCGCGACATGAAGCGGCCGGAGCTGCTGGCGCAGCTCTTCAACTCGGCGCTGGTGCGCATCGGCGTGGCTGGCACCAGCGGCAAGTCGACGACTACCGGCATGATCGCCTGGCTGCTGCACCGCGCCGGCCGCGATCCCACGGTGATGAACGGCGCCGTGATGAAGAACTTCGTCACGCCGGACGCGCTGTTTGCCAGCGCGCTCGTCGGCCGTGGCGATGCGTTCGTGAGCGAAGTGGATGAGAGCGACGGCTCCATTGCGCGCTATGAACCGACTATCGCTGTCGTCAACAACATTGCGCTCGACCACAAGAGCATGGACGAGCTGCGTGCGCTCTTCACGGGCTTCGTCAACAAGGCCGAGATTGCGGTGCTGAACCTCGACAATGACGAGACGTCGGCGCTGCTGCTGAAGACCAAGGTCCGCACCCGCACCTTCTCCCTGCGCTCCGGCCTGGCTGATCTTCACTGCTCAGCGATCCGCTTGGCGCCGGATGGCGTGTCGTTCGACGTGCTGGAAAAGGAAACGCGCGCGGCGGCCACGGTCGATTTAGCTGTGCCTGGTGAGCACAACGTCTCCAACGCACTCGCCGCGCTCTCGGCGGCGCGCGCTTACGGCTTGCCGCTAAAGGAAGCCGCGGACGCGCTGAAAGGCTTCTCCGGTACGAAGCGACGCCTCGAAGTCGTCGGCAAAGCCAACAACGTCACCGTCATCGACGATTTCGGGCACAACCCGGACAAGATCACGGCGACGCTCAACACACTGCACGCCTTCCCGGGTCGCTTGCTGATCATGTTTCAACCGCATGGCTTCGGCCCGCTGAAGCTCATGCGCGACGAGTTCATCGATTGCTTCGCCCGCAACATGCCGGACGACGATGTGCTGATCATGCCCGACCCCGTCTATTTCGGCGGCACCGTCGATCGCAGCGTCACCAGCGAGAATATCGTCGCCGGCGTGCGTGCGCGCGGCCTGCAAGCCATGGCGTTCGCCGAACGCGGCGCGTGCGGGGACAAGCTGATCGAATTGGCCGAACCGGGCGATCGCATCGTGGTGATGGGCGCGCGGGACGACACGCTTTCAGTGTTTGCGGCAGAGCTCGTCGAACGTCTCTCGCGGAAGTAGGCCGCTCCCCTACTCCGCTGCCGGACGCAATTCTTCGGGCAGGGGCTCTAGTGGCGCGAACCGCGCCGCATCTTCCACCAACAGCTCAGCGCGCAGTGTCAACGCGCCTTCGTCGTCGGTGCTTTCCTCGAGAATTTTGCCAGCACTGGCGATCTGCGCGCGCACGCGGCCGGCATCGTCTGGCGGCAAGGTGAGGGTGATGACGCGCGTCGCGGAGAAGGCGGCGCGGTCGATCGCCGCGAGCAGGGCATCCACGCCCTCCCCCGTTTCAGCCGATAGCGCAACAGGGGGTAGGGCGCCCTGCCCCTGTCCTGCGGCTTCGGCGCGGCGGAGGCGGCCGATGCGCGTGGCGTCGTCTAAGAGGTCGATCTTATTCCACGCCTCAAGCACCGGCGGTGACTTTCCGTTGGCGTCTTTCGCAAGCTGCGCCAGCACGGCGAGCACGTCGGCCTTCTGATCCTCGCTCTGCGGATGCGCGATGTCGCGCACGTGCACGAGCAAGTCTGCCTCAGTCACGGCTTCCAGCGTCGCACGGAAGCTCTCCACCAATTCGTGCGGCAGATCGGAGATGAAGCCGACAGTGTCGCTCATGATCACCGCTCGCCCGCTTGGTAGCTTCACTTGGCGCCCGGTCGGATCGAGCGTTGCGAAGAGCATGTCTTTCGCCAGCACACCGGCTTGCGTGAGACGATTGAAGAGCGTCGACTTGCCGGCGTTAGTGTAGCCGACGAGCACAACGGCAGGCAGCCCGGCGCGCGAACGCGCACGGCGCTGCAGACCGCGCGTGCGGCGCACGTCCTCCAGCTCTTTCTTCAGCCGGATGATGCGGTCAGCGATGATGCGGCGATCGAGTTCGATCTGCGTTTCACCAGGACCACCGGTTTTGCCCAGACCGCCGCGCTGACGTTCCAAGTGCGTCCACGTGCGCACAAGTCGCGATCGCTCATAGCCTTGGCGTGCGAGTTCGACCTGCAGCTTGCCTTCCTTGGTTCGCGCGCGGAGGCCGAAGATCTCAAGGATCAACCCCGTGCGGTCGATCACCTTCGAGCCGATGTCGGTCTCAAGGTTACGTTGCTGCACAGGTGAGAGCGCCGCATCGACGACGATGACGCCGGCGCCAAGTTCTTCCGATTGATCCTTCAGGCGTTCAACGCGGCCAGAGCCGAAATATGTGCGCGGGCTAATTTGCCGAAGCGGCGCGGCTTCCGCGCTCGCAACATCGAGTCCGAGCGCTTGCGCCAAGCCGACCGCTTCAAGCAGTCGCGCTTCACCATCACGCACGCTTTCCTCTGCGCTCGCGAGCGGGCGCAGAACGATGGCCTTGTTCAGATCTTTGAGCGGCGTATCAGCCGTCGGCTTCATCAGCGGCCTTTTCGCTCTCGAACAATTGCACGGGCGCGCCCGGCATGATGGTCGAGATCGCGTGCTTGTAAACAAGCTGCACTTGGCCGTCGCGGCGCAACAACACACAGAAATTGTCGAACCAGGTGACGACGCCTTGCAGCTTCACGCCATTGACCAGGAAGATCGTGAGTGGCGTCTTGGCTTTGCGGACAGCGTTCAGAAACGTGTCTTGCAGGTTTTGTTTCTTATCCATGGTGTGGCCCCATGTTCCCGAGTTTTATAGCGCCCCATCGAACGCAGGGCTGCGACATCAGGTATAGGGTGCGCCGCAGCATTCGCCAACCGCAACGGAACCGAATTCCGCTCAGGCGCCCAAATAGGCGGCGCGTAAAGCTTGTGTGACAGGCCCGGGGCTGCCGTCGCCAATCTTCGCGCCGTCAATCTCGACGACAGCCGTAGCTGCGTTGGAGGCGGCGGTGATGAACGCTTCGCGTGCTGACTTCGCGTCTTCGATCGTGAAGGGCCGCTCCTCAACCTTCATCTGCCGCTCGCGCGCGAGCTGAAGCACAGCGGCGCGCGTCACGCCGTGCAGCAGATCGTGCGAAAGTTGGCGCGTGCGGATCACACCGTTCGCATCGATGATCCAAGCCGTCGACGACGTGCCCTCGGTGACGAGGCCATCGGCATCCACAAACCACGCCTCGAACGCTCCCCTCTCTTTGGCCCCCTGTCGGGCCAGGACATTTGGGAGGAGGTTGGTCGACTTGATGTCACGCCGTTCCCAACGTGTCTCGGGTGCGCTGGTGATCTTGATGCCGGTCGCGGCGCGCTTCGCGATGGCGTGGCGATCGAGGTTCTTCGCGGTAACAATGAGTGTGGGCTGTGTGCCTGGAGCCGGAAACACGTGATCGCGGTTCGCTGCGCCACGGCTCACTTGCACGTAGACGATGCCGTCGCGCACGCGGTTACGCCGCATCGTCTCGCGTATCACCGCCATCAGCGATGCTTCGTTCATTGGCGGCGTGATGCGCAGCTCCGCCAGCGAGCGCTGGAGGCGCGCCATGTGTTCATCCGTGTCGAACATGCGTCCGCCACGGATGGCCCACACTTCGTAGATCGAGTCCGCGAATTGAAAGCCGCGGTCCAGGATAGAGACCGCCGCGCTACGCAAAGGCACGTAGGCGCCGTTTACGTACGCGATGCGACTCATTCAGCCTCGGCGCCGTTGCGGCCCGGCGGGTCGACGCCCAGCGACTTGAGCTTCCGGTGCAGAGCCGAGCGCTCCATGCCGATGAAGGCGGCTGTACGCGAGATGTTGCCGCCGAAGCGGGTGATCTGGACGTTGAGATACTCGCGCTCGAAACGCTCACGCGCATCGCGAAGCGGCAGGCCGATGACTTGCGTCATGCCGTCGTTCTTCGAAACACCCGCCTGCGGCCATGCCTCTTCCGGCAGCGACGCCACCGTCACAGGCGTGTTTGGATCGCCGGTCGCGAGGATAAGAATACGCTCGATCACGTTGCGAAGCTGACGAACGTTGCCAGGCCACTCCGCAGCTTGCAGCGCCGCAAGTGCATCTTCACCTATTTGTCGCGCCGGAACGCCCGACATGCCGGCAAGACGGCCAACGAAGTAGCCCGCAAGCTCGGGAATATCTTCGCGCCGTTCCGCCAGGCTCGGTGCACGTAGCGGCACGACGTTGAGGCGGTGGTAGAGATCTTCACGGAAGCGGCCTTCGGCGATATCGCCGGTGAGATCACGGGACGTCGAAGACACCACGCGCACATTTACTTGCACGTCCGTCGAGCCGTGGAGACGCTTGAAGCGCTGATCCACCAGGACGCGTAGAATTTTTGACTGCGTCTCCAGCGGCATGTCGCCGACTTCGTCAAGGAAGAGCGTGCCGACATGGGCCTGCTCGAACACGCCAATCTTCTTCGGGCGGCCGTCGGCGCCTTCTTCGCCGAAGATTTCGCTTTCCATGCGCTCTGGCGCGATCGAGGCGGCGTTGATCGCCACGAACGGCCCGTGCGCACGCGGGCTACGCTCGTGCAGCAAACGCGCGACGAGCTCTTTGCCGGCGCCGGCCGGACCGGCGATCAACACGCGCGAGTTCGTCTGCGCCACGCGATCAATTGAAGCGCGCAGCGCCGCCATGACAGCGGATGAGCCGATGAGATTGTCGCTGGCGGCCGAGCGCGTCTTGAGCTCAGCTACTTCGCGCTTGAGCCGCGTGGTCTCAAGCGCCCGCGTCACCACGTGCAGCAGACGGTCCGCTGTGAACGGCTTCTCGACGAAATCGTAGGCGCCCTTGCGAATAGCGGCGACGGCCGTTTCGATTGTGCCGTGACCGGAGATCACGACGACCGGGAGATCGGGATCGATCTCCTTGAACGTCGCCAGCATATCGAGGCCGTCCATGCGGCTGCCTTGCAGCCAGATGTCTAGCACGATGAGCGATGGCTTGCGCTTCGAGAACGCATTCATCGCTTCGTCGCTGTCGCGCGCGGTGCGCACTTGGTGGCCATCGTCTTCCAGAATGCCGGAAACGAGGTCGCGGATGTCGGCCTCGTCGTCGACGACGAGAATGTCTTGCGTCATTGGGAGGCTCCTGCGCCGATTTCTGCAGCGGTTTCGATCGCGTCTTCGCCGCGTTTGGGGAGAACAAAACGAACGACCGCGCCAGGCCCTCCTCCTGGCGCATCGTCCAACTCAATTAGCCCCCCGTGGTCTTCGATAATGCGCGCGACGATGGCGAGGCCGAGGCCCGCGCCTTTCGTGCGCGTGGTGACGTACGGTTCGATCAAACGATGGCGATCTTTCTCCGGGAAGCCCAACCCGTTGTCGATCACCTCGAACTCCACGCCAAATTCCAGATCGCGCAGCTTGAGCGTGACGAAGCCGTCCTTCGGCTCGCCATCTCGATCGCGCCGCGCCTGAACGCTTTCGCTCGCATTCTTGATGAGATTGAGCAGCGCTTGGCCCAAAAGGCGCTCGTCACTGACCAAGCCGATGGGATGATCGACGCCTTGAACCTCGATCCGGATGTCAGGAAACACCAAGCGCTGCGCAAACACCGTGGAGCGGGCGACGTCGCTGACGTCAGAGAACGCCATTTGTGGCGTCGGCATGCGTGCGAACGACGAGAACTCGTCCACCATGCGGCCGATATCCGCGACCTGGCGCAAGATCGTGTCGGTGCACTTCGCGAACGTGTCCGGATCGGAAGTGATCTCCGCCGAGTATTTCTTCCGCAAGCGTTCCGCCGAAAGCTGGATCGGCGTGAGCGGGTTCTTGATCTCGTGCGCGATGCGCCGCGCTACGTCTTTCCACGCTTCCTGACGCTGCGCCGAGATGAGCTTGGTCATGTCGTCGAACGTGAGCACGAGATCGCCATCGGCCTCACGGCTCATGCGCACACTCAGATTCACCGAGCCGCCTTCGCGGATGAGGTCCACACGCTGCGGCGGCGTTTCGCCGGGTGGCTGGTTCAGCAAGTCAGTGAACTCGGGCGCCACATCGATGAGGCGGCGGCCGACGAGGTCTGCGCCATCGAGCGCCAGGAGATGCGCGGCAGAGCGATTGGTCGCCGTGATGCGACCGTTGGTGTCGAGGCCCATGACGCCGGCGCTGACGCCGCCGAGCACCGTTTCGATAAACGAGCGGCGGTTCTCCGCGTCTTCCTGCGCCGTCACCAGATCGCGGCGCTGCGTTTCGAGCTGCGCGGTCATCCGATTGAACGCGGTCGCCAACGCATCGACTTCGTCGCGCTCTTCACCAACAGAAACGCGCGCTTTCAAGTCACCTGCCGCGACGCGCCTTGCAGCGCCGACCAAGCGTCCGATAGGTTCGGCAACGCGCGAGGCGCTGGTGAGCCCCACCCACCCGGCGGCGAGCAACAGCAGGACGGCGGTCGAGAGATAGGCCATGCCAAACAGGCCGCGCAGGGAGTTCTGTTGCTCTCGCGAAGCCCGATACTCAGCCACGGATTCATCGAACTGGCGCAGCTGCGTGATGAGGTTTGTGTCGAGCCTTTGCGACACATAGGCGTAAGCGTTCGTGTATTCGCTCAGACGATAGATCGCTGTGAGGCGCGAGTTATCGCGATCGACGCGCACGTTCACGTCTCCCTGATCCGCGGCGGCGAAGGCTTCTCGCGACGGCGCAGAGTAAGGCACCGCGCCTTCAACGACCGAGCCACCCGCCAGCACGTTGCCGGTGTTGTCGATGACGTAAACCGACGAAAGGCCGCGACGCTCGCCCTGAAGCTGCAAGAACGCGGCGTAGCGACTTGGATCACTGGTGAGGCCGCCGCGTGCGTTGTTCAGGTCCTCCGCCATGGCTTGCACTTCGCCAGCAAGGTCGTTCGAGGCGATCTGCTGGTAGGCACGGCCGACATCAGCGGCGTTTTCGATCGTGCTTTCGACGCGCTGGCTGAACCAACGTTCGACGCCCTGCGTGAATGTGAAGCCAAGAAACGCCGCGACAACGATTGCCGGCGCCAGCGCGGCAAGGCTGAACAACGTGACGAAGCGCAGATGCAAGCGAGCACCCGTCGCGGCGGCGCGCCACGCACGCGCAACGCGTAGGATGCGATGAATAAGAATGCCGGCGAGGCCAGCTGAGATCACAAGGCTGGCGATCAGCAGCGCGCTGACGATGCCGTTGCTCTCCCCCGCCGGGCCGTCGCCGATGAGCAGGGTGATTGTCGCGACAGCCGTCAGCGCACCGGCAACGCCCAGCCCGACCAAGAAGGTCAGCGCGCTGCGGCTTTGCGGTTGGTCGCTGAGCACGGCGGCGTCCGCCGGCTCATTTGCCGTGACTTCTACCATGGCCGGGGGCACCATGTTGCGGATAAGCAACATGGTGTTGAACCAATATCACGGTCGCGTCAATCGCCTCGCCCAGTGGCGAGGCCGAGGGTCTGGATTTTCTTCCGCAAGGTATTGCGGTTGATCCCGAGGATCGCCGCGGCCTTGATCTGGTTGCCGCGCGTGGCCTGCAGGGCGTAATTGATGAGCGGACGCTCGACCTCGGCCAGGAAGCGATCATAGAGCCCCGGCGCGGGGAGGCCAGGGCTCGCAGCAGCGAACTCCCCTTCCAGGCGACGGGAGACGGCAGTTTCGAACGTGTCGCCGTCGACTTCCGCCGCCACGTTGTTTTCGGGGTGGCCCAGCTCGCGGCCAACTTCGCGTGCCGTGATGACGCTTGCGGGGCTCAGAGCAGCGGCGCGGCGTAGCAGATTTTCAAGCTCACGCAGATTGCCCGGGAAGCTGTGCGCCTTGAGGCGCTCGATGGCGGCATTGTCGATCGACTTGTCAGGCAAGCCTTCACGCTTCGCGCGGACGAGAAAGGCGCGAGCGAGATCGCCGACGTCTTCGAGGCGCTCACGCAGCGGCGGCATGCGGATCACGACGACGTTCAGGCGATAGAACAGATCCTGCCGGAACGCGCCCTGGCGCGTGAGCGAGGCAAGGCTACGCTGCGATGACACAATGAGGCGTGCGTCAGGACGGTCGCCGGGTTCTTCCGCGTGCAGCAAGCCAGCGAGACGCGTTTGCGAGTCCGACGGGAGCTCGTCGATGTCTTCGAGGAAGAGCGTGCCGCCTTGTGCTTGCGCGAACTTGCCCTGCGGCCCGAACAATTCCCGTTCGAGTTGGAGCGATTGAGCCCCGGCCAAGCTCATGGCGATGAATGGACCCGATGAACGTCGGCCATGGTCGTGAATGGCGCGGGCGACACGCTCCTTGCCGGTGCCGCTTTCGCCTTCGATGAGCACTGTGAGGTCGGTGCCCGCGACGCGTGCCATCACGCGATAAACATCCTGCATCGGCGCCGAGCGGCCAATCAACGGCAGGCGCTCTTCCTTCTCGGCTTTCGAAGCCTGCGCTCGCGTCTTTGCATCGGGCCCGCCGGTCAGCGCGCGTCGAACAGCTGCCATCAGATCATCGAGGTCGAACGGCTTCGGCATGTAGTCGAACGCGCCGGCGCCAGCGGCGCCCAAGGCAGTGCTCACCGTGCTCTGCGCGCTCATGACGATGACAGGCAGGTTGGGCCGCGCCATGCGCATGGCGGGTAGCGCGTCGAACACGCAGTCGTCGCCCATATAAACGTCGCTCAGCACCAGATCGCCTTCGCCCTCGCGCACCCATTTGCTCAAGGTCGCGACATTGCCGGTGGCGCGGACATCGTAGCCTTCCTTGCCGAGCGCCTGTGAGAGCACGAGGCGCAGAGAATTATCGTCTTCGGCGAGAAGGATGCGTGCGCTCATGTGGTTTCGTCCGGATCGATGGGAAGGAGAATTTTGAACGCCGTGCGGCCCGGCGCGCTTTCGACTTCGATGCGTCCGTCGTGGCGCGCGATGATGTCGGCGGCGACCGTGAGCCCGAGACCCATGCCGCCGCTCTTGGTGGTGGCGAACGCTTCGAACAGCCGATCGGCGACGTCTGGATGGAGGCCGGGGCCGTTGTCGACAATCTGAACTTCGAGCTGCGCACGCGCTGCGCCGCTAGCGGCCGAGCGGAATTTCACACCGGAGCGATACGAGGTGGAGATGGCGATTTCCGCGTCCGGCTGATCCGCGACCGCCTCGGCGGCGTTTTTCGCGATGTTCAGAAACGCTTGGATCAACTGATCCAGATCGCCGCGAACCTGCGGAAGACTGGGGTCATAACGCTCGCGGATCATCACACCAGGCGCGCTTGAACCGATGAGCTTACGCACACGATCCAAGGCTTCGTGAATGTTGAAGCGGTCGAAACGCGGCGCCTCGACAGCGCCGAGCGGATCGATACGGTCGGTGAGCCGCCGCACGCGGTCGACCTCGTCGACAATAAGCTTGGCCAGCGCCGCTGACTCCGGATCTTCAGCGCGTGAGATGAGCTGTGCAGCCGCGCGAATGCCAGCGAGCGGATTGCGCACTTCGTGCGCGAGTGTGCGTGCAGCGTTGCTCGCTGCCGCCGGCGGCGCGGCACGCGCGCGCGGCGGCGTTGTGAGCACGAGCGCGATGTAGCCGTTCTCCCCCACCGGGGCGGCGGCGACGGTCGCGCGCCCAAGCGCGAAGCCTGGGCCAACGAGCGCCACATCCGCTTCGGCAACGCCACTGGCGCCGGAAAGCGTGCGTCGTGCGAGCGCGATGATCGGTGCGTCGTTCCCGAATATCTCGTCGAGGCGCCGGCCCAGCAATCCACGTCCGACGCCAGCAAGCAGTTCAGCGGCGGCCGCGTTCACGAAGCGAATACGCTCACCCGCGTCGATCCCCAGCACCGGCGCCGGCAACGCTTCCAACCACCGCTCTGCATCGGGGGCCAGGTTGCGCTGTGGCAGCGGGCGGACGACAGGATCGCTCATGCCGCTGCGCGCTCCAGGCCATCATCGAAGAGCCGGATCAGCGCCTCCCGCACCAGGCGCGGGTCTTCGAGCATGCAGATCTGCTTGCGAACTTCGCGCGCCTCCGCGCCGAATTCCGCATCAATCATCCAGGCGATGTGCTTGCGCGCAATACGCACGCCGAGTGCGCCTTCGTAGAAGGCGAGCGTGTCGTCGCAGAGTGTGAGCAGGCTTTGCAGCAACCGCGCTCGAGGCGGCGGTGAAATTTCGCCGCCGTACCTCAAAGCGCGCTCTATGGCCGCTGGCAGCCACGGCTTGCCCTGCGCGGCACGTCCAATCATCACGCCGGCCGCGCCTGAAAGCTCAAGCGCACGACGAGCGTCGGCCGCGGTGCCGATATCGCCGTTGGCGATCACCGGGATACGCACGGTCCGCACGACGGGCGCGATCGCCGACCAATCTGCAACCCCACGGAAGAATTGCTTCCGCGTGCGGCCGTGAATGGTGAGCATGCGCACGCCCGTGTCTTCGGCGCGCTTCGCGATCTCCGACGCGTTGAGCGAAGTCTCGTCCCACCCAAGACGCATCTTCAGCGTCACCGGCAGGTTGGTGGCTCTCACCGTCGCTTCGACGAGCCGCAGCGCATGATCTGGATCACGCATCAGCGCGGAGCCGCAGAGACCGCTCGTCACGCTCTTTGCCGGGCAGCCCATATTGATGTCGATGACATCGGCGCCAGCTGCCTCAGCGAGACGCGCGCCTTCGGCCATCCATTCGGCGTCGCGCCCAGCGAGTTGGATCACCAGAGGTGAGATAGCGCCGGCGCCCGCAGCACGGCGCACCATGTCGATCCGCGCCCGCGCCAATTGGTCGGACGCCACCATCTCGGAGACGCAGTATTGGCCGCCGAACGCTTTGACCTGACGGCGAAACGGGATGTCCGTCACACCGGCCATCGGTGCGAGCGAGACAAGAGGCGGATTTTCGTTCAAATCGAACACTCAGCACCCCGTTCGACAGGGAGCTTAGGGCGCCTAAAAAGCGGGCGCCAAGGGTTTTATGCTGCGATGCAACATTCGGGCACCGGAATTCTCCAGTTATGAAGGTTGCCGCCCTGATTGTCGCCGGTGGTCGCGGGGAGCGCGCCGGCGACAAAATCCCTAAGCAATACAAGCCACTGCTAGGCTGCCCATTGATGGCCTGGTCGGTGGCGGCGTTCGCCAATGCTGGGGTCGGCCAGATCGTCGTCGCCTGCGCGCCCGAACATGCTGACCTCTGCCGCGCCGCAACGGCAGACGGGCCGGCGGTTCAGATCATCGATGGCGGCGCGACCCGCACTGCGACCGTTCGCGCCGGGCTTGCAGCGATTGCCGACGCGGATGTGATCCTAGTCCACGACGCTGCACGGCCTGGACTGACCAAGGAGATGGTCCGCGCGCTTGTCGCCGAAATCGAACGTGGCGCAGTTGCGGTCGCGCCCGCGCTTTCTGTGCCGGATACATTGCGCCGCGCCGACGCGAACGGCCGCATTGTCGAGGACGTGTCGCGCGAAGGCGTGATGCGGATGCAGACGCCGCAGGCGTTTCGCGCTGACGTGTTGCGCGCCGCCTATGCCGCGCTTCCGGCGGCTCAATCAATGACGGACGACATCGCTGTCGTTCGCGCCGGCGGCGCGGAAGCCAAGCTCATCCCCGGCGACGCCAAGCTTATGAAACTCACCTATCCAGAGGATTTCGCGATGCTCGAACGCATGCTCGGTGGTGAGCGTATCACCTGCGTCGGCCACGGCGTCGATGCGCACCGCTTTGGCGATGGCGAGTTCGTTACGCTCTGTGGCGTGCGCATTCCACACAACAAGGGCCTCGTTGGACACTCGGACGCCGACGCAGGCTGGCACGCGCTGGTCGATGCGATCCTGGGTGCACTCGGCGAAGGCGACATCGGCGCTCATTTCCCGCCAAGCGATCCAAAATGGAAAGGCGCGGACTCAGAGCGCTTCCTCCGACACGCAGCGACCCTCGCGGAGCGAGCCGGCGCGCGCATTGTTCATGTGGACGTAACGCTGCTATGCGAGCGGCCCAAGATCGGCCCGCACCGTGACGCCATGCGGACGCGCACTGCCGAGGTGCTTGGTCTTCCCCTCTCTCGCGTCAGCGTGAAAGCCACGACGACAGAGCGCATGGGCTTTCTCGGCCGCGAGGAAGGCTTGGCCGCACAAGCTACGGCGACGGTGGAGCGGCCGGCGTAGGTTCTGACACGGGCGTTGATTCCGCCCCGGCCTGTTTGCACTGATCCAAATAAGTGTAGATCCGGCAGGTTTCCGCGCCGGACAATCCTTCCCACAGCGCGCGCGGCAAGTTGATGTAGTCGTCTGTCCAACTCGGGCCGGGCGGCGCTTCGATCACACGCCAATCCGGATTGATCGCCAGCGAGTTCAGCACTTCTGGCCGCTTCGCGAGAATCATCACGCTAGCCGCAAGGCCGCCATAGATCGACACCATGGGCTGCTCATAGCGGTCGCTGATGCGATAGAGGTAAGGCGCGTTTAGGTCGCGTGCGACGCGCGCGGCCTCGGAAACAAGCGCCAAGTTGCGATTGGACAGGTGCAGAATGACGATGCCGCGATCGCTGAGTTTACGCAAATAAAGCGCGATCGCCTCCTGCGTCAGCAAGTGCGCGGGAATGGCGTCCGACGAGAAGGCGTCAACGACAATGACGTCGAACTCGCCATCCGGCTCTTCGGCAATCTGCAGCCGCGCGTCGCCCAGCTCGATACGCCGGTTCGGCTGGCACAAGGGAACGAACGTGAAATCGCCGCCCGGCTCTGCAGAAAGGCGCACGACGGCAGGATCGATCTCGAAGATCGTCAGTTGATCGTCCGCGCGCATCAAGCAAGCGGTCGAGCCGGTGCCGAGCCCAATAAGCGCAAGCCGCGACGTTGGTCCGGTTCGCAGTCCTGCCACGATGGCTTCACCGAGTGCCGTGCGCGTGCCGTAATACGTGAGCGGCTGGCGCTCGTACTCTGGCCCAGTCAGCTGTGCGCCGTGGATGGTCGTCCCATGCATCAGCACACGAAGCGGCGGAATACTCGGATCAGCACGGTCGGCAAACTCGCGCGTCCGCAGCACACCGAAGAAGCTGCGCTCCTGAGTAATGATGCGCGACCCCCGCGTTTCATCAATGAAGATGATGACGAACGCCATCAGCACGATCGACGCGAGAACGATTGGCCGCCCGCGGTTGAAAAATACCGCAACGCCACAGATCAAGATGCTCATGACGGTGAGTTGAGCTGCGTCCACTCCGTCCACCCGCACGAGAAGCAAGAGTAAGGCGACAGCGGAGGCGAGCGCCCAACCAAGCGCCAAGTCGGCGATGCGTGCGTTGTTTTTGCGCTGAAGGATGGTGCCGTGCACTGCAAACGCGACCACCATGAAGCTCGTGGCCATGAGCAACGCACCCCAAGGCTGACGGGCCACTGTGTGCTCGGCGTCGTTGACGATGGCCGTAACAAAAACGTTCGGTATGTTGAAGGCGATGTAGATCACCAGGATCGAATGAATCGCCGCCACCGCGAGGAATATGTAGCGGTAGATGGGCGGGCGATCTTCGTCAGCCCAGCCGGCAGCAATCATCGCCGCCGCGCCACCCAATGCGCCAATGATGATCGTCGAATCCAGAGGCTGACGGAACAGCAACAGCACCGCAAGCAAGGTCATCAGGACAGCGGCCGAAGACGTCGCGTCCACAAGGCGGGGCATGTCGCTGTTTTCGCGCGGGCGGAAGAGGCATGCCGCGGCCAGCGCCAAAGGATACTCGTAGACGTTGTTGAATATGAGAGGCGCGAGTAAAGCAGCGAACGCCCCGCCAATCACCCCACCGAGTGAGACGAATAGATAGAACTCAGTCAGCCGATCGGCGCCTGGGCGTGAACGTGAGAGCGCGAGGTGGCAGATGAGCGCGCTGAAGAAGAAGCCCGCGAGAATCCCCGAGACCGAGCCGACCCAATTGCCGGACGCGTAGTACGACATCAGCATCAGCGCGAGCGCGATGGGATGAATGAACAGCGTGCCTGCTTCGATCTTCTCGCTGCCCTTCGCGAAGGCGAGCACGAAGGTGAGAAGATAGAGCGCCAGTGGGACGACCCAGAGCATTGGCGCGGACGCGACGTCGGTAGAGATGTGCAGCGTGACGCCAAGCGAGAGCGCTGACGGCACGGCCGCGGCTGCGATCCAGTAGCCCCGCTCGCGCCAGCTCGGCGCGGCGCTAGTGTGTTCAAGTGGTTTGGGCGCGTCGCCGTGCGCAGTCACCGCGCTCGCGGCCGCAAGCGCGATCAGCGCGCCAACGATGACATACCCCGCCGACCACGCAACGCTCTGCGCCTGCGCGCCGAGCAGTGGCTCAATGAGTGCTGGATACGCCAGCAAGCCGCCGAAGCTGCCGAGATTGCTGGCGGCGTAGAGATAGTATGGGTCGCTGGCGTCGCTGCGGCCCGTGCGCGCGTACCAGGCTTGCAGCAGTGGCGCTGTGGCGGACGCTGCCGCGAATGGCGCGCCGACAGAGAGTGCGAGCACGCCGATGAGCCACCACACCGGTTGCTCTGAAGTGGGCGCGCCGAGCGCGGTGCTGACGTGAACCGGCAGCGCGAACCAGGCGGCGAGCAGTACGAGACCGTGCACCGCCGCCTGAATGCGGAGATCTTTCACACGCTGCAGAAGGTGCGCGTAGAGATAGCCGACGAGCAACGCGGCCTGGAAAAACGCCATCGACGTATTCCAGACTTGCGGAGAGCCGCCCAACAGCGGGGTGACCATGCGCGCGAACAGCGGCTGCAGCACGAAGATCAGCGCGGCGCTCGAGAACAGCGCCAGCATGAACACCGGCGCCGCAAGTCTCCGCGCTATCGCCTGCATGTTGCCTCCCTAGTTGGGCGCGCTTCTGCCACCGTGCGCCAACTTATGGAATGGACTTTCGCCCGACGCCCGCCAGTATCGGCACATGATCGCCAATGAGAGTCACGAACGCGCTCGCGCGTTGCTTCATGCCGCGAAGGCCGCAGGTTTGAAGATCGTGACGGCGGAGAGTTGCACAGGCGGATTGATCGCCGCCTCGCTCGCGGCCGTGCCGGGCGCATCGGCTGCGCTGGAGCGCGGGTTCGTGACGTATTCGAATGAAGCGAAGACCGAGATGCTCGGCGTGCCAGCGGAGCTGATCAAGCAGCATGGCGCCGTGAGTAAGTCGGTTGCTCTGGCGATGGTCGAAGGCGCGCTGGCGCACAGCCCCGCGAGCATAGCGGTCGCGGTGACGGGCGTTGCCGGACCTGATGGCGGCACGCCCGAGAAGCCAGTTGGTCTTGTGCACATCGCCGCGGCGCGTCGCGATGGCGAAACGCTGCACGAGGAGCAGCGCTTCGGCGATGTTGGGCGTCACGAGATTCAGGCCCTTACGGTGGCGGCGGCATTCGATCTCATGAAGCGGTTGATCTAGCCGAGCCTGCGTTTCGCTTCGCGTTCGAACGCCACCATGATGCGTGACGCGAGCTTGTCCTTGTTCGCGGAAATCGCCGCCTGCAGCACCAGGTTCTTGAACTCGTAGGCGATCCAGTAGCGCACGTGTGCGCCCTTCTCGTGCGGCTTGAACCACCATTTGTTGGCCAGCGAGTGCAGCGGACCTTTCACAAGCGCGACTTCCACTTCGCCCTTCTCCGGCTCGCAGCGTACCGAGGTTGAGAAGCGCACCTTGATCGCCTGCCAACCCACATCGGCCTCTGCGATCCCCTTCCAGCCGCCGGCGGCGAGTGGCTCTTCCTTGGTCACCCGCATCGTCTGCAGGAACGGCACGAACTCCGGATAGACGCGAACGTCGCCGACCAGGCGGCACAAATCTTCAGGCGCATACGGCAGGATGCGTTCGGCCTCTATGACTGTGCGTGGCATCTCAGTCTTTAGATAAGGCCAGCCGCGCCGCTTTCAGCCGCGCGAAATCGTCGCCGGCATGGTGCGAGGAGCGCGTTAGCGGGCTGGCCGAGACCATCAGGAAGCCCTTCGCGTAGGCGATAGTCTCAAGCGCCTTGAACTCTTCCGGCGTCCAGAAGCGATCGATGGCGGCGTGCTTCTTCGTCGGCTGCAAGTACTGGCCGATGGTGAGGAAATCGACGCCGGCGACGCGGAGATCGTCCATCACCTGCAGCACTTCGTCCTTGGCTTCGCCAAGGCCGACCATGAGGCCCGACTTCGTGAATTGCTGCGGGTCGCGTTGCTTCACCGAGTCCAGCAAGCGCAGCGATTGATAGTAGCGCGCGCCGGGGCGGATCGAGTGATAGAGGCGCGGCACGGTCTCTAAGTTGTGGTTGAACACGTCGGGCTTGGCGTCAATCACGCGCTCTGCCGCGCCTGGCTTACGCAGAAAATCGGGCGTCAGAATTTCGATCGTCGTCTCAGGCGCCGCACGGCGGACGGCTTGGATCGTCAGCACGAAGTGATCGGCGCCGCCGTCTTCCAGATCGTCACGATCCACTGAAGTGATGACGACGTGCTTCAGGCCCATCTGCGCCGTTGCGAACGCGACGTTCTCGGGCTCGTTCGCATCGAGCGGCAGCGGCTTGCCGGTGGCGACGTTGCAGAAGCTGCAGGCTCGCGTGCAGATACCGCCGAGGATCATGAAGGTCGCGTGCTTCTGACTCCAGCACTCGCCGATGTTGGGGCAACCCGCCTCTTCGCAGACGGTGTGGAGTTTCAGATCGCGGACCAGTTCCTTGGTCTGGTGGTAGCCCAGGCTTGTCGGCGCCTTGACCCGGATCCAGTCCGGCTTGCGTGGGCTCGCATTGTCCGGCCTGCCCTCCTTCTCAGGATGGCGGGGACGGTTTGGTTCGCCTCCTTGGCGCAAATCAAGCAGCGTCGGCACAGTCACAACATGAGCCTCTGAGCCTTGTCCCGCAACGCCTGGGCGGCAAACCTCCCCTGCGCCGCCAAAGGGTTACCTGCGCCTTCACTTGCCCGGCCACAATCAGGCCGCTAGGGTCTGTTACAACCGTGAAACAATAATCACGGGGTCGGCGTCTTCTCTCCAGGACGCTCAGGCGGAAAAACGTTTCGGAGGCAATACGTCCATGGCGCAACGTCCGTTCGAACTGGCGCGCACGCGCGTCACCTTGTTCGAAGCCCTCCTCCGGGCCCGCGACCTCAAAGGCGGCAAGACCAAGATTCTGGAGGACCACGAGCGCCGCGTCCTTTCCTATGACGACATCGTCCGCGCTGCGTTCGCGCTGGGCGGCAAGCTCGATGTGCTGATCAAGCGGCGCGAGACGGCCGGCATCATGTTGCCAACGGGCGTGGGTTGCGCGGTGACGTTCTTTGCGCTGCACGCGATCGGCCGCACGCCGGCGATGCTGAACTTCACCGCGGGCGCCATGAACCTGCGTTCGGCGTGCGAAGCGGCGAACGTCAAAAAGATTCTGACCTCGCGTGTCTTCATCAAAAAGGCGGGACTTGAGGCGCTGGAATCCGAACTCACGAAGTTCGCCAAGCTCATTTATCTTGAGGACATCCGCAAAACGATCGACTTCGGCGACAAGATCATCGCGCTCGTCAAGGGCACGTTCCCGCGCATGTTCGCGGCGAAGGGCAGCCCCGACGATACGGGCGTCATTCTGTTCACCTCTGGCTCGTATGGCACGCCGAAGGGCGCGGTGCTCAGCCACGCGAACATCGTCGCCAATTGCGAGCAGGCGTACGCGCACGTGCCGTTCGACCCGAAATGGTCGTTCTTTTCGCCACTGCCGATGTTCCACTGCTTCGGCCTGACAGCTGGTCTGATGTTGCCGCTGTTGCTCGGCCACAAGGCGTTTCTTTTCCCCTCCCCTCTCGCGATCAAGGAAATTCCGAAACTGGTGCGCGACGCTGGTTCGAACGTCTTCTTGGCGACCGACACGTTCGCCATGCAGTACGCGCGCAATTCGTCCGAAGGCGATCTCTCGTCGATCGAACTCATGGTCTGCGGCGCCGAACGGGTGAAGCCGGAGACGCGCGAAGTCTACAAGACGCGCTTTGGTGTTGAGATTCTTGAAGGCTACGGCGCGACCGAAGCTTCGCCGGTGATCGCGGTGAATGCGCCGCTGCACAATCATCACGGCACGGTTGGCCAATTCTTGCCAGGCATGGAGTGGCGGCTTGAGCCGGTGCCTGGCATTGAAGGCGGCCAGAAGCTCTATGTGCGTGGCCCGAACGTGATGCGCGGCTATCTCGATCCGACGAAGCCGTTCGGCATCGATCTGTTGC
>CADEDT010000050.1 GCA_902826145.1 uncultured Caulobacteraceae bacterium
GCGAGGGCAAGTCGGCGAAGAAGCGTTTGGTGCGCCACTCATAGTCGCGCTCCATCTCGTCGTCCTTCTCCGCAACCGGCTGCGTGCCGAGCGAGTAGGACGTCCCGCTCTCGAAGCCTTCGAAACCGGTCGACGTCGCGTGCACGAATGTCGAGTGCTCGCTCGACGCACCGCCGCCGCCGGAATTGGCGATACCGGGAATGGCGAGCGACGCCGCCTCGCAGCGTTTGGCCAGCTCAAGCAACTGCTCCGGCGTTGGCCGGGCGGTGTCCGTCTGCTCAAGGTCGGGCGCCGCGCCGCGCGCGTGATAGCGAGCGTCCAGCAGCCCGGCGAATTTGTCTTCCGGCGCAGCCTTCGCCATCGCCACGGTGCGCTCGGCCAGATCCTTCAGGCCCTTGGTCGAGAGATCGGTTGAGGAGGCGGCCGCCTGCTGCTTGCCGATGAACGCTCGCAGCGCCACGGAGCGCGCTTCCTCGCGCTCCATGCCCTCCAGTTCGCCCATGCGGACTTCCGCCGAGATGCTCTCTCGCACGGCCAGTGAAGCTTCGGAGGCGTCGGCGCCAACTTGTTTCGCGTAATCGATCAGGGCCGCGAGCGCGGCGTGGGACTCAGTGTCGAAGGCCATGCCGGCAACATGGCCCTCCGCCGGGGCGGGGGCAATCGCCGAACTGCGGTAACGGGTTATTCAGAGCTGCTGAGCCAGCCCGGCCCAGATCAGCCCCCCGCCGATCAGCAGGTAGGAGAGCCAAGTCAGCACCATCCCGAACATCCGCCCGAAGTTCAGCGTGCCAGTGGTGAGCCCCCAGCCGTGTAAAATTCTGCCGAGCGTCAAAGAAATTCCGGCGGCGTGCAGCAGCCAAATCGGTGTCGCCGGGTCGAACAGCGCCAGCAAAACGATGCCGACAAGCGCTGCCGGGATGTACTCCGCCGCGTTCGCATGTGCGCGCACTGCGCGTGTGAACACTTCGTTGCCGCCGTCGCCCAACGTGATCTTGTGCTTACGCCGACCGCTTACCACTAGCACTGCGAGCACGAGCAGAATGAGAATGTTCACGCCCGCATAGAGCGCGGCGACTTCCAAGCGCAGCATCAGCGATCTCCCTCGCGCAATGCTCTAGTCTGCGCACAATCTGCATTTCAACCTTTTGTTTTGCTTTCAGAAACCGCGTGTTCATCGTGACTAGGCATTATCTGCCCAACAAAGATGCCTCGAAGGCAGGGTTGGGTGGAATTGATCGACGCTGGATTTCTCTGGGGCGTCGCATGGGCGATGTTCGCGGCGGCAGCAGGCACCGGCCTGACAGCCGCCGCGATAGCCTTGTTCCGTAAAGCTGAAGATGGCGATTACGATTTCGCCGCCGGCTACAACGCCCTCGCGCCGGTCCTGGGCGACTAAACCTTACGAAAAACAGAACGACACGCGCGCACTCGCGCCGCTATAGCTCGGCGGTGGAGGCGACCTCATGAAATTTCGCGCGATCGTATTGGCCGTGGCTCTCGCTGCGTGCGGGCAAACCAGTGAGAAGCAAGCCGAGGTCCCGACCGGGCCGGCCGGCCCCGATCCGGCTTCGCTCAACATCGAGATCGGCCGCTACAGCGCGATGCTTGGCCAAGTCAGTGGCCACACCGACGAACGCTTAGGCTCCGGCGACCCTGAGGTCACCGAGGCGCGCGATCTCGCACGGCGCCTTCGTGAGACCGTTTGGGAGTACAATCTCCAGCGCTCAAAGAATTGCGCCAAGGGCCTCTTCACCGAACTCACCTGCACGCCGGCCTACGAACCGGTCTGGATCGCCGAGCCACCAAACGCCGAGCCCACCCTCGAGGAAATCCAAACCCGCAGCGACGCCGTCGGCAACGAAGTGATGACGCTCTGGAACGCCGTCTGCGAAGACGCCCGCGCGCGGGCGACGACGGACGAACAACGCCAGGTAGCGTGCGCGATGGAATGATCAGTTCGACGTAACGTTCGGATCGCTTGTCTTCGCGGGAACCACATGGTCTTTCTATGCCCGTGTGAGCATGGGTGGGTAATGCATAGGTATGTCGCGCTTTGCCTAGTGGCCTTGATTGCTGTCGCCGTCGCCGTTTACGACGCGCAAGCTCAAAACGACGGCCCTCGCTGGACCCGCATGCTCTCTTGGGAAGGGCAGCTGCCCACCACCCGCATTGATGGTAGAACCTTCTTTGAGGCGGCCTCGATAGAGACCATTCTCAACAACGCAGAACGAGACGCGAGGACAGTCTTTGGCACTGTCCGATTACATCGTGCCTCCATTGGTCGTGAGCATGCCATGACCTTCACGGTTTGCCCGCACCCCTGTGCAAATCCCAACGCACCACGAGGAATTTGGTATCTCGCGACTTCGACAAATAGCTATAACCAACAAAGCCTCTTAGCGAGCTACGCAGGTTTCAAGCGTGGCGGTCGAACGACCCTGGAATTGTGTGCTTACATTAATCCAACCGCGACCGCGGCGGGTCGCTGGAGTTGCTACGACAGGGCCAGCACCGTTCTGCCAACAGGCCACCAAGTCGCTCAGTGGCACCATAGCGAAGCTTTCAACAGGAATCCTGCTCCGGACCATTCTTGTCCGCACGGATATTTTTGGAACGGTGGTGGTTGCGAATGCGGTAACGACAGATTGTGCTAGCAGCCAGCGCAATGCCGCCGAAGCTTCTCATTTAAGTCGCCACACCGCCGCGCGCTTTACTTCCGCGTCTTCCAGTGCGCGCGTGACGGGAATGTCGTACACGGCGATCTGTTCGAGCTTGTCGCGGGGCAGGTAGGTGCGGCCCGGATCGCCGATCAGCACGAGCTTGCCCGCCGCCTGCTGCTCGATCAGCCACGCCAACACACGCGGCGCCAGATCGCGATCGTAGAAGAGATCGCCGACGAGGATAACGTCCGAGTCCGTCGCGCGCCCAACCGGATCGGCATCGCTCGTCTCAACGCGCACGCCATTCAGCTCCGCGTTCAATCTCGCCGCATGCGAAGCAAACGCGTCAATGTCAACGGCCAGCGCAGAAACCGCGCCCGCCTTCACCGCCGCGATCGCCACCAACCCCGAGCCCGACGCCACATCGAGCACGCTCTTGCCGCGCACGGTCTCCGCGTTGTCGATCACATAGCGCGCCAGCGCCTGCCCGCCCGCCCACGCAAACGCCCAAAACGGCGGCGGCAGACCAAGCTCGCCCAGCTGCTCCTCCGTCAGCTCCCATAGCGAAACCGCATCGTCCGCGAGATAAAGCTCCAGCTCCGGCACATGGCTCGGCGCCAGCACACGCGTGTTCTCGCGAATAAAAGCAGGAATGTCGGAGATCACGCGGCGACGGGGATTGGTTTGTTCGACGCCTCGCGCAGCACACTCACATAGCCCGGCGAAACATGCATACGTTCGCGATAGCCCTTTGCCATCAGCGCGCGGTGCAAGCTTTCGAGTCGATAGCACGGTACATGCATGAACACGTGATGCTCGCCGTGGAAATGCACCCAATAGGGCGCGATGAACAAACGCTCCAGCACGTTCGCCAAAGTCGTGCGTGCATGCGTGAACGGATCAACCTTGGTGTCGACGCACGCATGCTCAGCAATATTCCGCAGCCGCGTCACCAAAGGCAACCACGTCGCCATCGGCACGATCCAAAGCACGAAGTACGCCCACCAATATCCCGCTAGCGTCAGCCCGCCGAGCAGGATCGCGTTCGTCAGCAGAAAATGCGCCGTGCTCGAATTCACGACTTCGCCAGGCTTCCGCCCGCCGAACAATTGCGCCTTGCGTTGTTTGAAGAAGGTTTGTCCCGTCAGGTCGCGCACCACCTTCCGCCACAACGATTTCCGCGTGATCGGGAAGGGCGCCGAGAGCGAGAGATCGGGATCTTCCGGTTGCTCGGTGTAGCGATGGTGCTTCAGATGATATTCGCGATACGAATTGAGCCGCGCGCCTACCGGCGCCGCGCAGAGCCATTCGCCCACCCAATTGTTCACGGCCATGTTCGAATGCAGCGCGCCGTGCGCAGCGTCGTGCATAAGAATGGCGAGCCCCAATTGCCGCGCGCCGATCAGCATCACAGCGAGCACAAACGTCAGCGGGTTCGGCCAGACCACGAACATAGCGCCCGCCGCGAAGATCAGCCCCCACGCGCCCGCGACGCACACGAGCCCCATCCAGGATGAGCGCTTCGACAAGCGCGCCCATTCCTCGGACGTGAACACATCTTTCGGATCGATGCGGGCGACGGCGGGCATAAGCGCAATCTAGCGCAGTTCGGCGCGGGTTTCACCTGCGCAAGCGGGCTTCCGCTACGTCGGTGGCGGTGTTTCCGGGAACGCAAACACCCGCCGCAAACCAGCCTCGCCAACTCGCGTGAACTCCAGCACCCGGCTGCCGCGCTTTTGCGTGGCCCAGTTGCGCTCGAAAATCTCGTCGAGGATCGCCGCGCCCAGCGCGCCGGCGATGTGGTGGCGGCGCACGCTCCAGTCGAGGCACGTCCGGCAAAGCGGCCGCGCGCCGTGCTCCAGCTCTTCGATGTCGACGCCGAATGTCTGCACCTTCACGCGCCCAAGCTTGGTCAGCGTGAACGTCTTTTCGGGCCCAGGCGTCAGCCACTTGTTTCTGACAAACGCATCATAAAGCCCAACGCCAAGATCGCCCGCCAAGTGATCGTAGCAAACGCGTGCGCGCCGCAGCGCCGGCTCCTTCGGCCCCGGCCGCGTGCGCAACGCTTTCGCGCGCGCCGCAACGCCCATCAGCGTTTCCAACAATCCTGCAACATCAGCGTCCGCCAAGCGGTAGTAGCGATGGCGCCCCTGCGCTTCGACCGCCACCAAGCCGCCATCGACGAGCTTCGACAAATGCGAGCTCGCTGTCTGTTTCGTTACGCCGGCTTCAAGCGAAAGCTCGCTCGCAGTGAAAGCGTCGCCGTTCAGCAGCGCCGTCAGCATGTTTGCGCGGGCAGGATCGCCGACCATGGCGGCGATGGCGGCAATGTTGGGGCCATCTCTCATGGGAATGGTTCGACCATAATCGAACCATGGGCCGCCCGCAATCCGCTAGCTGTGGCAGGGAAGGAGCCCAGCCATGCTGACATGCTGTATTCGTTACGAAATCGATCCATTCAAGAAGGCGCAGTTCGAGCAGTATGCGCGCGTCTGGGGCGAAGCCATTCCCCGCTGCGGTGCGGATTTGATTGGCTATTTCGCGCCGCACGAGGGTTCGGCGACGTTGGCGTACGGTTTGTACAACATCAAAAACCTGGCGGCCTATGAGGAATATCGCGCCCGCCTGGCCGCCGATCCCGCCGGTCGCGAGAATTACGAATACGCCCAGCGCGAACGCTTCATCCTGCGTGAAGACCGCACCTTCCTGAAACTTTGCTCGCGATGATCGCTGTCATCTTCGAAGTCGAACCGGCAGATCGCGACGCTTACTTCCGCATCGCTGCAGAGCTGCGGCCATCGCTCGACGAAATCGACGGCTTCATCTCCATCGAACGCTTCCAGAGTGTAAGCGACGACAGCCGCATCCTCTCCCTCTCGTTCTGGCGTGACGAAGAAGCGATCGCGCAATGGCGAAACCTGGAAGCACATCGTGCCGCGCAGAGCGCAGGAAGAGGCGGCGTTTTTCGCGACTACCGGCTGCGTGTGGCAAGCGTGGTGAGAGATTATGGGATGAAAGAGCGGTCAGAGGCGCCGCGCGACTCTCGCTCGGCGCATGCCTAGATTTTCGATTGCTCCGGCGTCTGCGTATCGAGCAGCCGCCACAAATGCCACGCCGCAGCACTGCGGAACGGCGCCCAGCGTTCGCCGTAATTGCCGAGCGTCTTCGGCGTGAACTCGCGCCGGTAGAGTTTCTCGGCGCCTTTGCGCACGCCCAGATCATCGATCGGCAGCACATCCGGGCGTCCAAGCGTGAACATCAAATACATCTCGACCGTCCAGCGGCCGACGCCGCGCGCCGCTGTCAGCCGCTCGATAATCTCGTCATTGCCCATGCGCGAAAGCTTGCGCGCTTCGGGGATTACGCCCTCGATCCGCTTCGCCGCTACGTCCTTGATCGCTGCGATCTTCTGGCGCGAGAGACCGGCTGTGCGCAGCAATTCCGGCGACGCCTCGATCAAGTCTTCCGGATCAGGGTGATCCTTGTCAGGCCAGAGCGCGATCATGCGGCCATGGATCGTGCCCGCTGCCTTCCCGGAGAGTTGCTGATAGACGACCGAGCGCACCAGCGAGCGGTACGGGTCTTTCTTCTTTTCGAACGTCGTCGGGTAGGGCTCGTGCTTCGGCACGATCTTCGCGAAGCGCTTGCACACTTTGCTCAGGTGCTCTTCCGCTTCGCCCATCTCACACTCCCAGCGCAGGCCTTATGGTGCGCCAGATGGGCTCGATTGCAAACGCCAACAAGACAGCTGCGCCGATCACCGCGTTGAACTTAAAACCGGTAAGCGCCGTTTCCGGACGTTTGTCGTCGATCCCCGCGAACATTGGCCAGATGAGCAGCGCGCCTATCAAGCTGAGCGGCGCCGCCACCCAAAACCCAGCACCGGCGATTGCGCCGGCCGCCGCCCAGAGCGATAGCGCCGCGACATAAAACACGCTGGTCCAAATCCGCCACTTGTCGCCGAACAATCGCGCTGTCGAACGCACGCCAACCAGTGCATCGTCCTCGCGATCCTGCAGCGCGTAGATCGTGTCGTACGCAATCACCCACGCTACGCACCCCGCATAGAGCGCGATGGTTTCCACCGGAATGCCGCCCGGGCCGCCAAGCGGCACGCC
Source organism: uncultured Caulobacteraceae bacterium (assembly GCA_902826145.1). GTDB lineage: Bacteria > Pseudomonadota > Alphaproteobacteria > Caulobacterales > Aquidulcibacteraceae > Vitreimonas. The sequence continues at coordinate 6,779 of CADEDT010000050.1, forward strand.
TTCAAAGAGCGACGTGGCCGCCTCCGCATAAGAGGCGCTGTTCCAAGGCGCCGACGCTGCGCCGCCCGCCAGCGCACCCCACGAGAAGACGAAGCCCAACCAAGCTTGCGGCCACCATGTGATGCGCTTCATCAGCGGATACATGGCCACAGGCGGCAGTGCGAGGACGCACACGATCTGCGCCAACGGCGGCAGCATCAGCAACGCAATCAACCCGACGCCGCACTGCGCCAGCAGCCAAACCCAAGCCTGCTTCAGCGTCACCGCGCCTGAAGGTAGCGGCCTGAGCCGCGTGCGCTCGACCTTCGCATCAATATCGCGATCGAGAATGTCGTTATACGTGCAGCCTGCGCCGCGCATGGCGATCGCGCCCAGCGCGAACGCCGCCGCGAACTGCAAGTCTTCCCAGTAGAACCCGTACCCGGTGCGCGCGACAGCGATGCCCATGAAGCAGGGCAGCAGCAACAATTGCCAGCCAATCGGCCGATCAAACCGCGAAAGCTGCGCATACGGCTTCCATGCGCGCGGCAACCCATCTGTCCAATGTTGCTTCAACGCATCGGCGGGTTTCAATTCATTCACATCCGCGTAATGCAGCCCGCTTTTTCTTTACGCAAGGCGACACAAACGCTATGTGAGCCGTCCTTTCGGAGAAGGCTGCATATGAACACCCGCTTGAAATAAGTACGGCGTCGCGAACGGTCGTCGTCGAGCTTCGAAGCCAAACGCTTCAGCTCCAATCCCATACCCAGAGCGCGGTCTCCGCCGGGGTATGCGAAACCAGTTCGCCGAGCCGTGCTGCGGGTGATTTCGCCTTTCTGCGCTTCGCTTCCAGCAGTTCGTTCCCATTTTCAGTTCGCGAACCCGCGTGCGCACGGGCGCGATCCATCGGTATCCCTATGAGTGACGCATACGACATTGATGACGAGAGAGAAGACGGCCAGCGCAAAGCGAGCTTCGCGCAGGTGGCCGCCTTCATGTGGAAGCATTGGTCAAGCCAGCCCGGAAAGCTGGCGATGGTTGGGCTGTTGTTCGGCGTTGCGATCATCGCCGACCTCGCGATGCCCTTTGCTTCGAAGTATTTGGTGGATGCACTGACGGCCGGCCCGTCAGAGGCCGGCATGCGTGCGGCTGCGTGGGGCTATGGCGTGATCGTCGCGCTCGCGTTCGTGTTTTACATGTCGCGCAACACGGGCGTGCGCTTCCACATTCCGTTCGCCTCCAAGAACATGGAGCGGATCGTCACTGACGGCTTCCGCGACGTGCAACGCTTCAGCGCCGACTGGCACGCCGACAACTTCGCCGGCGCCACAGTCCGGCGCGTGTCGCGCGCGATGAACGCCTATGACGTGATCTCGGATACCTTGGTTTGGTTCCTGATCCCCGGCATCTCGGTGCTCATCGGCGTGACGGTGCTGACGTTTATGCAATGGCCAGTGATCGGCGCGTTCACCGGCGCAACGATCCTGACGTTCGTCGCGGTCACGTATCTGGCTAGCCGGTACTACGCGGCCGAGCCGCTGCAGCGTTACATCAAGGCTGATACGGCCATTGGCGCAGCGTTAGCTGACGCCGTGTCCTCGAACGCCACGGTGAAGGCGTTCGGCGCTGAGGCGCGCGAACAGAAGCGTTTCGATAGCGTCGTGCAGGTGTGGACTAAAGAGGCGAACCATACCTGGCATCGCTTCACCAACGCCTGGGTGATCCAGAACCTGTTGCTGTGGTTCTTGCAGGCCGGCCTTCTCGGGCTCGTCCTGTTGGAGTGGAGTCATGGCCGAGCCTCAGCTGGCGATGCGGTCTTCGCGATCACGTCGTTCTTGCTCGTATCCAGCTACCTGCGCTTGCTCGGTGAGAACGTACAGAACCTGCAGAAGGGCATCGCTGACCTCGAAGACGTCGTCGCGTACTCGCTCGAGCAGGCCGAGGTTGTCGATCTCGCCGATGCGCAGAGCTTCGCACCAGGCTCAGGTCAAATTGCCTTCGACGCAGTCTCATTCGGTTACAAGAACGCCGCTGACTCACTCTACAGCGATTTCTCCCTAGAGATCGCCGCGGGCGAAACCGTTGCGCTTGTCGGCCCGACTGGCTCCGGCAAGTCGACGTTCGTGAAGCTTGTGCAGCGTCTCTATGACGTCGATGCGGGCGCCATCCGCGTCGACGGTCAGGATGTGCGCGCCGTGACGCAAGCCAGCTTGCGCCACAGCATTGCGCTCGTGCCGCAGGATCCGGCTTTGTTTCACCGCTCGCTGCGCGAGAACATCGCCTACGCGCGGCCTGACGCTTCGCTCGAAGACATCATCGACGCCGCCAAGCGCGCGCGGGCGCATGATTTCATCGAGAAGCTGCCGTCCGGCTACGACACCGAAGTCGGCGAACGCGGCGTGAAGCTGTCGGGCGGCGAGCGCCAGCGTGTGGCGCTTGCGCGCGCGTTTCTTGCGAACGCGCCGATCCTCATCCTCGACGAAGCGACCTCGTCGCTCGACGTGGAGACGGAGCGTGAAGTGCAAGCGGCGATGGCGGAGTTGAAGCACGGACGCACGACGATCGTCATCGCCCACCGGCTCTCAACCATCCGCGAGGCCGATCGCATCCTGGTCTTCAACCAGGGACGAATCGTCGAGCAAGGCAAACACGCCGACCTCATCTCCGCGCGCGGGCTTTACGCAAGGCTCAACGCGGTGAGCAGAGGCGATATGATCGCGGAGGAAGCGGCTTAAACCGCGTTGCGGATGCTGCTGCGCAGGGTAGAACCAGTCCGTGCTCAGGATTGTGCTCGGTCTGGTTTTGCTTTGCGTCGCAGCTTGCGCGTCGCAAGCGGAGCCGCGTGCGCGAATACCGGAGCCCAGCATGCTGTGTCAGGTGCTCGCTTCACCCGCCAGCTTCGACGGGCAGGAGGTCACCGTTCGGGGCATCTTCACATCGGACTATCAGCATTACTCTCTGCTAATTGATCCTGCATGTGAGCGTGGTTTGCCACCGTACTCCGGCCGCGGAGTGATCGGTAAAGATCTGTTCGACGCCGTCATGTGCTCGGAAGCCGGAGGGCTCGTTGAAGTCACCGCGCGAGGTCGAGTTGAAGCGCGACCGGGAGAAATTCCGGCTGTGAAGTTTTGGGTTGAGGAGTACAGCGATCCGCGCTCGGTCGAATTCAACCCCGGCTGGGATGACCACTTCGGCGTGCTTCGAAGTGAATCGACCGAACGATGGGACGACCGCCGCATGCGAATGTGCTTTGTCGCGGGCTTTGTCGATCCGGAAACACGCGAGCGCCGCGAGCCGCCTCAGTAGTTGCTCGTTTCGGTGACGGTTTTTGATCCGCTTCCCATTACCTCCGTTTCCATTAAAGTGGGAACGGAGGAGTGGGGATAATGGTCACACGGCGATTGCTGTTGGGCGCGCTCGTTCTCACGCCGTTTGCTGCGCCACGCGCGTTCGCACAATCCGCGACCGGCGAAGCGCTCGATGATTTCGCGCGCTATGTCGACGAGGCTGCTTCCATTCTCAGCGAGTTGGCGCTCGGAATACGCAACGCCGATGCGAGCGACATACGCGGGGCCGACGCGCGCCGCGCGTTGGAGGAAGTTCAGGCGGGTTTGCGCAACCAAGCCGTGAGCAATACGAGAGTTGTCGACGAACTGAGCGACTACCGCGACTACGCGCGGCAAGCAGCAGCCGAGCCGCCCGTGCTTGCGCGCATGTGGTCGCAAGCGTTGCAGCAAGTGTCGGACACAGCCACCGTTGTCCGGCGCGTTACCGCAGTCGTCGAAGAATCGACCGCGTTGCGGCGCGTTCTGACTGACGACCAGCAACTCGCTCTGCGGGACACACTCGCAATGCGCGAGGTGATCTTGCAGCGACTGTCCTCTTTGCCGCCGCCCGCCTCGCAGTATGACCTCGATCGGCTGGATCGCTTTATCGCGCGCTATAACGATTTGATCTCGGCATTGCGCCAGATACGCATGGCGCTCAACCGTGCGCTCCGGGAGTAGGACCATATGGCTACGTTTGCACGCCGCGCTCTTCTCGCCGGACTGATCTGGCCGCTGGCCGCACCAGCCTTCGCCCAAACAGCCACCAGCCAGGCGCTGGAGGACTTCGGCCGCTATCTCGACGCCGCCGCCGATCTCTTCGGCGAGTTCATCGTTGGCATCCGCAGGGCCGACGCCGCAACATTGCGCAATCCGGAGACGCGCGCCGGGCTTGAGAACATCTCCAATGCGCTGGCCGGGCTTTACCATGCCCAGACGACGCTCGTGGGAGACTTGGAAGACTATGCGCGCGCCGCGCGCCAGGGCGAAGGCGCCGAGCGCGTCTGGCGCAGCATCATGAGCCAGGTGCGCCGTACCGGCCGCATCGTCCATGAAGTCATCGAGATCGTCGACAACACGCCGAGCCTCAGAGTCGCGTTAACGCCTGAGCAACGCGGCATTCTGAGCGACACGTTGGGTGCGCGCGTTGTGATGCTGAACCGCTTCGAGAACCTGCCGCGCCCGGAAACCGAAGCCGAGATCGCGCAGCTTGAAGGCATGAACGCCCGCTATCGGCGCCTGATCAGCACGCTCCGCGAAATCCGTTACGTGATTGATGGCGTTCTAGATCGCGGCGAGGATCGTCCATGAAGCGCATCTTCGTCAGCTACGCCCACGAGGATCGCCCGTTCGTCGCGCAGCTCGCGCCGGCGCTAGCCGAAGCTGGTTACGAAGTCTGGTGGGATCGCGAGCTTGAAGGTGGCGACGCCTTCCGCGCCAAGATCGAAGAGAGCTTGAATGCCGCAGACGCCGTCATCGTCGTCTGGTCCGGCCGCTCGCGCGCCAGCCGCTGGGTGCTCGACGAAGCGGAGAAGGGTCTCACGCGCAATGTCCTCATCCCCGTGCGCGCGGACAAATCGCCGATGCCCTTAGGCTTCGGCGGTCTTCACACACTCGATTTCTCCGCCTGGAGCGGCGCCACCGACGCGCGATGCTTCACCGAACTCGCCGACCGCGTCTCCAAAGTCAGCGCCGCCCCGCCCGAACAACAACGCCGTCGAGCCTTCTTTTCCATGGCATGGGGCTTGGTGCTCGGCGTGCTTGTGGGCCTGGGCTTCGCCGCCGCCGCTATCGCACTTGATCTCACCCAAGGCGGGGTGACGACCGAGAGCATGGGCATAGCCGCGTTTCTCGGCATCGGCTCAGCGTTGCCCGTCGCGCTATGGGCCGCCGTCAGAGCGCGCCGCTTCGCGCAATCCAATCCGTTCGCCGTCCTGACGCGCATGCTGCGGACCTACGGGATCGCCGCAGTTGTAGCGCTGGCGCTCGTGGCCATTGTCGGCGTGTTCAGCTTCGAGACCATCCAGGGCGACATCCGCGCCGAACGCTTCGCCGAAATTTCCGGCGTGCTGCTCGTAGGCACTCTGGTGTTCGGCGCAGTGATCGCCGCGTTCAACGGCCTGATGTTCGCCTTCGCGCAAGCCCAACGCGCGCGTCAGTAAGCGCACGCCTCGAACACGCGCTTCACATCACCGCCCCATTCGGTTTTGTAGCGTTCAATCAAGCGCTCTGCCGGCGTGATGCCCGACGCGGCGATGTCATCCAGCTCCGCCAGGAAGTGCGTCTCGTCCTGCCCGGCATTGTCCGCACGCGCGCGCGACTTCAGCCCTTGCCGCGCAATCGCCAGCGCCGCTTGCGCAATGTCTTGCGCCTTGTTGCCGCGAATGGGCGCGCGCAGGCCAAGCACAGGCACGCCACGGCGCAAGCTCTCGCGATCTTCCGCGGTCCAACTCTTCACCAACGACCACGCCGCTTCCAACGCCGCGTCATCATAATAGATGCCAGCCCAGAACGCCGGCAGCGCACACAGTCGCGACCACGGGCCTGCATCCGCGCCACGCATTTCGAGATACGTCTTCAGCCGCACTTCCGGGAAGATCGTCGTCAAATGATCTTCCCAATCCTTAAGCGTGGGCCGCTCGCCCGGCAGCGCGGGGAGTTTGCCTTCCATGAACGCACGGAAGCTCTGGCCTGATGCGTCGATGTACTTCCCATCGCGATAGACGAAGTACATCGGCACATCGAGCGCGTATTCGGCATAGCGCTCAAAGCCCATGCCTTGTTCGAACACGAACGGCAGCATGCCGGTGCGATCGGGATCCGTGTCCGTCCAGACATGACCGCGATAAGAGAGGAAGCCGTTCAGCCGGCCCTCGGCAAACGGCGAAGCCGCAAACAGCGCCGTTGCGATCGGCTGCAACGCCAAGCCGACACGAAACTTCTTCACCATGTCGGCTTCGGACGCGAAGTCCAAATTCGTTTGCACGGTACACGAGCGGAACATCATCTGTCGGCCAAGGCGGCCAACCTTCTGCATGTAGTTGCGCATGATCCCGTAGCGGCCCTTCGGCATGATCGGGATGTCTTCGAGCGCCCATAGCGGCTGGAAGCCCAGCCCCAAGAACGCGATGTTCATGTCACCGCACACTTCGCGCAGCTGCGAAAGGTGCGAGCCGGTCTCGGCGCACGTTTGATGCAGATGTTCGAGCGGCGCGCCGGAAAGTTCGAACTGCCCGCCGGGTTCAAGTGAGATCGACGCATTGTCTTGCGTCAGCGCGATGACGTTCTCACCCTCGTACACGCGCTTCCACCCGAAGCGGTCAGCGAGTGTGTTGAGCAACGCGCCTATGCCGCGCTCGCCCTCATAAGGGACCGGCTTAAGCGTATCGCGATAGAAGGCGAACTTCTCGTGCTCGGTGCCGATGCGCCACGTCGAGCGATCGGGCCGCGGCCCTTTCTCCAAGTGCGCGACAAGATCGTTGAACCCCGTCAGCACGGGAGACTTTTCTGTGGTGGCCAAGCTTTCCTCCCGGGCACTGGCTCTTATGGCGGGCATGTAGGGCTTCGCCCCGCATTCGCAAGCGGTTACGCCCCGCGCCAGTCGCCCCATACCGACTGGATCACGCTTAACGCTGCGATCACCGCGGTCTCGGCGCGCAAAATGCGCGGGCCAAGCGACACCGGAATGACATGGCGGATCGTGCGCAACATGCGCCGCTCCTCCGGCGTGAACCCACCCTCGGGGCCAACCAACAACGCAAGCTTTCCCCCTCTCCCTTGCGGAGAGGGGGTTAGGGGGTGAGGGGCGTTCAATTGATCAGGCGCCTGCGCATTTGAACGCCCCTCATCCGGCTCGCGTTCGCTCGCCACCTTCTCCGCAAGGGAGAAGGTTCGCAGTGCCTGAGCGATTGGCTCTGCGCGTCCTTGTTCACCGCCCCAAGCCTTGCCGCTCTCATCGCCGGACTCATCCGCATAGATCAGCGGCCGCGCCGCATCCCAACCATCGAGCGCCTTCGCGAGCGTCGTCGCCTCGGTGATCTCCGGTGCATCGAAGCGCTCCGTCTGCTCAGCCGCTTCGCGCGCAATCGCTTCGAGCCGATCCACGCGCACCGTCTCCGCAATCGTGCGCTGTGTGATGACAGGCCGAACGCGGCGCACGCCAAGCTCCGTCGCCTTCTCGACAATCAGATCCGTCGCGTGCCGCTTCACTGGCGCGAACAGCAAGTCGAGATCAGGCGTAGCCCGCGCTTCGCGCAGCAGCGCCTCCACAACCATCGTCATGCCGCGCTTCGACTTCGCGTTGATCTTCGCGCGCCATTCGCCGTCGCGCGCGTTGAACGGGCGCAGCGCGTCGCCAACATCCAGCCGCAGCACGGTTCCCACGTGACGCGCTTGCGCCTCGTCCAGCGCGATCTCAGCGCCGGCGCGCAAATCCTCATCTATCAACAGCCGCGGCTCTGGCATTGCGTGTCCTTGCTGCCGCGCTCACGCCATACACGCAAGCCTTCCCCTTGACCGCGGGCCGCCATCGGCGCTCTTTTCCGCCCGCGGAGGGACCATGGCCGACAAGCTTCTGATCAACGCGGGCGACGTGATCGACGTGCAACTCACGTCGGAAACCGTCGTGATCGAAGGCGCCGACCGGCGCCATGTCGAGCCTGGCCACATCACCAACCGCATGCGGCTCTTCATCCGCGAGACCGACGGCAAAGAGAAGAAGTACGACTTCGAGGACTCTGAACTCGGTGTACGCGAGACCCAGCGTGTCGTCGTCATCCGCGCACAGGGCAAGAAGGATCCTGCTGCCTACAACATTCTGCTCTACAATCTGTCGAGCAATGAGCGCGGCGATTTCGACGCTGGCCTCGCAAGATACCTCGGACACAAACCATTCTTCGGCCCGCTCTGGAAGGCTGCGGTGCTCGCTCTAGGGTTGGCGCTCGTCTTCTGGTTCGTTTCGAACTTCATCACGCGCAACGGCTATGGCGGGCTGACGTCCGTTGGTCTCGCGCTGATGTTTGCCTTCCTCACCTATCCGGTGTTCTGGTGGCTGTGCCTAACCTGGGATCGCATCACCGAGCGCATGCGCTTCCGCGCCGCTCGCAAGCGCTTCTTAAGCGACATGGATGGCCGGGTGAGGGCGTACGCGCCGCAGGCGAGCGCGCCGGCCGCTGCGCCCGCACAGGCTGCGCAACCGCAAACGCCGCCTGAGGCGAACCCGGCATGAAGGCGCCCTGCTGCGGGTTTTGCTTTGCCGCAGCGGGCGAGGCGGGCAAAAGTGTGGCGCGATGAACGTGCTCGACCACCCGCTCTATACGGCGCGCCTGCGGCTGGAACCGGTAACGCCAGAAATGGCCGACGCAGCGCGTGCGGGTCAAACCGCGTTCGCGAATGTTATTGGCGCCGACGCCCCGGCCGATTGGTGCGCCGCTAGCCTGGGCCTTGTGGCGCGCTCGATTTCCAACACTGACTCCGCGCCTACGCGCGCGGTGGCGATTCATCGGCGTGAAGGCGTTGTCATTGGCGACGTGCGCTTTGAGCCGTCGCCTCGCGCCGAACGGGAATTCGAGATTGGCTACGGCATTGCCAGGAGCCGCCGCCGGCAGGGCTATGCTGTCGAGGCGGTAAACGGGGTGATCGACTGGCTGTTCGAGGACGCAGGCGCGGAAACGATCCTCGCCGGTTGCGATGCAAACAACACCGCCTCCGTCAGAACCCTGCGCCGCCTAGGCTTCTGGCTCGACTCCAACCCCGGCCAGACCTTCTGGTGGGTGCTCGCCCCGGACCTCCGCCCGGCGCGTCGCGCTTGACGCCAGCGTCAGCGCAAGGCTTGTCTGTCGCCCAGTTTAGATAGAGGGACGTCCACGGCGCCGGAGATCGGCGCTCGGGCGTGGGAGATTAAGCCGCATGTGGGATATCGTAGTCGCATCGGGGATCGTGATCACGTTGATCACCGCCATCCCAGTCTTCATTCAGATGCGAAAGCACCCGAAGGGCATTCACATCCTGTTCTTCGCGGAGATGTGGGAGCGGTTTTCCTACTACGGCATGCGCGGAATTCTCGTTGCGTACATGACGCAACACTTCCTGTTCAACGATGCACTCGCTCAAGGTCAGTATGGCGCCTACACCTCGCTGGTGTACTTGCTGCCGCTGATCGGCGGCTTCCTGGCCGACAAATACATTGGCACACGTAAGGCGGTTGCGTTCGGCGCGCTTCTGCTTGTCGCCGGCCACTTCTTGATGGCTGTCGAGCAGGCGCCCGTAACGCAGACCATCACCTATCAGGGCGCAACCTACGAGTTCGCCTCCGAAGGCCGTCAGGATCAGCGCCAAACATGGCTCGTCGTTGATGGTCAGCGGTACGAGTACGGCCCGGCTGAAGGCGGCGGCATCGCCATCGAGAATTTGCCGGCTGAAGCGGCGTTGCCGAATGTGCTGCCTGCAGGTTCTTATGAAATGGGTGAGCGCGGCCGCAATCCGCTGTTCGTCAACATCTTCTACCTCGCCATGTCGTTCATCATCATGGGCGTGGGCTTCTTGAAGCCGAACATCTCCACCGTCGTCGGGCAGCTATATCCCCAGGGCGATCCTCGGCGCGACGCGGGCTTCACGCTCTACTATTTCGGCATCAACCTCGGCGCCTTCTGGGCCTCCGTGCTGTGCGCCGGGCTTGGCGCTACGTACGGTTGGTGGGCGGGTTTCGGCCTAGCCGGCATAGGAATGCTGTTTGGTTGGTTCGTCTTCGTGCGCGGGCGTTTGCTGTTCTTCACGCCTGGCCCATCGCAACTGCCGGATGATGTCGGGCGTCCGCCAAACCCAGAACTGATCAAAAAGCCGTTGTTCGGACCGATCAACCGCGAAGGCTTGATCTACATACTCGGCATCGTTGGCGTTGCCGGCGTCTGGTGGCTGGTGCAACGCCAGCCGGTGGTGAACACCGCGCTGACGATCGCTTCGGTCGGCATCGTGCTCTACTTCATCTACTACATGATCCGGAACTGCAGTTGGATCGAAAGCCAGCGCATCATTCTTGCGCTGATACTCATCGCTGCGTCTGTCGTGTTCTTCACGCTGTTTGAACTCGCCGGCTCCGCCCTCAACCAATTCGCGGAACGCAATACGCAGCTGCCAAGCGATGGTTTTGTGACCATCACATCCGGGCAGACACAAAGCTTCAACGCCGGCTTCATCCTGCTGCTCGCGCCGGTCTTCGCGATGCTGTGGAGTTGGATGAACCGCCACAAGCTCGACATCGGCGATCCAGCGAAGTTCGCGCTCGGCCTTATCCAGGTCGGCGCGGGGTTCCTGGTGCTGGTCTGGGGCGCGCAATACGCCGACGAAAGCGCGCGCGTGCCGCTGATCTTCCTCGTGCTCCTCTATCTGCTGCACACGACGGGCGAACTGTTCCTCTCGCCCGTTGGCCTCTCGGCGATGACCAAGCTCGCACCCGCCGCCGTCGTGTCGACCATGATGGCGACGTGGTTCTTGGCGTCCTCGGCCGCGCAGGCGCTTGCCGCGATGATCGCGCAAGAGACCGCGCAGGAGACTGTCGGCGGCCAAGTGCTCGATCCGCATGCGGCGCTCGCCACTTACGTTGAAGTCTTCAACCGTATTGGCTGGTACGCGATCTGGATTGGTGTCGGCTTGGCGGTGGCCAGCCCGCTGCTGCGTTACCTTGCCCACCCGAAGGTCACGGACGCGAGCAAAGGCGCGCGCAGCGCGCCGGCGGCTGCTCAGGACTAAAAAAATAATAAAAACAAGCGCTCACCGGCCTGCAAAGGCCGGTGAGTAGCTTTTGCGGGTAGTTCTGCGCCTAACGGCGTCAAGCCGTTGCGCGGGGATTATTTTCCAGGTGGAGTAGGGACGGGCGGGAGAGAACCTCCCAGCCGGCCCTTCACCAATGAGGCGAGTTCCGCCGCAATCCCGTGCAGGTCCGGCCCTGATTGATGGTTACGTTTGATTCACGGTCGCGATTCTGGCGGCCGCGAAGGAGGTGTTCATGACAAGGCCGCGCACCCGCTCCCGGAAGAAGCCAGCTGAGGCTTCGGGGCAGGGATTGCGCCCCGAGGTCATGGACCTGCTTCTTGGCTGGAAGTCTGACGACGGCCGCAAGGACCCGATCGGCTTTGGCGCGCCTCGCGAAGCCGAAGCGGCCATCGAGGGTGAGGTGCCCATCGTTTTCGGCGAAGACCGCCACCTGCTTACAATCGCTCCCACGGGCGCCGGCAAGGGCCGGGGCGTGATCATCCCGAACCTGCTTCGCTTCGAAGGCTCGGTGATCGTCATCGATCCCAAGGGCGAGACTTGGCACACGACCGCCCGCCGGCGGAAGGAGATGGGCCAGGAAGTCCGTCTGCTGGACCCATTCGGCGCGGTCTCCAAGCGCACCGACGCGCTCAACCCGTTTGATCTCTTTAATCGCCCTGGCGCGCTGTTGGACGCGGACGCCGAAATGCTCGCCTCGCTGCTCGCCGGCGATGTTGGCTTCCACAAGGAGCCCTTCTGGGACAATTGGGGGCGCTCGCTCATGGCCGGCGTCATCGCCGCCGTGGCCGAAACCTCGCCGAAGGCCGAGCGCCATTTTGGCAAGGTCCGCGAAATCCTGATGAGCGACGACGCGGTTTATAACCTCGCCGCGCTCATCGAAGGTCACGAGAACCTCAACCGGCTCTCGAAGCAAAACATCAGCTCGTTCCTGCCGATCACCGAACAAACCCGCTCGGGCATTCTTTCGACGGCGCAGAGCTATCTGAAGGTCGTGAACTCAGACTCCGCACTGCGTTCGCTGTCGAAGTCGACGATCAACTTGGACTCCGTGCGCAAGGGTGACCCGATGACGATTTACATCGTCATCCCCCCGGACAAGCTCGAAAGCCACGGCGCGCTACTGCGTCTCTGGGTTGGCGCGCTGATGCTCACGGTCATGGGCCGCAAGCGCCGCCCGAAGCGGTCCACGCTCTTCCTGCTCGACGAGTGCGCGCAGCTCGGCGAGTTCGGCCCGCTGCGTCAATCGATGACGCTTCTGCGCGGATACGGCCTGCAAGTCTGGCCGTTCTTCCAGGACCTCTCACAGCTGCAGCGGCTCTATCCGAAGGATTGGCGCACAATCTTCAACAATGCCGGCGCCTTCCAGCTCTTCGGCGTCGCCAATCATTTGATGGCCAAGGAAAGTGCTGATCTCATCGGCGATATCGATGCCGACAAGCTGCGCAACATGACCAAGGCGCAGCAGATCATCTCGATCTCCAACCAGAAGGCTATCTCTGCGCGGCTACCGGACTATCTGATAGACGCGCCGTTCGCCGGCCAGTTCGATCCGAACCCGATGTTCGAGACCGACGATGGCCCTGCCAAACGCAAACCCCGCGCGCGCTAGTCGCCGACATCGATGCGGTCGAATAGGCCTTCGTAGCGCTCCACGATCCCGTCGTCGTCAAAATCGAGGACGGCCTCGAAGCCGTTGGCGACACCAAGGTCAACGTACCGCCACTTGCGCTCACCCAGTCGCTCATAGCGCTGCCGCGAAGGCTGCACGTTAAGATCGGTGGCGTCGACATAGAGCGCGGTCAGTTCCCCCGGCTCATGCCCCAGCGCGTGCAGCGCCAAGCCGTTGCAAAACGGCGTCGCTGACACGTCGATCTCCAAGCACTCTTCCAGATCCGGCCGCGCCCGATCGTCCACCACCCATCCACGCTGTCCGCGTTCGATGCGCAATGTCTTCTCGCCGGCGGTGGAAGTCTGAGTAAGCTGCAGCGAACGAGACCGCCAATCTGCGTCAAGCCGCCAAATCGCCTGCAACGAAAACAACCCGTCGCCTGCATCGATGATGGTTGATCGCGCCTCGACGCCATTCGCGCTCTTTGTGAGATGCAAGATCTCGAGCCCATAGAAATCAAGCCTGTGCCAGGAGTAGGTCTTCTGCATGCAGGAGTAACTATAGCCGCGTGCGCTCGCTTCCAGCCCCGACGTTTCCCGGCCAAGCTCACGCGCATTACAAATGCTTCGCTCGCCCGGGAAACGTGGATTGAGCGACACGCTATCCAACAGAGTCTCGGGCAGAAGCCTTTGAGATTAACGGCCTGCGCCAAAATCAATCCGACCGGCTTGCGCTTGGCGTACACTTCCTCCGTTCCGCATCACGGAGGGGTCAATTGGATCCGAACCCTTAGGCGAAGCGGAATGTGAGTGAAGCGAGAACGTTGCTGTCGGGGATCGTGAAACCGGCAGGTCCAGGAGATTATCGGAGATCCCTGCTCGCCGTGGGCGCCTTGCCGTCGGAGCCAAACAATCTCCTCCCGGTAAGAGCTGATGTGAAATCATTCACGGGAACGCGCGGACGATGTCCGATTTCTTCCCTTCCTTGCCTTCCGGACGCTGAAGCGCGTTCCCGCCCTCCGCCTTGCGGAGACATCGTTAAGCGAACCCGCAGCGCGCGCCCGCGCGTGCGGCGATGGCTAACGCCAATTCACCCTCAGCACGCGCGCATGGCGCCCGACTTGCCTGAAAGGGGAAAGCCGCGATCCCACCAGCACCGAAACGGGACGTGGCCATGAAAATTACGAAGGCAAAGCCCATGACGAACGCGATTTCCGCCAACGGCCTCGCTCTGATCCAGGAGCTTGAAGGCTTTCAGGCCGAACCGAAACAGCTGCCGACCGGCGGTTGGGTCGTTGGCTATAGCCACGTGCGCGTCACCGAGCCGGGCGAAGCGGTTAACGAGAACGAAGCGCAGAGCTTGCTCGCGACCGATCTCGCGCCGTTCGAAAATCTGGTGAACACGCTGATCACGCAACCGCTGTCGCAATCGCAATACGACGCGCTCGTGTCGTTCGCGTTCTCGGTCGGCGCTGACGCTTTCGGCAAGAGCCAAGTTCTGCGCCGCGTCAATGCCGGCGATTACGTCTCCGCCGCCTGCGCCATGGACGCTTGGCGCAAGAGCGATGTCGGCGGTGAACTGGTCATCGTGGAAGCGCTCGTCCGCCGCCGCACGGCGGAGAAAGCACTCTTTCTCAAAGAACTCCCGAAAGCCGCCGCGCCGTCAGTGTTCGTGCGCGCGCAACTCGATCACGCCGCCTCAATCCTAGGCGCACCGGTGAACTACACGCCGGTCCCGGAGGTCGGCTCGATCGCGCCGGCGCCGGCGAAATCTGAACCCGCGCAACGTCTGACCGAAATCCTCAAGAGCGAGCCGGCGACAGAAGCTCTTTTGCTGACTCAAGTCGTCGCCGACGACGTCGAGGAAGAAGGCGAGATCACCACGGCGCACGCCAAGCCCGTGTCGCGCTTCGACTTCGAACCGCGCATCGCGCCGCGTCGCAGCGAACCGGTCGCCGAGAAGAAGGTGTGGCTGGCGCTCCCGAAGACCAACCCAGTTCCGAAAGGCGTTGACCAGCGCCTGCACAAGCAACGCGTGCGTTCGCAGATCAAGTTGCCGTCCTTCGCCGACCTGGGCCTGATGGCGCTCATGTTCTTTGGCCTCGGCCTCCTCGCCATCGCCGTGTCATTGCTCGTGACCGGCACGGGCGGCGTCGCCGAATGGGCCGGCGCCAGCGCGCTCGGCGCGCCTGGCATCGCCGCCGTCCTGATGGCGGCCTTCGGCTTCTGGCGCGCGCCGAAGCCGCAACCGCAACCGGTCGCTGTCGAAGCCTAACCTCATTCTCTTTGCTGGTGAGCCTTGGAGGGCGGGAGCAATCCCGCCCTCATTTTTTTGGAACGCCGCGCGCACATGCGAATTGCTCCGAGAGGAGAACCTCATGCCCGCAAAATCAAAAGCCCAACAGAAAGCCGCCGGCGCCGCACTCTCGGCCAAGCGCGGCGAGAGCAAGCGCTCGGATCTCAAGGGCGCGTCCAAACAAATGTACGATTCAATGAGCGAAAAGCAGCTCGACGAATTCGCCTCGACCAAGCGCAAAGGCAAGCCCGACTACACGCCCGA
>CADEDT010000051.1 GCA_902826145.1 uncultured Caulobacteraceae bacterium
GCCGAAAGCAACGCGGCTGCGGCCACGGCCAACAGAAAATTCTTGCGCATGGAAAATATCCTTCTCTCGATGGCGGGCGAACGCCCTCGAAGCCATCGCAGTTCCGAACGCTTGTTCCCGTGCGTGTGCGGTGGGAGAATGCGTGCATGGATGATGGGCTTCCACTCTCGCGCCCCGACACAACCGCCGCTCTCGCGCGCGGCGTGACGCGCATGCTGGTGGAACACGGGCTTGCGCCGATCCTCGAAGTTCCACTCGCGAATGGCCGCCGAGCCGATGTGATGGCGCTGACGCCGCAAGGCGAGATCTGGATCGTCGAGACGAAGTCTTGTCTCGAAGACTACGCATGCGACTCAAAGTGGCCGGAATACATCGACTATTGCGATCGCTTCTTCTTCGGCGTCACCGAGAACTTTCCTCGCGAATTGATCCCAGAGGAGTGCGGCCTGATCGTTGCTGATGGTTTCGGCGGCGCGATTCTGCGCGACAGCCCTGTACGCCAACTTGTGGGCGCGCGGCGCAAGGCCGTGACTTTGCTGTTTGCACGCTTGGCCGCGCTGCGCGCGGCTGAGTTCTAGCCGACCAAACGTGCAGCGCTTTCGCAGACATCTTCCACGGCGACGTTCTTGGCTGCGTTGTAGGTGTTCGGCGTTGGCGCCAGGCGCCGGATCAGCGCGATGCCGCGTTCGCTTGGGCTTTCGACCACCATGGATGCGCCTTCGGGATGCGCCCGGCCGCGGCGGACGACGGTGATCTCCGCGCCGTGATGCGCCTCGCGATCGTCGATGACGAAGAAATTGTCGCTATTGGCGGCGTAGAGCGAGAGCGACCAGTACGAATCCCATGGTGTCGCGGTGATGACGACGGGCCCTTGGCTGAGGTCAAAGACGCAGGTGGAGTAGGCGAAGTCCGGCGACGGCCTCACCACCCAACGCGAGGTCGCGGTGACCCGATCGCTGAGGCGCCAGGCGTTGACGCCGGACACCGCGCCGATGCGCTCGATGGCGATATTCATGAACACGCGCGGCACGGCATAGATCGCCGCGAAATGCACCGCGATCGCGATCACCAAAGCGCCGAGCACATACTTGCCCCAGCTCATGGCTCATCTCCGGCGCAGGAGACGGTCGTGAGCGCGGGGAGCGTTTCGGCGCTGGCGCGGAAGTCACGCTGAGGATTGTAGACGCGTAGCGTCAGGCTGAAGCCACGGCGCGCCTCGCGCGATGAGACCCAATATCTAGCGTCCCCCCGCACGGGCGATATGCGCGCCGTCCAGGAGCTGTCGTTGCCGATGCGCGTCGCGTCGACGGAGTGTGCGCTGTCATTGTTCTGCGCCAGGTAGTTGTCGTCGGCGTAAAGCGTGACCGACCACCAGCGCACATCCATCGGCGCTCCCCGAAGTTCGTAGATGCAGCTTTCGCTGAGCGGGCGGCCGTTCTCGTCTTCGTACATCGTGAAGTAGCGCGCCTCGCGCGCCGAAAGCGCCAACAAGCCGACGCGAGCGACGATGGCGCGGGTGTAGGGGTCGGCGGCAGTCGAGCCCGCCGCGCTGTTATAGCGCCAATGGCCAAATTCTTCGGAGAAGGACGACGCGCCGACGTTCAGCGCAGCCCAAGCGGAGGCAAGGCCTAAAGCCACGCCTACGATCACAGCGGCAATCCATGCCAGTATCCGCCGCAGCATCCCGCTCCCCGCGCCGCGAACTTAAAGGCGTATCACGCCTCCGCTGGAGTTTTGAGGTCCAGCGAGAGCGCGTGCAAGCCTGTGTCGAATTCTTCACGAAGTGTGTCGTAAACCAAGCGTTGACGCGCGACGCGGGAGAGCCCCTCGAAGGCGCTCGCGCGCATGGCCAGGTGGTAGTGGGTTTCTCCACCGGGACGCGCGCCCGCGTGGCCCGCGTGCTGCCCTGATTGATCCGTCAAGACAAAGTGAACGGGCGAAAACCGTTCGCGCAGCTGCGTTTGGATGCGTGAGGCGCGCGAAAGATGCGTTTTGTGCTCTGTCAATTCCTTGTCCGCTTAACTTATGGCGCCCATACTCGACGATCCGATGTCCGAGACGTTCGCCTATCGCCCAAAGTTCGTCGACATCCGCGTCAAGAAACCTGACGCGGCGGCGGTGGATCGCGAACCGGAAGATCGCCCGTGCGATTATATAGGATGCAAGCGCGCTGGGCTCCATCGCGCGCCCAAGAGCCGCGACCATGCCAACCAGTTTTGGCACTTCTGCACGTCTCATGCTGCCGAGTACAACAAGCGTTGGGACTACTTTCGAGGCATGACGGACGCGGAACAAGCGGACTTCCAGAAACAGGAAGAAACCGGCCATCGCCCGACATGGACTTTCCGCGGCGGACGGCTCGATCGCTTCTCCGCCGCGATGCGTGGCTTCAAGGGGGGCTCGGCCGATCCGTTGGGTGTGTTTGGCGGTGAGCCGGCCAGCGCGGCCCCGGCGAAGAGCAAACGGCGGCTTACCCGCCTTCAGACCTTGGCTTTAGAAGCCATGTCGCTGGAGGAGAACGCCACGGCAGCTCAGATCCGCGCTCGCTATGCCGAGTTGGTGAAGCGCTGGCACCCGGATTCCAACGGCGGTGACCGTGGGGCGGAGCAGAACCTGCAGCGGGCGCTGAAGGCCTATCAAACGCTCAAAGCGGGCGGGCTGGTCTAGCCTCCGTCAATTCGCCGCTTTTCTCCCCGTGCTGCGGCGCGGTAAGCTGGCGTCCGAACTTCCTTTAGGCCATTTCTCCCACATGACTGCTGCTGACGATCTTCTCACCGCCAAGCCGGACAAGACGGTTTCGGCTCGCGAATTCGGCGTTGAGAGCGACATGAAGGTCCCAGCCTTCGCCAAGAAGACCGAATACGTTCCTGAGATCGACACCGCCTACCGCTTCGATCCGCAGACGACGCTCGCGATCCTGGCGGGCTTTGCGCACAACCGGCGCGTCATGGTGCAGGGCTATCACGGCACCGGTAAGTCGACGCATGTGGAGCAGGTGGCCGCGCGGCTCAATTGGCCGATGGTGCGTATTAACCTCGACAGCCACGTTTCCCGTATCGATCTCGTCGGCAAGGACGCGATCGTGCTGAAGGAAGGCAAGCAGGTCACCGAGTTTCGCGAAGGCATGCTGCCGTGGGCGCTGCAGCGGCCGGTGGCGATCTGCTTCGACGAATACGACGCCGGACGCCCGGATGTGATGTTCGTCATTCAGCGTGTGCTGGAAGCGAGTGGCAAGCTTACGCTGCTCGACCAGAACCGCGTCATCGCCGCGAACCCGTTCTTCCGTCTGTTCTCGACGACGAACACGATCGGCTTGGGCGATACGACGGGGCTCTATCACGGTACCCAGCAGATCAACCAAGGCCAGATGGACCGCTGGTCGATCGTGACGACGCTCAACTATCTCGATCACGACGCGGAAGCGGAAATCGTGATCGCGAAGGCGCCGACTTATTCGACGCCAGAAGGCAAGCGCACGATCATGGCGATGGTGCGCGTCGCCGACATGACGCGCAACGCCTTCATGAACGGCGATATCTCCACGGTGATGAGCCCGCGCACGGTAATCACCTGGGCGCAGAACGCCGAGATCTTCGGCGACGTCGGCCTCGCGTTCCGGATGACGTTCCTAAACAAGTGCGATGAACTGGAACGCCCGACCGTGGCTGAGTTCTACCAGCGCGCGTTCGGTGCGGACCTGCCCGAAGCGGCGACGCGGGTGAAGGTGGCCTAATAGACGCGCCGCTCCGAGGAGCGGCGCTTAGTTGACTATCTAGTTCGCACTCTAACGCGCCGCGAGCACGGCTTCCGCGTCACGCAGCTCTTCAGCGCGTTCCTCGACCTGATTCAGCAAGCAACCGCGCACCAGTGCGCTGTAGTCGCGTGAGCCGACGTCTTGTTGCGTCAGGTAGCGGCATTCGGCGTCGCGGAACGTGATCCAGGCGCGTTCGCTTTCGCGCAGCGACGCTTCTTGGCTGTACCAGCCGCGCGTACGGCGGTCGGCGCGGTCATCAGCGCGCGCGTCGGCAATGCGGCGTTGGTAGATTTGGTTTAGCCGACGGTCAGCGGCCGCCAATTGTTGCACGGTGGCCGGGCCGAACTCGTCATTGTCGCGATCACGGCGGCGATCCTGGGCGTGTGCGACGGTGATGGCGCCGCCGAGCAGCGCGACAGCGAGAAGCGTCGGGAAAATCTTGCGCATGTTGAAATCTCCTTCGCCGAGCTAACGCGAAGGCATCCGCACCGTTCCGACGAAAGAGCGACAGTAATTCGCGCGCAACGGTGTTCCCGGCACGCGCATAACCGAGTAATCAGAAGGCGATGTCTTCCAAGGAAACCCCCGCCGAACTGTTCAAACGTTCGCTCGCGCAGACGACGCGCGCGCTTGCGGGCGCGGAGGAGGAGCTTGAGGTAACCTACGGCGCGGAGGGTCCGCGTCTCTCGCCCGGCAAGATCGTGCTGCCGCATCCCCCGCGCGTGATCTCCGATCCCGAGGCCGAGCGCATTCGCGGCCAAGCTGATGCGATGGCGCTGCGCCTCGCGCACCACGACGAGCGCGAACATTCGCGCATGCGTCCACAAGGCGCCGAAGCGCGGCTGGTGTTCGACGCTGTCGAAGAGATGCGCATCCAGTCGTTGGGTGCGAACGCACTGAAGGGCGTTTCCAACAATCTCTCCGCCGCGCTGACGGATTCGCTAGAGCGCCGCGGGGCGGCGCGCATGAATGATCGCGCGGTCGCGCCGCTTGCTGATGCGGTGGCGCTGATGGTGCGCGAGCGGCTTACAGGTTTGAAGCCGCCGGCCAATGCCAAGGCCTTGGTGGAATCGTGGCGCAAGGATATCGAACGCGACGCCGGCGCTGATCTCGATAAGCTTGCGGCCGTCGCCGACAATCAGCATGACTTCGCGCTTGCGTTCCGGAGCGTGCTGAACGACCTCGGCATCGGTGACGAATTCGGCGTTGAGCAAACCAACGACGACGACAACGAAGCCTCCGGCAACGAACCGCCGCCGCCGCAAAGCGACAACTCCGAAGGCAAGGACGAGCAGGACGAAGAAGCGCCTGCCGAAATGGAGATGATCGAGGGCGACGTCGATACCGAGACCGACCGTACTGTCTCCATCGAAACCGATATGGACACGGACGGCCAGGAAGAGTCCGAGCAGGACGAGCCCGGCGAGAAGCCAATGCGGCCCAAGCCGCGCAACGAGCCCGACGACCCGAACGCAAACTACAAAGTGTTCACGCGCGCCTTCGACGAAGTGAAACAGGCCGAGGACCTCTGCCCAGCGGAAGAACTCGCGCGCCTGCGCAACTATCTCGATCAGCAGCTGAAGCCGCTGCAGAGCGTTGTCGGCCGTTTGGCCAACCGCTTGCAGCGCCGATTGATGGCGAAGCAAAACCGTGCCTGGAGCTTTGATCTCGAAGAGGGTCTCTTAGACACCGCCCGCCTCACGCGCATCATCACCGATCCGATGGCGGCGCTCTCTTTCAAGCAGGAAGAGGACATGCCGTTCAAGGATACGGTGGTCACGCTTCTGCTCGACAATTCGGGCTCAATGCGCGGCCGTCCGATCATGGTGGCCGCACTCTGCGCCGACATTCTCGCGCGCACGTTGGAACGTTGCGGGGTGAAGGTCGAGATCCTTGGCTTCACCACGATCGCCTGGAAGGGTGGTTCGTCGAAGGATGCGTGGCTGAAGGCCGATCGCCCGCCGCAACCCGGGCGGCTCAATGATCTCCGGCACGTCATCTACAAGGGCGCGGATTCGCCGTGGCGCCGCGCGCGCCGCAATCTTGGTTTGATGATGCGCGAGGGGTTGCTGAAGGAAAACATCGACGGAGAGGCGTTGATGTGGGCGCATGGCCGTTTGCTTGAGCGTCCCGAGCAGCGCCGGTTGCTGATGGTGATTAGCGACGGCGCGCCGGTTGACGATTCAACGCTGTCCGCCAATCCCGGAAATTATCTCGAACGTCATCTGCGCAACGTGATCCACTGGATCGAAACCCGTTCGCCCGTCGAACTCATCGCTATCGGCATCGGTCACGATGTCACGCGTTACTACAAGCGCGCCGTTACTATTACGGACGCCGAGCAGCTGGGCGGTGTGATGACGGAAAAGCTCGCTGAGCTCTTTGATGAGCCAACCACCGAGGACCTCAATCGCGCTCCACGTTCGCCGCGCGAACTGAAGCAACGCGCGCAGCAGGCAGCATTATGAGATTTGTACTAGCGGCAATTGCAGCGTTGGCGGCGGCTTCCTGCGCGCCAATGCATGGCGGCAGCTCGGAAGAGCAGTGGGTGGCCGTGCGCGTGGACGTCGTGCCGGTGCAGCCGACTGTTGAACAGGTTGGCCGCTTGGCGTGGCGCGGCGGGCTCGAGTTGCGCGCGCGTAGCCCGATGTTCGTCGGTTTGTCTGGTATCGAAGTTCTAGATGACAGCCGCATCGTTGCGATCAGCGATGAAGCCGATTGGATCACGGCCGATCTGGTGCTCGACGATCGCGGTTTTCTCACAGGCTTCGCCAACGTGCGCGCCGCTTTGATGCGCGACGATCACGGCGACGCCTTCACCACGAAAGCGGAAGGCGATTCCGAAGGGCTCGCGCTATTGCCGGACGGCCGCTTCGCTGTAAGCTTCGAGCGCACCAATCTCATCCGCATCTACGACTTCAACCGCGACGGCCCGTTCGGGCAGGCTGCGATGGGTCCACGGTTGGATGAAGTGGATGATCTGCCAGGTAATTCGAGTCTCGAGGCGCTGGCGGCAATGGACAACGCCCTGATCACGGGTGCTGAAGGTGGAGACCGCCGCACGACGCCAGTATGGGTGCTTCCGTTGGATGCGCGCGAGCCTGTGGAGCCGCGCTTCAGGTATCCACTGAACGACGGCTTCTCACTGACCGGAATGGATCGTCTGCCTGATGGCAGCTTCGTTGCCCTTGAAAGATTCTACGCACCAGTGGTCGGCCCGCGTGCACGCATCACACGCTTCGCTTTGCCGGACGAGGGCAGGCGTATCGAGCCGGAATTGCTGGCGTTGCTCGAAGCGCCATTTCCCATCGACAACTTCGAAGGGATCTCAGCCGTGCGCATGCCCAACGGCGCGACGCGCATCTACATCGTGTCGGACAACAACAATAACGCGCAGCAACGCACGCTCTTGCTTGCTTTCGATTTGACTGAAGACGTGGCCGACTAGGCGGCGGCGGTTTCCGCCAGCTTCTTCTTCAGGTCGCGGCGGATCTTGGCGGCGCGCGTAGAGAGTTCAGCCTCGCTGGCCTTCAGCAGGAACTGGTCCAGGCCGCCGCGGTGATCGACGCTGCGCAAAGCGGCCGCTGTGATGCGGAGCTTATAGTTTTGGCCCAGCGCGTCGCTTTGCAGCGTCACGTTGACCAGGTTCGGCTCGAAGCTGCGCTTGGTCTTGATGTTGGAGTGGCTGACCTTGTGGCCGATCTGGCGGTTGATGCCGGTCAGTTCGCAACGGCGGGACATGGGATTTCTCGGATTCCAGGGAAAATTGAAGCGCGGACGCTTACGCGATGGCCTTGCCAGGGTCAAGGCGAGGGGCCGCGCGAATTCGCCCAGCCGAGCGCCCGCTTCCATCAAACAGCCCCATTTGGTTCATGTCTGGATCAGTGGGCTGCCCCTAAGAGTTGACCCGCTTCGCAAGCAGGAAGGTGGACGATGAGGACGATGACGGCGGCCAAGGGCCTGGTTCTGGCGCTCGGCATGGCGGCTCTGGCCAGCCCCGCGCCCGCGCAGACCGGCGCGAACCGCACTTTCGCCGTCACCTACGCGATCCACGCCCCGCAATGGCGGGACGCGGGCGACTTTACCTACAACTTCACGCAGACAGGCTCGACCTATGAGGCCACTGCGACGCGCCAGATGAAGGGCGTCGCGGGCGCGCTGCTGCAGCGCCGGCAGGACTACACCTATTCCGTCCGCGGCGCGGTTGCCGAAGACGGTTCGCTGCATCCCTCGGCCTACCAACACCAGGGCGGCCGCCGTCGGGCGGACCGGCCGAACGGTCGCCTGATCCGTACGGCGTTTACGGCCAATGATGCCGTCACGACTGCCGTCCCGGGGCCGCCAAACATGGGTGATCCGCCGGCCACCGCCGAGCAGCGCCGGAATACGATCGATCAGCTCACTGCAATCGCGGCGATGATCACTGCAACCGGTGATCCCTGTGCCCGGACATTGCGGATCTACATGGACGGCCGCGCTCGCTTCGACTTCGCCATGACCCCGAATGGCAACGTCACTATCGAAAATCAGGGCTATCGCGGCCCCGGCGTTCGCTGCCGTGTCCAGTTCCGTCCGATCGCCGGCTTCGGCGACCCCCAAGAGGCACGGACGCTCTCATTCCTGCTCGCCCGTACCGAGAGCGGCATGTGGGCGCCGGTGGTGATCGAGATGCCAACGGATGAGGTGGGGGTCGTTCGTCTGGAGGCGCGGCGCATCACCGTGAACGGCACGCGGCTGCGCTAAAGACTTCTAACCAAAGACTAAATTCGAAGAGGCGCGGGCCAACCAGCTCGCGCCTCTTCTAGTCTTGTGTGTTACTTATGTATTAACCGCAAGATATAGCCGTGAACGTCCAAGCAACGAATCAGGTGCAGTGATTCCCGATTGATTCGTTCTTGTTCCCTTCTCTCGGCCTCTACTCCACGTCATTACCCACCGGACACCTCGGCTTGAATTCGCCGCACCCCAGACCCATCGTCCGCTCATGACTGCGCACGCCAGGACCAAGGCCGTCCTGGGACCCACCAACACCGGCAAAACCTATCTCGCGATCGAGCGCATGCTGGGTCACGCGAGCGGCATGATCGGACTGCCGCTGCGGTTGCTGGCGCGAGAGGTCTATGACCGGGTGGTCGCCGCGAAGGGTGAGGCGCTGGCGGCGCTGATCACCGGCGAAGAGAAGATTGTCCCGGAGACGGCCCGCTACTTCGTTTGCACCGTCGAGGCGATGCCGCTCGACCGTGCGGTGGAGTTCGTTGCGGTCGATGAAATCCAAGTCGCGCGCGATCTCGATCGCGGCCACGTCTTCACCGATCGCATCATGCACGCGCGCGGCTTTGGCGAAACGATGCTCCTCGGCGCCGACACTATGCGGCCGATGATCAAGAAGCTGCTGCCGGATGCCGAGATCACGCACCGCGAACGCATGTCGACGCTCGCGTACAGCGGGCCGAAGAAGATCACCAAGCTTCCGAAGCGCTCCGCCGTCGTCGCGTTCTCAGCGGAGGAAGTTTACGCGATCGCTGAGCTGCTGCGCCGGCATCGCGGCGGCGCGGCTGTGGTGATGGGCGCGCTCAGTCCGCGCACGCGCAATGCGCAGGTGGAGCTCTATCAAAGCGGGGAAGTGGACTTCCTCGTCGCCACCGACGCCATCGGCATGGGCCTCAACATGGACGTCGACCACGTTGCGTTCGCGTCGCGCCGCAAGTTCGATGGCCATTCCTGGCGCGATCTACGGCCGGACGAAATCGCTCAGATCGCCGGCCGCGCCGGGCGTTTCACGCGCGATGGCCAGTTCGGCGAAACCGGCGAATGCGAACCGTTCGACGAGGAGATTGTCGAGCGTGTAGAAGCGCACGAATTCGAGACCATCGAAGCCGTCCAGTGGCGCAGCAACGAGCTAAAGTTCAGCAGCCTCGAAGCGCTGGTCGCGTCGTTGGAAACGCCGCCGAATCGCAATGGCTTGCTGCGTGTGCGCGGTGCGGACGACGAACTCGTCCTGCGCCGTACGCTCGATGAGTCAGAGCTGACACATCGCGTTCGGACGCCGGAGGACGTGCGTCGCGTTTGGGAAGCGTGTCAGCTCCCCGACTTCCGCAAGGTTTCGAAGGATGAGCACGTCCAACTCGCTTTGCGCATCGCCAAATACATCGTCGCGCCGAAGGGGCGGGTGCCCAGCCAGTGGGTCAGTGCTGAGATTGAAAAACTCGATCGCACCGCCGGTGATCTCGACGCGTTGCAATCGCGCCTCGCTCACATTCGCACCTGGACGTATGCGGCCAGCCGCGCCGATTGGCTTGAAGACGTTGACGATTGGCGCGCCAAGACGCGCGAAGTCGAAGACAAGCTCTCCGATGCGTTGCACGAAGCGCTCACCCAGCGCTTCATCGACCGCCGCACCAGCGCGCTGCTCAAAGGCCTGAAGCGCGAGGACGCGCTGCTTGCCGGCATCTCCGAGGAAGGCGAGGTGACCGTTGAAGGCCACTTCGTCGGTCGCCTCGAAGGTTTAGACTTCAAGCCCGATCCGCGCACCTCGTCCGGACTTGAAGGCCGCGCCGTCCGCAACGCCGCGCTGCGCGCGCTGCGTCCGGAGGTATCGAAGCGTCTCGCGCAGATTGCGCACGCCTCGGACGCGGACATTACGCTTGGCCGCGACGGCCGCGTCTGCATTGAGCGCGCGGCGGTGGCGAAGCTCACGCAAGGCGCGCCAGTGCTGAAACCGCGGCTTGAGCTGATTGGCGGCGAGCACGCCTCGGAGCTTGAGCGCAACGCCGCGCGCGAGCGGCTAGAGCTTTGGCTGGCGCAACTCGTGGCGCACGACCTCCGTCCACTTGTCGCCCTTGAGAACGCCTGGCGCGATGGCCGCTTGCCGCCGGATGCGCGCGGACTGGCGTTTCGTTTGATCGAGAACGCCGGCGCTCTAGATCGTACGAACGAAAATCTCGACCATATGAGCGATCTCGCCCGCAATTCACTGCAGCGTCACGGCGTCCGCCTCGGTCGCCATTCTGTGTTCATGCCGGCTTTGGTGAAGCCGCGCGCCGCGCACACGCTCGCGCTGCTCTGGCACGCCGCGCATCCAGGCAGCGGACACGGCGTTTTCCTGGCGCGGCCCGGTGCTCTCTCGGCGCCGCTCGAGCAGAAGCGTGAGTGGGGCGAATGCGCCGCCGCCGGCTATCGCGCTTGCGGACGCATCGCTGTGCGGCTCGATCTGGTCGAGAAGCTCGCTGAGGCGATCGAAAGCGACGCGCCGCCGGCCGACGCAGCGCTCGCGCGCCTCGTCGGCCGCCCCGTGCGCGATCTAGCCGGTGTGCTCGGTGCGCTCGGCTATCGCCAAGCGCCCGCGCCCGAAGGCGAGGCCAAACGCTGGCGCCGCTCCACGCCGCGCCGCAAGAGCGCTGCTCGAGCGTCACCCGACAACGCCTTCTCGGCGCTCGCCAACCTGCTGCCCGCATCAGCAGCGCCACCGCGCCGGCGTAGAGGCCGTCCGGCGTGAGCGAACGCCAGCGCATCGACGTCTGGCTTTTCCGCGCGCGCTTCGCCAAGACGCGTGCGGCTGCCGCTCGGCTCATCACTGAGGGCGGTGTGCGCCTCGTCCATGACGGTGTTCCACGCCGTTTGGAGAAGCCTTCGGTGGAAGTGGCGGCCGGCGACGTTCTCCTGTTCCCGCAGCGCGGCGAAGTGGTCGCCATCCGAGTCGAAGCGCTTGGGCCCCGTCGCGGTCCGCCGGTGGAAGCGCGCGCGCTCTATAGCGAACTTGACGCAGAGACGCTCGCTTGACGCTCCGGCCAAGCATCGTCATGTCAGCGCCCGAAGCGGAACCGGGCCAATGACCTACATCGTCACCGATGCGTGCGTGCGCTGTAAGCTGATGGACTGCGTCGAAGTCTGCCCGGTGGATTGCTTCTACGAGGGCGAAAACTTCCTCGTCATCCATCCAGACGAATGCATCGATTGCGGCGTCTGCGAGCCGGAATGCCCGGTCGACGCCATCAAGCCCGACAGCCAAGACGAGCCCGACGGCAAGTGGCTCAAGATAAACACTGAGTTCTCGAAAGTCTGGCCCAACATTACAGTCAAAGGAACGCCGCCGGCCGACAGTGACGCCTTCAAAGACGAGAAGGGTAAATTCGAGAAATACTTCAGCTCGGAGCCCGGAACGGGCGACTGACCTTGCCGGAGGGCTCGGCTTTAAAATCGCCCAAAACTGTGGTATATACTCACCAGAAATCGGGGAGCGCGCGTCGCGCCCCGGCAGCTGGATCGATCCATAGCGCCAAAATCCGCTCGGTTAAGGGGAACACGGGGTCAAAAACGGGCCTGAAGGGCCTTTTTGTCTCGTGCGAGCGATTGTGACGGAACGGAAAGGCCCGGCTGGTCGATAAGAACAATGTGGGACACGGAGTATCCGAATATGCAAACCGCCAATCCGTCGATTGCTTTCCGCCCGGGTGACCACATCGTCTACCCGGCGCACGGCGTTGGCCGTGTCATGGGCGTCGAGCAGCAATCGGTGGCCGGCATCGCGCTGGACGTTTTCGTGATCTCGTTCGAGCAGGACAAGATGACCCTGCGCGTCCCGACCACGAAGGCCCGTTCCTGCGGCATGCGCCCGCTCGCCTCGGGCGAGGTGGTCGACCAAGCCATGAAGACCCTCCAGGGCCGCGCCCGCATCAAGCGGACGATGTGGTCCCGCCGCGCTCAGGAATACGAAGCGAAGATCAATTCGGGCGACCTCGTCTCGATCGCCGAAGTGGTCCGCGACCTTCACCGCGCCAGCGACCAGCCGGAACAATCCTATTCCGAGCGCCAGCTCTATGAGAGCGCGCTGGACCGGATGGCCCGGGAACTTGCAGCCGTGGAAAAGGTCACCCGCGATGACGCCGTCGCGAAGCTGACGGCCTCGCTGGCTTCGAAGAAGCAAACGCAAGCCGCCGCCTAAGCGCGAGACACGGAACAATCGAAAGGCCGGGCTGCAGCCCGGCCTTTTTTGTTGGCGCCTTCCGTGCCCGTCACGCGTTCGTGATGTGCACACGTCGCGCCACGCGCGCCGCGCATGTGAACCTGTCACAAGCTGGAGCGTACTCAACAGTATGGCGCTTTCCGAAACTCTCGAACTTCAACGTGGCGCGCAGCGCTTCCTCCGCAGCGCAATGCGCGCGCCGATGCTCGAAGCCGAGCACGAGCGTGAACTGGCGCAGAGCTGGCGTGATGATGGAAACGAGCGCGCGCTGCACGAACTGACCACCGCCTACATGCGGCTTGTCGTGGCGATGGCGTCGCGCTTCCGCCACTACGGCCTGCCGCTGAGCGATCTCGTCCAGGAAGGCAATGTCGGCCTGATGCAGGCGGCGATGCGGTTCGAGCCGGAGCGAGAAGTGCGCTTCTCGACGTATGCGTCGTGGTGGATCCGTTCGGCGATGCAGGATTTCGTGTTGCGCAACTGGTCTATTGTACGCACCGGCACGACCTCGGCGCAGAAAGCTCTCTTCTTCAATCTCCGCCGCTTGCGTGCGCGCATCGGTGATGTCGGCGACGCGGTGATGAGCGCGGAAGCGACCTCAAAGGTCGCGAAGGCGCTGCGTGTGCCGGAGCGCGATGTTGAGGCCATGGCCGCGCGGCTTTCGGCGCCGGATCGCTCGCTCAACGCGCCGCTCACGGAAGAGGGCGATGGCGAATGGCAAGATTTGTTGGCCGACGATGGCGCGTCTCCTGAAGCCGACGCCATGAACGCGCACGACAGCGCGGCACGCACCGAACTGGTTCAGGACGCGATGCGCGATCTCTCCGACCGCGAACGGCTCATCATCACCGAGCGCAAGCTTGAAGATGATGCGGTGACACTGGAAGCTCTCGGCGAACGGCTCGGGATTTCGAAGGAACGCGTGCGTCAGATCGAGGGCAATGCGCTGGAGAAGCTGCGTCGAGCGCTGATCGCGCGCGTCGGCGATCCAGTGGCTGCGGGGTACGTCGGCTAGTCAGCCAACACTTCAAGCTGCGACGAGTGCTCCAGGCAGAGCTGCGGCTCGTCGCGATATACTCCGAGCGGCCCCCGTGCACGAACTCGCGCGCCCGTCAGTGAAGCGAGCTGCGCGCCGTCCCAGGCGGTGAAATTCTCGCCGAAGACGACAAGCGAGAAGGGCGGCTCATCGGCGCCTTCCATTCGGAGCGACGCTCGTCTCTCGAACACGCGGGCATCGGCAATGCGCCCCTCGACGATCCGGTAGGGTGCATCGCCACGCAGGCAGTTGGCTCTCGCTTCGGTTGCCGCCGTCGCTGCTGCGCGCACGGTAAGCGGCCGATAGGCGCGCTGAGCCCACATGCCACGCTCCGCCTCACGCGCATTCGCCTCCAACTCCAGTAACTCCGCCGATCGCGCGTGATTGTTCGGTCGTGCACGCACATAGGCAGCGCCACGTGAAACAAGCTCGTGCTGCAGCCAGAACCAGCGCCCGCCTTCGCTCTTCACGAACACATGCGCGATCGCTGCTTCGCGTGGCGCTTCACCTTCGCGCGGTCTGCCAACCCAGCGCCGCTCACCGCCGTAAGCCAGCAGCACTTCGCGATGCACCGCGAGCGCTTCAAGTTCGCCCTGTGACTGCGCCGCGTACGGCGCTTCACCGCGTGGCGCGTCGATCTCCGCGAGAAAGACCCGCGTTCCATCTTCAAGCTCCAGCGTGTCGCCGGCATAGGCTCGCACGACGCGGCTTTTCTCGCCGCGCTCCAACTCGCCGATTTGCGGCCCGCATGCGGCGAGCAGCAGTAGCGCGAGAGCGGCCAGGGCGCGCATCAATAGCCGCCGGCTGTCCCGTCCTTCCGCATCTCAGTGGCGGCTTCGTAGACGCCGTTGCGGTGGCGCATGATCGCTTGGTAGCCGCCGAAGCTGCCATCAGCGGGGCGAATGCGATGCCCGCGCCGTTCCAACTCCGCGCGGACCGCGGGTGGAACGCCATTCTCCATCGCGACGAAGCCTGTGCCATCGGGCTCTTCGCCCGTTGGCTCGACGCCGCCATAGAAGCGATAGCGTGCGGCATCACCAGCGGCCTGCAGATCCATGTCGTAATCAACGAGATTGACGATGATCTGCACGTGGCCTTGCGGCTGCATGTCACCGCCCATCAAACCAAACGCGAGCCACGGATATCCGCCGCGCAGTGCGAACGCGGGAATGATGGTTTGGAAGGGACGGCGACCGGGCGCGTACTGATTGGGCCCAGGCGAGAGTGAGAAGAGTTCGCCGCGATCCTGCAGCATGAAGCCCAAACCATCCGGCACCAGGCCCGAGCCCATGCCGCGATAGTTCGACTGAATGATCGACACCATCATGCCGTCGCTGTCGGCGACCGCGAAATAGGTGGTGTCGCCATCGATGCGCATCTCCGCATGCGGCGGAGGCGGCATGACGCGATCATTTTGGATCATCGCGCGGCGTTGCGCGGTGTACTCATCGGTCAGCAGACTGCGCACGTCGAAATGCGTGAAGGCAGGGTCGCCATAGAATTGCGCGCGATCGGCAAAGGCGAGGCGTGTCGCTTCGATCTGCGTGTGCAGAGAGTCTGGGCTCAAGAAGCCCATGTCGCGCAGGTTGAAGCCGTCGAGGATGCGTAGCGTCTGTAGCGCGACGACGCCCTGCGAGTTCGGCGGCAATTCGCAGACCTCGACATCGCGATAAGGCGCGCAAACCGGATCGACCCATTCGCCCTCGTGACGCGCGAAATCATCGTACCGTAGCCAGCCTCCGATGCGACGCATGTAGCTGTCGACAGTGCGCGCAATCGGCCCGCGATAGTAAGCGTCGCGCCCGCCTTGAGCGATCAGCTCCAAAGTGTTGGCGAGGTCAGGATTGCGGAAGAGGCCGTGGCCGTCGGGTTGCTGGCGATGCTCGCCGCAATTCTCCTGACAGAAATACAAGCGCCGCGCGTTCTCAACTTCCTCAAGCCGACCCGCTGCGAATTCCGTGTCATAGCGGCGCTTGCCGTTGGCCCAATACATCGCGATCGTTTGCGGGATAGGCGCGCCTTCGCGCGCATAACGGATCGCTGGCGCGAGCAGATCCGCCATCGGCTTGCGGCCAAAGCGTTCGTGCAGCGCAAACCACCCGTCGACCGTACCTGGCACGCTAACGCTTGCCGCGCCAAAGCTCGGTATCGCGTTCGGATTGCCTTGGCGTCGCGCGACACGGCGCAAGGTCGAAAGCGAAAGCCCGCGCGGCGAGCGGCCGGAGCCGTTGTAGCCATAGAGCCGCGCCGTGCGCGGGTCCCAGACGATAACGAAGATGTCGCCGCCAATGCCGTTCGCTGTCGGCTCCGCCAAGCCAAGCATCGCGTTCGCCGCGATCGCCGCATCGATTGCGCTGCCGCCGCTGCGCATGATGTCAATCGCTGTTTGCGTCGCCAGAGGATGCGCGGTGGCCGCTGCTGCGTGCGGCGCCACGACAGGCGAGCGCGTCGCGAAGCTCTGCCCCGAGACGCGCTCGCCGCGGCCAAAGTTTGGATCGCGCGGCGGCGCCGTTTGCGCGTCAGCGTTTGAAGTAACGAGCGCCAGGCCCATCAGCGCGGCGCTTAGCCCACGCGCCCAAACGTCCCGCATGGCCATCTCCCTCAGCCTGCAATCTGCTGGCTGCACTCTAGCCAACGGGCCTACCCATGCGAGCGCAAAGTGCCGGATCGCGTCTCGCTTCGAAACCGTTGGCGCGCTGACGTTTTGAGGATCGCGTATCACCCATATTGGCGATGACACAAGTGGACGTTGTGGTAGCATCGTGACCCTGCGAGCGGAAGCTCTCGGGCCAAGGGGGATGCGATGGAAGACGCAGCTCGCAAGCGCGCGGTGGCGCGCGCGCGCTTTGCCGACGAATTCGTCATGCGCATGCACGCGCGTAGGCCCGAAGCACTCGCTGAAACCGCGGCGCTGTCAAAGAAGCTCACCAAGGAGCGTGTGGCCGATGTGACAGGGCACGAATTGCGGCGATTAGAAGCTGCGCAAGTGGTCGGCATCGACCCTGAGCGGGAATTTGTCCTTGAGACGATCGTCCGTCGCGAGCGGCCGGTGCTGTTCGTTCAGAAGGACTGGCTTAACACGACCGATGTGTTTGCCGACGGCGAGGAGGCCAAGGCGCTGATCAAGGATCTGAGCGCGGGTGAATCTATCATCAAACCGCTCATGCCGCTGATCGGCCGTATCGATGTGGTCAATTTCGCGGGTTTGGATTTTGTAGGCAGTGGTTGGTTGGTCGCGCCTGACGTCATCGTCACGAACAGACACGTCGCGTCTTTGATCGCACGCTGGGATGGCAGGCAGTACGCGTTCAACCAAGGTATCGGTGGTAAGCGGTTAGAAGGCGCGTTCAATTGCCGGCGTGAAGCTGGTGACGAGGACGACAATCAGCGATCCTTCGCGATCACCGAGGTGCTTTACATCGAGCCTGAATCCGGCCGCTACGACATTGCGTTCTTACGTGTGAAGCGTTCCAGCGACGGATCTAAGCCCGACCGCATTCTGATCGCCGACAGCAACGCCAGCGCAGACACGAAGGTTGTTGTTATCGGATATCCCGCGCGCGCGCCCAGCAACATTATTCCCGACCAGCAACTGATGGAGCAGCTGTTTCGCGGCCGCTACAACATCAAACGTGCAGCGCCGGGTTTTACAATGACCGATGAGGCGGGCTCCACGCGCCATGATTGTGCAACGCTCGGCGGGAATTCGGGATCGACAGTCATTGATCTCAAGACGGGCCGTGCCGTGGGGCTGCACTACGCGGGCCTATACGCCGAGGCCAACTACGCCGTCAGAGCGTCAGTGCTCAATGATTACATCAAGCGGGAAATCTGGAAGCAGCCGCGCCAAGAAGTACGCACGGATACGGCGCGTCCGCCGCCACCGCCTCACACGCCCAGCGTCGACCTCCAGACGCCTGACGGACAGAACATCTCTGTCACCATACCGCTGACCATCACGGTGAGTTTGGGCCAACCCGTGCTTCCCAACTCTGTTGGAGCATCAGTCGGGGCGATTGGTGTCTCCGGCGTTCCGAATACGAGGAATGCCGAAGCAGCGGCCGTGGCGTTCTGGGACGCCAGGCCCGAAGGTGTGACGGGCGTACGCGTCGGCTACCATTCACATGGTGATCGCATCGGCGAAGCGCCATTCATCGCCGTTTCAGCGCCGGCGAGCTCGCTTGGCCGAATTGCCGGTGAAGGCCCTGCTCAATTTCAAGGCTTCGACGTTCTCTACGCCGCCGCCGACGTTGGTGAGCAATTGGAAGCGCGTCTTCTGCTCGAAAGCTCGAGCACAGTTTCATATGACGACGATGCACGGCAAAAGAAGCGCTTCTCGTTCGAACCCGTCGAACAGAACATGACGATCCTGGCGCATGTCGGTCCAGAATACTCGTGGGACCAGCTGGAAGCCTTTTTGTCCGGCGCGAAGTCGAGTCTCGTTTCTGGCATCTACGAGTTCCACGGAACGCACATCGCGGATTGCCTGGAGGCGCGCCTCAAAGATGACGTGTCTCTCAAGCTCGTCATGGACAATGCGACCTTCATCCAAGTGAAGGACGAAGACGAAGAATTTGATCGCGGCGAGCGCTTCGCGAAATGGGATAAGCTCAACTTTGAACGCATCGTCGCCCCCGAAGGCGGTGCCGGCCTTATCTCTGATTCCTATCATATCAAAGTGACCGTCCGCGAAGACGATACGTTCTGGCTCTCCTCCGGAAACTGGAAGATGGGATCAAGCCAGCCTCCAATTACGCAAGAGCAGCGTGATGACGCCGCGAACACCGACCTGCCGGGAAATCGCGAGTGGCACGTGATCGTGAAGAACCGAACGCTGGCTTCGCGATTCTCGGCGCATATCGAGCAAGACTTCGAGCGCTCGGAAGAACTCGGCGCGGGACCGGTGCCGAAGAGTTGGGAGAGCGCGGAGATTTGGGTCGACGTTCCCATTGAGGAAGCTCGCACCTATCGTCCCCCGCCACGCGCGATCCTTGAGCCACGTGAATTCAAGGGGACGTACAAGGTGCAGCCGTTGCTGACTCCAGATCAGCAGGGCGCCATCTATTCCGAGGCGGTGCTGGAGCTGATCAAGTCGGCGAAGAAGAGCCTTCTCTTCCAAATCCCTTACATTGGGATGCCGTCCAATCCACGTGAGGACCGCGGCTACATAGACGCGCTAATCAAGGCTTTAACCCAGAAGCTCAAGACTCTCGACGATGCACGGCTGCTGCTGCGCGATCAGGGCAACGCCTATTCCAGCCCCACGAATACGGCTTGGTATCTCAAGACGAAGGGCGTCGATATCGGGGATCGCGTGCGTCAAATCACGAACCATCACACCAAAGGCATGATCGTCGATGGTCAACGCGTCCTTCTGGGCAGCCACAATTGGAGCAAGCCTGGCGTAACGCTCAACCGCGACGCGTCGCTCATCATTCATGACGGCGATATCTCGGCCTATTACGCGGAAGCATTCGAGATTG
This sequence comes from uncultured Caulobacteraceae bacterium, assembly GCA_902826145.1. Classification (GTDB taxonomy): domain Bacteria; phylum Pseudomonadota; class Alphaproteobacteria; order Caulobacterales; family Aquidulcibacteraceae; genus Vitreimonas. The sequence continues at coordinate 19,236 of CADEDT010000051.1, forward strand.
ATTGGGATCGCGCGCGACCGATCACGCCGAAGAGATACGTGAAGCCTGAAGGTGTGCTTGAGGCGGTAGGGGATGCTCCGCCGCCCGGCTTCGAGCGGGTGCGGCTGTCGGAACTACTAAGTGACGACTGATTTCGCTTCGTGTCGCCGGATCCCTGTGTGCCTCCGAGGCGATAAGGGCCGGGGCGCGCCGCCGCGCGTGGCGACCCCGGAGAGATTGCACCTGCTGAGCGGTTTCAATGACTTAACGTGTCAAACCTACCGAAACCGCATCATGGAATTTCAATAGCTTACAGATCGAGTGTCAAACTTCTTCGCGCTGCTCGCGTCGCACAAACCGGAACGCAGCATGGTCATGAATGGTGCGTCGCGTGTGCAGCGCTAGCGTGAATGTCGCGAGTGTTCTTAGATGAGAAATGGCCGACCGTATCACCGCAAACCTTCCCGCGCGCAGCACTGATGACACTGCATCGTTCTACGAACGGCTTGGCTTTGTCGTTGAGTTTAAGGATGACGGTTGGCTGATAGTGAGGCGCGGGTCGCTTGAGCTCGAATTCTTCGCGCACCCCGAACTAGACCCTCGAACAAGTTGCTTCTCAGCGTGCGTGCGCGTGGGCGATCTCGATGCCCTCTATGCCGCCTTCCAGACCGCTGGCCTGCCGGATGACTGCTTCTCAATGCCTAGGCTCACGCCGCCGGTCGTGGAGGAGCACGGCATGCGAATCTTCGCTTTGGTCGATTTGAACGGCAGCCTACTTCGCTGCATCGATAACGCCTTCAGGCCCTAATTCGATTGAATCTCTAATTGGCCTCGATTGAATCGCGGGCCTTCTGCAAATATCACTGCGTGCTATGGAATATGGAGTACGCCCTGCCGGGCGCATCCGTTCAAACTGTCGTAACGAAGCGAGATTAACCTCACCGCCATGCCCGTGCTTCGTCGGCTTCTCGTAAGCTTACTCTCGATCGCGCTGCTCCAGTTTGGGCTCGTGGCGACAGCGCCGGCGCATGGGCATGATCCTGCCAACGGCGTCGGCGCAGAAGAGTTCATGATCGCCCACGTTGATGTTGAGCTTGATCATCACGTCTATGGCGAGCCAGACGGGCATCATGAAATCGAGACCCCGGTTGGTGATTTGCCTAATGGCTCCAGCGAGCCGTCAAGCCACGGCGAGCACGCGCACGTGCACGGCTGTCCGCAACTCGCTCCTGCTTCGGGTGGGTGCGTAGCGATCGCGCCGCCGCTCGCATTCGCGGTGACTTGGCCTTTGATCACATCCCCGGCCATTGCCGACGCGAGTTTCCCGCCGCACCGCCCACCACGCCTGATCCTCTGATCACGAACGCCGCGCCTGTCCGCTTGGGCAGCGCGCTCCTGTTTGCGACAGAGGAGGGCTTCCCTTGTCTTTCAGTATTGTTGCGGCCCGTTCGGGTCGCGTGCGTGCGGCTATCAGCTTGGCCGGGTGCGAGAGTGCGTCATGCCGTGTTTGCGTCACGTGCGGGAGGCGCGCATGGACGCGTGTTCTGCGCATTGCGCTCGCGGGCGGGTTCGGAAACGGCAATTTTGGCAATGATGCATCGTTGGAGACAACGATCGGCCTGCTTCAGCAGCGCTTTCCGAATGCCGAGATCTTCTGCATCTGTGATGGCCCAGAAGTGGTCTCGGAACGCTTCGGTGTGCCTGCCGTCAAGTTTGCGCACCGCCCGAGCGGCGTCATGCGCCTGCTGGATAATCTGCTGCTGCGCGCTCCGAGCGGCGTGTTCAACTGGGTGCGCTCGCTTCTGGTTGTCCGCCGCTTTGATGTCGTGCTGTTTTCAGGCACGGGCGTATTCGATGACTATCGCACCGGACCGATGGGATTTCCCGCCCAAGTCTTCCGTTGGTCCGTTGCTGCGCGACTGTCCGGCGTCCGCTTGGTGTTCATGGCCGTGGGCGCTGGGCCGATCATCAATCCGATGAGCCGCTTCTTTCTCAAGAGCGCGGCGGCGTGCGCACAGCACCGGTCATACAGAGACGCAGGATCAAGGGCCTTCATGTCTGGTCTGGGCCTGAAAGAAACGGCGAGCCCGGTTGTTGCCGACATCGTCTTTGCAATGCCGAGTGGCGATGCGCCCGCAATACGGAGCGAAGCGCCGCTTACGATTGGCGTTGGTGTCATGTCGTATCGCGGTTGGCGTATCGATGAGGGCATTGGCACGGACTACGTCACCAAGCTTGCGCGCTTCGTTCGCTGTGTCGAAGGACGCGGACACCGCGTGCGTTTTCTCGTGTCAGAGCCGTCGGATCTTAGGGCGCTCGCTCGGGTTAAGGCGCTTCTCGGTGACGATGTAGAACGCGGCGGCGAGGAGTGTCGCACTCTGCACGACGTTATCACATCACTCAAACAGTGCGATGTCGCGTTGGGGTCACGCTTCCACGTTCTCATTGCGGCGCTAAAGCTCGGACGGCCATGCATCTCGCTGAGCTATGGCCCGAAGCACGACGAGTTGATGAATGATGCGGGGCTAGAAGAGTTCACCCAGCATGCCGACGGCTTCGACTTTGATCTGTTGTGCGCACAGTTCGATAAGCTAGCGGCGAGATTGGATGAATATGGTCCAGTGGTCGCTTCGCGGGTGAGGTCGATTCAAAGCCGGGCGGGGGCGGCCTTGCCCGCAGCGTTGCCGTTAGGATGAGTGATCGCAGCTATTGACGACCAGCAGCCAGCGCGGTTGCGAGGCCCAGGT
>CADEDT010000052.1 GCA_902826145.1 uncultured Caulobacteraceae bacterium
CCGGAACGTTTGGAGATGGCCCCTAAACCTTGGGGGTCAAGGGTCATTCCGCTGGTTGCGGCTGTTTCCCGAATGTTTCCGCCAGCGCCCAGAGGCACAGGGCTACCGTAAGTCCGGCCAGGCCCCAGCGGACCACCAAATCGACCATGCCAAGATAGACCGGGGCGGCGGCGTCCATGAGCTGGATCGAAGCGGCGTGGGTCTGGCCGTTGCCCGGATCGGGCATGCGCGGCAGCGAGTAGAACATGCGCACTTCGTTGAGCGCGAAAAGCGCCAGACCGCCGACAGAAGCGAGTACGCGCTCGGCGTTGGGAAGCGTCGTCATATGGTTCACCCGCCAGGATGGAGTTGCAGCGGCGGGAAGCTACCTGAGTTCGCGGCGGCGCGGGAGCTTACGGACTGTAGTTCCCGGCTCAGAACTCAGAGTTTGCGCAGCACGTCGAGCAGCGCTGCCATGTCGCTGGGCATCGGGCTTTCGAAACGCAGCTCTTCGCCGGTAACCGGGTGTTTGAAACCGAGCACGGCGGCGTGGAGCGCTTGGCGTGGGAAGGCGGCGACGGCTGCTGCTGCTTCGTCGGCGTGCGGGCCTTCGGCTTTGAAGGCGCGTTGTTTGCCATAGAGCGGATCGCCGATCAGCGGGCAGCCTAGATGGGTGAGGTGCGCGCGGATCTGGTGGGTGCGGCCGGTGTGCAGGCGGCACTCCAGCAAAGCTGCCGCGGCTCGGCCGATGGATGCGCCGGATTGCTGGCCGTAGCTCTCGACGGTCCAGTAATCGGTGATGGCGTTTTTGCCGGCTTCGGTCTCGGGGTTGCGCGCAACAACGTATTTGCGGCGATCTTCGCTGGAGCGGACGAGGCGGTTTTCGATGCGCGCGGTGCGCTCGTTCGGCGCGCCGCGCGTGACGGCATAATAGACGCGTTCGAGATCGTGTTTGGCGAAGAGTTTGGCGAGGCCGGTGTGGGCTGCGTCGTGCTTGGCGACGACGACGAGGCCGGTCGTGTCTTTGTCGATGCGGTGAACGATGCCGGGGCGGGCGACGCCGCCGATGCCGGAAAGGCTATCGCCGGCGTGCGCGAGCACTGCGTTGACCAGCGTGCCGCGCATCGAACCGGGCGCGGGGTGCATGGCCATGCCGCTGGCTTTGTCGATGACTAGAAGGTGCTCGTCTTCGTAGACGATGTTGAGCGGTAGCTTTTCTGGTTGCGGCGCGGCGGGCTCGGGCGGGGGCAGCGCGAGGTCGTAGCGGGCGCCGGGGCGAGGTTTGTCCTTCGCGTGGGTGACGGGTGCGCCATCAACCGTGAGCTTGCCGGCGCCGATTAGGCCCTGCACGCGCGAGCGCGAGAGATCAGGCCATTGCCTGGCTAGCCACGCGTCGACGCGATCGCCCGCACCTTCCGGCGCGGTGACGCTGCGTGTTTCGCCGTCCTCGTCTTGGTCGTTCTCGTCCACAGCTTCTCCCTATCCGTACTTGTGGGGCGCGCGAAGCGAGAACCCCGGAACCTGGGGGTGACAAAGCGCCGTGCCGTTGGCGTCTGGAATGGTGGTTGTGGGGTGGCGCGACCCGGTTCAAAATTGGCAGGGGAGGACGACATGGCGAAACGGGGATGGACGCGTCGCGGGGCGTTGGCCGCAGCCACGGGCGCGGTCGCGGCGTGTGCGCAGAATGTCGAGACACCCGCCTACGACGGCGCGGTGGCGTTCAACCATGGCGTCGCCTCGGGCGACCCGACGCCGAACAAGGTGATCATCTGGACCCGCGTGTCGCCGGAAAATCCGGGGCCGGTGCCGGTGCGCTGGATCGTGGCGCGCAATCGCGAACTCACGGACGTTGTGAAGACGGGTGTGATCGAGACGACGGAAGCACGCGACTACACGGTGAAGGCGGACGTCACCGGGCTGCGCGCGGGCGCGCCGTACTTCTACGGCTTCCGCGCGGGCGCGGAGTCAAGTGCTGTCGGCAAGACCAAGACGCTGCCGCGTGGTGCGCTGAATGAGTTGAAGCTCGCGGTGGTGTCGTGCGCCTCGTATCCGCACGGCTTCTTCAACGCCTATGGTGCGCTGGCAGAGCGCGACGACCTCGACGCGGTCGTGCACCTGGGCGACTACATCTACGAGTACGGGCTTGCCGGGTACGGCGGCGACACGGCGATCCAGCTTGGGCGCGTGCCGTCGCCGGAAGTCGAGTGCACCGGGCTTGCAGATTATCGCGCACGGCACGCGCAGTATAAGACCGAAGCGGAGCTGCAGGCAGCGCACGCAGTCGCGCCGTGGATTGTTGTGTGGGACGATCACGAGACGGCGAACAATTCGTTCGCGACGGGCGCGGAAAATCACAACGAAGGCGAGGGCCAGTGGGCTAATCGCAAGCAATCGGCGCTGCAGGCGTATTACGAGTGGATGCCGATCCGCGATCCGCAGCCGGGCGCGGCGTTTGAGGCGATCAATCGCTCGTTCCAGTTCGGCACTTTGGCGTCGCTGATCATGGTGGAGACGCGGCTGCTCGCGCGCACCGAGCCGTTTGATTACAATTCGCAGCTGCCGATCGAGATGCAGCGCTGGAATTTCACCAATCCAACGGCGCCGGTCGCGCTACGCGAAGGCGAGCCGGATGTGCCGGCAATGCAAATGCTGCCGCGCGTCTATGAAACCGTGCGCGGCGAGTTGCGGCCGGTGTTGGATTGGCGGCGCGCGCAGGGCTTGGTGAGCGATCCGAAGAATTTGCCGGCGGGTTTCTTTATCGCGCCGGATGTGCCGGCGTTGAATACGCTGCTGAGTTCGCCAGACCGTCAGCTGATGGGCGCGGCGCAGGAGCAATGGCTGGCGGACGAGCTTCATGGCTCGGTGCGCGCGGGCTGCACCTGGCAGGTGCTCGGCAATCAGATTCTGATGGCGCCGGTGAATGCGCCGGATCTGTCAGGGACGCCGGCGCAACTGGCGGATGCGCTGGAGCGGTTGCTGCCGGGCGTGAAGCAGCAGCTGAAGCTCACGCGCTTCCCGTTCCCGCTGAACACGGATTCGTGGGACGGCTACCCGGCGGCGCGGAGCCGCGTGCTCGCGGAGATGCGCGCGGCTGCAGGCAATGCGATCGTGCTGACTGGCGATACGCACACCGCGTGGGCGAATGAACTCAGTGACGGGCAAGGGCGTGTGGCGGTGGAGTTCGGTACGACGTCGATCACGTCACCGGGCGATGGCGAGTATTTTGCGCCATTCGGCGTGGATTTTGCCGGCGGCGTGCGCGCGCGCAATCCGGATGTGAAATACACGGACTCGCTGAAGCGGGGCTTCTTACTGTTGACGCTGACCGCTGAGCAGGCGACTGCGGAGTTCTTCACCGTGTCGAGTATTCTGTCGAAGGAATATGAACTGACTCGCGTGGCGGCATTTACTGTGGCGCCGGAGCCTGGACCTGGGATTGGCGCAGTTACGACAGTTTCTTGAGCGGCGCGGTTTCGACGGCGCGCGAGAGCGCTTCCGGCGCGATCTCGTGCATCGGGCGTTCGCGCAGCGCGCGGATCAGCGTTTCATGCACAAGATAGTTGGACGCGTTCAGGTCGACGCCGGAACCCAGCGCGCGTGAGCGCAGCGTGTCGGCGAGAGAGATGAATTGCTCTGCGTTCATGCGAAAGAGTCTCAAAGGATTCGGCGACTCCTTCGTGACTCGGATGCGACGATAATGTGGCGCTCAGGTCTTCGCAGCGCCGAGGCGATTGATGTTGGCGCCTGGATGCATCAGCGCTTCGAGTTCGCGTGAGGGGACGCCCGCGAGCCATTCTTGCGCCATTTCGCCGAATACCGGCGCGTATTTGAAGCCGTGGCCCGAACACGCGGAGAACAACAGCACGCGCTCGTGCTTCGCGCTCGGCGCGATGATGAAATTTTCGTCGGGGGTCACGGTGTAGAGGCACCGCTGCATACGCACCGGCTTCGGATTATGTTTTGGCAACAAAGTCACGGCTTGCTCGCTCAGCAATGTTGCGTCGGCTTCGTCGGGTTCGCGAACATTGTCTGGGTCGGTGGCGCCGCCGATGGCGTGGAGCCCAAGTTTGTAGAAGCCGCGCGGCGCCGGCATGCCGAAGACGCCGACTTCATTGTCGGCGCAGATCACCGGCAGAAGTTTCGGTTCGCTCGTCTCAAACCAGCCAACGACACGGCGTTTCACGGCGAGTTTGCCGGCGAATTCTGGAAGCAGTTTTCCAGCCCAGCCGCCGGATGTGACGATGACGGCGTCGAAGCTGCGGGCTTCGCCATTGATGTTCAGCGTGAGCCCCTCGATGGGCGCCTCAATGCGCGCTTTGTGGTGCAGTTTCGCGCCCCAGCGCGGCGCTTGGCGCAGCAGGAACGCGCGCGTCGCGTCGGCGGCGATGACGCCGGCGTCTTCCTGGCGGAAGACGTCCCATTCGTACGGCATGGCGATGTAGCCCCGCGTGAGCGGGTGGATGGCGTCGCCGCGCAACAGCGCCGCCGGTTTGCGGCTCAAGCGCTGGCAAGCGGCGACGAACGGCGAGCCGCGAGGGCCGGCCATGAGGCCGGTCGTCCACTCGATGAGTGGTTGGCCGGCCAAGCCTTCCCAGGTGCGCCACGCGCCGGCGGCGCGGCGCGCCAGCGCGACGTAGGTTTCGCCTTCGCCGGGCGTGAGGCGCATGATGCGCGTGTCGCCGTGCGACGAGCCGAACTCGTGCATCGGCTCGAACTGCTCAAAACCGGAGACATCGTGACCGGCCAGGGCCAACCGAGCGCTGATGCTCAGCCCCGCTATGCCCAGACCGACGACGGCGACCTTCATTCCGCCCCGTCTACGCGGGATTACTGGGGCTTGGAAAGCGGCTAGCGTCGGGGTCCATGAGTCTAAAAGATAAAATCAAAGCTCAGGTCGAGGCGTTCGACGCTTGGGCGCGGCCGTGGGCGGAAAAGTCCAAGTGGAATGGCTGGGCCTATGAATTCCTGCTGTTTGGTTTGAAGCAGGCGTGGGCGTGTCTGTTTGGCGGCGCGATGATCGTACTGTTGGTCGGCACGCATCTGCTTTGGCCGGATAACGCGCCGATTGCGCGCTACGATTTTCTGGTGATCGCGGCGGTTGCGATCCAAGGCTTGCTGCTGGCGACGAAGTTGGAGCGCTGGGAGGAGGCGCTCGTCATTCTGATTTTCCACGTCGTCGGCACGATCATGGAAATCTTCAAGACGGCGCACGGCTCGTGGATTTATCCGGAAGATAATCTGCTGCGCATTGGCGGCGTGCCGCTGTTCTCTGGCTTCATGTATGCGTGCGTTGGTTCGTACATCGCCCGCGCGACGCGGCTGTTTGAGCTGCGCTACATCAACTACCCGCCGCTTTGGGCGACGTGGCTCTTGGCGCTGCTCGCCTACGTCAACTTCTTCAGCCACCATTACACGATCGATATCCGGCTTGGGCTTTTTGCGTTCTCGGCGCTGATCTTTGGCCGCGCCTGGTTCGTGTTCACGCCGGACAGGACGCCGCGAAGGATGCCGATGCTAGTGGGCTATCTCTTAGTGGCGCTATTCATCTGGTTCGCAGAGAACGCCGGGACGTTCGCGGCGGCGTGGGTGTATCCAAGCCAGCAAGACGGCTGGCACATCGTGCCGATCGAGAAAATGGGCGCCTGGTATTTGCTGATGCTGCTGAGCTTTGTGCTGACGACTTTGGTGCACAAGCCGGATCGGATAAGCGAGGTGGAATTTCAGGCGGCGCAGATGAAGACGACGTCTTCGTTCGTGGGCGAGGGGCCGAAGCCTGGTGAAGAGGTGGTTCGATGAGGGCCGTTGTTCTCAGTTTGATGCTGGCCGGTTGCGCGACGACTCCGGCGCTTGTCGAGGGGCAACCGTTTGAGGTGCTGACGCCTGCGCAATTGGAGCAGGGGTTTCAGGATCGCGCCGTATGCATGGTCTATCCCGATGACGGCGCATGCGAGGCGGTCGCGTATGCGGCATCGTTTGGCGCCCGCACGCGGGTGGTGCGTGAAGTGGGCGTCGATGACATCGCAGCTTTGGTCAGCGACGGTATGGGCGCTTTCGTCCAGCAGCTTCCGATGTTTCCGGCCTACGACGAGTTGTTCGCTCGCCTCGAAAGGCAGCGCGTCGCTGGCGACTTCAAATGCGTGAAGAAGGTTTCCGTCTCGGAGCTGACGTTAGAGCCCGAGACTGGTCGCTGGTGTTCTCGCGTGGCGCTTGAGGGTCAGTTCGAAGAAACGCAGTTCTATTTTTCGAACACGCTTTCATCCGATATCGCCGCTGACGAACGACTAGATCCGGCTGCGGAGCGCGATTTGCGGGCTTTCCTGCGTGCCGTCATCGCCGATCGTGACTTCAGGTCCGGCGTTGAAGCGCGTGCTCGCGAGAACGGCGAGCTTGAGACGTTTGAGCGATTGTTCGGCATGCTCGATGGTGCGCTGCCACTCTGCACGACCTTCAGCGGAATAGTCGAAGGAGCTCGAATTGAACTCACCCGAATGACCGTCAGTGTCGGCGGCCATGAAGAGCCGACAATGGGCAGAGAGATCAGGCGCTACACGCGCGATGATGTGGTCCCGCTCCGCGCCAACTAGCCTCAGCCGTAACCAGCCAGCTTCAAGAACCGGTTGCGCAGTTCGGCGTCGTCTTTGAAGGCGCCGGTGAATTGGGTGGTCACGGTGGTGACGTCCTTGTGGTGGACGCCGCGCGTGCTCATGCACTGGTGCTCGGCGTCGATCAGCACGGCGACGCCGCGTGGCTTCAACGTTTCCTCGATCGCTTGCGCGATTTGGCTCGTCATCGTCTCTTGCGTCTGCAGGCGCTTGGCGAAGATCTCGACGACGCGCGCGATCTTGGAAATGCCGACAACCGCGTCAGTCGGCAGATAGGCGACGTAGGCCTTGCCGAGGAACGGCGCGATGTGGTGCTCGCAATGGCTCTCCACATCGATCTTCTTCAGCATGACCATGTCGTCATAGCCGCTGACGTCTTCGAACACGCGGCTGAGTTCTTCGGCTGGGCATTCGTCGTAGCCTCTGAACCATTCGCGGTAAGCGTCGACGACGCGCTTGGGCGTATCCTTCAGCCCTTCGCGCTCCGGGTCGTCGCCGGCCCAGGCGATCAGCGTCTTTACTGCTTCCATGGCCGCTTCGCGCGAAGGCCGCTTTTGCTCCGCCTCATCAGGCGAGCGCCACTTCAGAATCTCACTCATCGGGAGGAAAGGTCCTTAGTCTGAGGGACGGGGGTCGAGCCGGGAGGGTCTCCCAAAGGAAGCACCAGGACTTAACGCCCGCCCGAATTTCACCTCAGGCGACGGGACCTTAATCGGTCCCAGACGGATATGGAGTGTAGCACAAGCTCCCGCTAGAACCCACCCCAGATGAAAATCCAACTCACGAACACGTTGACGCGGCGAAAAGAGCCGTTCGAGCCGACCGATCCCAAGCGGGTGACGATGTATGTCTGCGGACCAACGGTCTACAACGTTGCTCATATCGGTAACGCGCGGCCGCCGGTCGTGTTCGACGTGCTGTTTCGCTTGCTGCGGCACGTCTACGGCGAGAGCGCGGTGATCTATGCGCGCAACTACACCGACATCGACGACAAGATCATCAATGCTTCGATCGAGCGCGGCGTGCCCATTGATGAAATCACGCGGGGCGTCGAGCGCATCTTCGACGAAGACATGGGCGCGTTGAATGTCATGACGCCGACACTGCGCCCGCGTGCGACGGAAAATGTCGGCGGCATGGTGGCGGTGATTGAGAAGCTGATCGCCAAGGGCGCGGCGTACGCCGTGCCGAGCGGCGTCTATTTCTCAGTGGCGGCGGATGAGGATTACGGCAAGCTTTCGGGACGCTCGCAGGACGAGCTGAAGGCCGGTGCGCGCGTCGAGGGCGAGGACGATAAGCGCCATCCGTCGGACTTCGCGCTCTGGAAGGCGGCGAAGCCAGGCGAGCCGTCATGGGAGGCGTCATTTGGCGCGGGGCGCCCGGGTTGGCACATCGAGTGCTCGGCGATGATCGAGGATCAGCTTGGCTCGCCGATCGATATTCACGGCGGCGGCATCGATTTGATCTTTCCGCACCATGAGAATGAGATCGCGCAGAGTGAGTCAGCGCATGGACACGCGCTGGCACGGGTGTGGATGCACAACGGCTTCCTCACCATGGACGCGACGAAGATGTCGAAGTCCCTCGGCAACATCATAACGCCGCGCGAATTGCTGGAGCAGGGCTGGCAAGGCGAGACGCTGCGATGGGCGCTGCTGAGCGCGCACTACAAGGCGCCGCTTGATTGGAGTGAGGAGCTAATGAAGCAAGCGCAGGCTTCGCTCGACCGGCTCTATGGCGCGCTGTTGCGGTTGAAGGATGTGACGGCGGCTGAGGCGGAGGCGCCGGTGGCGATCGTCGACGCGATTGCGGATGATCTGAACACGCCCGCTGCGATCGCTGAACTGTCAGCGCTCGCAACTGCCGCCAACATTGCGAAGAAACCCGCTGAGATGGCGAAGGCCAAGGGTGAGCTGCTCGCTGCGGCCAAGCTCTTCGGCATTCTGCAAAGCGATCCCGAGCACTGGTTTCGTGCAGCGTTTGGAGAACAGGCGGCTGAGATCGATCGGCTCGTGGCCGAGCGGGTAGCCGCGCGCGCCGCGAAGAACTACGCGGAGTCCGATCGTTTGCGCGACGAACTCGCGGCACGGGGCGTTGAAGTGATGGATGGCGCCAGCGGCTCTACTTGGCGGCGGAAGGGTTAGTGCCGCGGCGCGGGCAACGCGGGGTCTTACACCGTTGAGATCACCGCTTCTGGCGCAGCGACAGCATCAGAAACACAATGATCACCGGCACAAGAAGCGCCGCCGCGTAGTGCTCTGGCGGATGGTGCATGGCGCCGGCGCCCTTCGTGATCCATCCCGCGATCGCCGCGAGTGTGCGTTCGACCAACGCCAGCGCCAGAAACAACGGCACGAGCGAGCGATAGCGCAGAGCCACAGCGAGTTGGGCGAGGCCGTAGGGGATTTGCGTTGCACCCATCCAGGCGAAGACGCCGATCACCAAAGCGCGCGAGGCGCCGAGGTCGAGCCCGGCGATCACTTCGGCGCCGCCGTCGGGCAGGAAGTAGTGGATCGCGCCGGGGATGATTGAGCCGAGCGCGAGCAGGGCTAGGAACCACGCTGACGTCTTCGCGCCTGTGTATTGATCGTTCGTGCTGGCCGGAAACATCTTCACCCCCGTCCGAACCTAGCGCGAGTTTTCGCCTTGTCTTCGACAAACCAGTGCTCACGATAGGTCACGAGGGCATGGAGACACTCGCATGCATCGCCGCGCTTTGTTGCTTTCCGCCGCCGCAGCGGCCGTCGCCGGTTGCGCCGCCGGTGAAACGCCGCCTGCACCACAACCCGAGCCGCAGGAGCCGATCGTGATCCCCGAAGGCGAGACCGATTTTGACGTCGGGCTCTATCGTGCGGTGGGGTCGCAGCCGGGCAACCAATTCGTTTCGCCGTACAGCGTCGCGAGCGCGTTTGCGCTGGTCTATCCGGGCGCTGGCGGCACGACGGCGAGCGAGATTGCGCATGTGTTCGGCTTTGACGCGTCCGCACAAACCGAGGCGCAGCAGACGCGCGCGTTGGCGCAGGCGCTGACCAGCGAAACCGGCGGCAGCCAGTTCACGGTGGCGAATGCGGCCTGGGTGGAGCGCTCGATGTCGCTGCGGGCGGAATATGCGCGTACCATCCGTGACACGCTCGGCGGCACGATCGAGCAGGTGGATTTCATCCGCAATCAAGCGGCGGCGTTGCGTACGATCAATGCCTGGGCAGCGCGCGAGACGCAGAACCGCATTACCGAAATTATCACCGAACCTGATCCGGCGCGGCGCCTGGTGCTGACCAACGCCGTCTATTTCAAAGGCAAGTGGAGCGACACGTTCTCCGCCAACGCGACGCGCGACGGCGATTTCTTCACTGGCGCCAGCTCGCGCGTGCCGGCGCGGCTGATGCGGCAACTCACAACCGCGCGCTACATTGAAACGCCGGCGTTCCAAGCGGCCGATTTCGATTATGACGACGGCGTGTTTGCGCTGGCTGTCTTCCTGCCCCGCGAGCGCACCGGGCTTGCAGCGTTCGAGAATGAGCTAAGCGGCGAGCGCTTGACTCAATGGATGGGCCAACTCGCTTCGGCCGAACGTCCGCGTCTTGATCTAACGTTGCCAAAGGTCGAGATGCGCGCCGATTACAGCTTGGTGCCGCAGCTGCGGGCGATGGGTATGCGCATCGCGTTCACCGATGGCGCCGATTTCTCAGCCATCACCGCCGACGAGGCGCTGGCGATCAGCGACGTGATCCATAAGACCTTCCTCGCTATCGACGAGGAAGGCACGGAAGCCGCCGCCGTCACCGCCATCGACATGCGCGCAACCTCAGCCATGCCCGGCCCGCCGCCTCCACCGCCAATCGAGTTCAAAGCCGATCACCCGTTCTTCATCGTGCTTCACCACAAGTCGACCCGCGCGCGGCTGTTTATGGGGCGGATTGCGACGGTCTGAACGCGCTCTGAACGTTCGACAAACTTTGGCAAAACCCTGTGCGGAACCTGAGCGACCACCCCACGGGCGGTTCAGTCACATCCGCGCATAGTGCGCTCCAGACGAGAGGTCTCCGCTTTCGCGGAGGCAGTTTTCGTTGAGGAGCACAAAATGAAACGCATTGCACTCGCTGCCGCGACCGCCCTGATGTTGGCTGGTCCGCTGACGGCTACCGCATCCGCCCAAGCCGTAAACCGCGCCGGCGGCCAGAACACCGTTCTCGGTGTCGGCGGCAACCACGACCGCGCCGACGGGCGTCGCGACAACGACAATGACCGCAACGATCGCGGCGGGAATCGTGGCGACAACGACCGCGATTGGGGGCGTGGCGACAATGATCGCGACTGGGATCGCAACGACCGCCGCGGCGATCGCCGCAATGCGCGGTGGGATAACCAGCGCCACAACGGCTACACCTATAACGGCCGCTGGTATTACGGCCCGCCGCCGTCAGCCTACGAAGGCCGCCATGGTTATGAGGCAGGCTATCGCTCATGGCGCCGTGGCGAGCGCCTGCCGTCCTACTACCAAGGCCGGTATCGCCAGGTGGACTACCGCCGTGAGCACCTGCGCGCGCCGCCGCGTGGCTACCGTTACGTTGAAGACGATCGCGGCGACTACCTGCTCGTGGGCATCGCCACTGGCGTCATCCTGAGCATCATCCTCAGCCAGTAATGCGCTGAGCTGATGCGAACCGCCCCGGAGCAATCCGGGGCGGTTTTGTCTTGGGACTCGGATTCGCTGTTCGATTTCGGGCTCTCCAAGCGCGGCGCGCGGCGCTGCAATGCTTGTCGCGTGATTTCGCCTCGGCCATGCTGAGGCGAATCCGCGATGAGTTCTGAACCTCAGCCGAAACAAGCCGCGCGCGTCGTCGGGCTCGACGTCGCGCGTGGCGCGCTGATGGCATACATCGTCATCGTCATTCACGGTGTCTTCTGGCTTGGGCTGTTGCCGCAGCCGTGGAGCACTGTGCTGCTCTTCGAGATGCCGCCGATCTTCGCCATCACGGGCGCGGCGTTCTTCTACGCCGAACGCGGCAAAGCGCTGACCATCGGTTCGTATGCGATGTACATCGCTCGCCGCTTCCTGCGCATTCTCGCGCCGTACTTTGGTTATGTGCTGGTGGCGGCCGGGATTGTGTTGGCGCTGAACATCAGCCGCGATCCGGGCGGCGCGCTGTGGTCGTGGCTCAACCCGAATACCCGCGGCACGGGGCACACGACGTTGATGCTGAGCTGGCATCTTTGGTTTGTGCCGCCGTTCCTCGCGGTGACGGCGCTGCTGCCGTTTCTCACACGCATTCCAGTCCCGCGCTTGCCGCTTTGGGTGTGGGCGTTTGTGGGCGGCGCAATTGCGTACGCTGCCGCGCTTCTCGATCCCACGCACTACGATTGGCAGACGATTGCGTTCTATGCGCTCTGGGCGGTGTTCGGTTTTGGTCTCGCCGCCGCGCCGGGGCGATATGGCGTGCGAAGCTTTGCGCTGATCCTGGTGCTCTCGCTGGCCGCGATGGCGGCGCTTTACGTTTGGATGCCGGGCGCGACGCTCAACATGCAGACCAACAAGTTTCCGCCGAATATCATGTTCTACGCGTTCAGCTGTGCGTGGATGGCGGTGTTGCTGATTGCTGGAATGAGTTTGAGCGATGCGTTCGTTGAGAAGCTTGCGTCGTCGCCTTTGCTGAAGCCGTTCATTTCGTCGGGCTATTCGATCTATCTTTGGCAGGGGCTGGGTTATTCGGCCGCTGCGTATTTTCTGCGGCCGATGGAGGTGAGCCCCTGGCTTATCTGGCCTGTCGCCATCGCGCTCACGGTTGTCCTGGGCCTGATCGCCTCGCCGCTTGAGCGCTTGCGGATTCCGCGCAAGCGCTAGCGCTTCTTCTTGGCGCCCGTCCAGACGACGCCCGGAAAGCCGCGCAGCGGGCCGAGCTTTTCGCCTAGGTAGGTCCATTCCTGCAGTTCATCGATGGCGATGTGGTAGCGCGGTTCGCGGCCGACGCCGCTGGTGAAGAGGGCGCGCGGGACGTTCACGTTTTGCTTGTTGCGCTGAAAGGTGATGGGGCTGCCGCAAGTTGAACAGAAGCTACGCACGCCGCCGCGTTCCTTGTCTTCGTAGTGGGTTAGATTGTCTTCCCCCTGGAGGAAACGAAAACGGCTCGCCCACGAGCCGACATAAGTGGCGTAGGCGGCTCCGTGGGCGCGACGGCTCGCGGAGGAGTGGTCGTGCCAAGCCCAGCGCGCCGGCACGCCGATCTCGACAACGACCGCGCCGCAGAGGCACTTGCCCTCGGCGCGCGTGGGCCCGGCGGCGCGGAGCTTTTCTGACGCTTTGGCTTTCATGGCGGCGTCCTAGCGCGCGCCAAGTGTTGCGCAAAATCGATACACGCGCTGGCGCACGCGGATGTGAGCGCGTTTCATGGCGCCAGGGCGCCACATTACTGCTTTCTCAACTTCACGTGGCCGCCGCGATCTGTTCTCGTTTCAACCGAGGGACATCTCTGGGCGGAGCATTAGCGCATCATGCGCGCGATATCCCTTGTTCGTGCGTGGCTCTACAGCTTCCGCGGCTTCGTCGTAATGACGGTGTCGCTGGCGATCGCGTTTTCGGTCGCGGTGACGGGGCCGCCTACAGACACTGAGATCAGGCTGGTGAGCGCTGCGGTTACGCGCGCTGCCGATGCGTTCGGACAGGACCTCGAAGAGGCGGCAATTGAGCTTTGTCCAAACTTGCCGCCCGAGGCGCAGAGCTTGTGTACGCCGCGGGAGGAGCCGGCGACGCCGTCTCCGCCACCTGAACCTGTTATCCTCGTCGAACCTGAAAAGCCGCCTCCGGCGCCTGTCGAAGTGGCGATGACTGAGCCTCAGCCCTTGCCGCCGTCGCCATCGGCGCGCGCGTCGGAAACGGAGCTGCTGGGAGGTGCGCCGCGCGCGCGTGCGGAGCGGCCGTCGCGTCGTGCTTCACCACAACGCGCAAGTGCGCCGCGCCGCGCCAACGCGCGCCGTGCGGAGACCCAACGTGCACAGCGCGTTTCGCGACCAGCCGCGCGCAGCACACCGAGTCGTGCGACACCCGCAGTGCAGCCCGCGCCGGCGCCGCGCGAGGTTGAGCCGGAGCGAAGGGCGCCCGCGCCCGCTAGTGGCCCGGCCAGACGCAGCGAGGATGCGTCGCACGAATGGGCGCGTTCGGTTGGCGAGCCTCAGAGCCAACAAGAGAGCGAGCCAGCGTATCAGCAAGAAGAGCCGGATCGTTACGAGACGTGGCGAGAACGATGGCGCGAGCGGCGGGAGCGCAGGCGACGCTATTACGAGCGCGAGCAAGAGCAGGCGCCAGCCGACGATTACTACGAGGAAGAGCCCTATCCGGAGGACGAGGAGGGCTACGTCGAGGAATACCCGACCCGCACGCGCTGAGGCTGCCTTGAAGATGTCGCTCGTCCCGGCTAGGCCCGCTTGGGTCTGGGGGACGGGGAAAAACGCATGCGGGTAATGGTGATAGCTCTGGTGGCGATGGTCGGCGCGTGCGCCAGCGGTGGCGGCGATCCCGACGTCAGCACTGGCTCCTCGCCATTCCCGGTGGAGCGCGGCACGGCCGAGCGGCCGCCGGCGCAGTCGACTGGTTTCACCGCGCCGCCGGAAGGCCCGGCCGCGGGTGGGCTCGACTTCGGCCGCTGGCGCCAGGCCGATCCCGCGACCTACGCGCCGCAATTCCAGACCCAGGTGCGTGAGCGGTTCGCCGGGCAGAACAACGCCGAGCTTCGCGCCAGCCTCGAAGCCAATGGCTTCCGCTGTGAGGACGAGCGCCGTCTCGACTGCCGGATCGAAATCATGGAGCGCCAATGCGCGTTTGACTGGTATGTTGTGCTTGAGCGCGGCACGCGCGAACCTGTGGCCGGGTTCGAGCAGATGTGCCTGGGCGCCAATAGGTGAGCGACATGAAGTACGCACGTTCGATCGCGATCTCCGTGGCGCTCCTGCTTGCCGCCTGCGCTACGCCGACGACGAGCGGGCCGGTGGAGCCGACGGGTCCAGCGACCATTCCATCATCCCCGATCGCGCTTGGTGATTGGCGCAATGCCACGGAAGCAGCGGTGCTCGAAGCGTTTCAGGCGACAGTGTCGGGCCGCTACGGCGCTGGGCTGCAAGTGAGTGCGGCTTCGGCCGACTTACGCGGCAATCAATTCAATTGCGGCGCGGCGCCGCCGCGCGCGGAAGGCAATCGCGGCGATCCGCCAGCGCAGGTCTGCCGCAAGACGACGACGGCGAATGGCTGCACGCACACCTGGCAAGTGCATCTATTTGCGGAGGGCGAAGCGCTCTCTCGCACGCGCGGGCTTTATGACCGGCGTTGCGGCGGCGATGGGCTATTGGGAGGGCCCGGCTGAGCTTTCGCCCGGTGTCGCCAGATAAGCGGCGAGATCGCGCGGCTCGAGTGTCAGGAACGGCACTAAGCCTGGATTGATCACGACATTCTTGCCGACCAGTCGAGTCAACGCCGCGCGGCCGTTGATCATGATGTGCGGCTGATCCGGACCGAGCACTGATTGCAGGCGCTGTTCGCTCGTGAAGATGACGCCGCCTCTGAAGCCCTCGCGCGTGGTCATCTCGCGCGGCGCTGCGTCGGGCGTGTCGTCGACCAACGGCAGCGCCACGTGCGTCTCCATCAGATAGCGCCGGAAGATGGGTCGCATGCCTTCGTTGTTGAACGCGGAGACGAATGCGTATTCGAGCGCGTTTTGAGGAGTGATGGGGTCTTCGCGCCGCTGTCCTTGTCGCGCCGGTGTTGGGGCCGGTTGCGTGGGTTGCTGCTCCGGCTGCTGGCCTTGCGCCCACGCCGTCGCCGGCCAAACGCCAAGCGCGCTGATGAGCAGGGTGCGTCTCAACATTGGGCTCTCCCGGGCCGACTTTGCCCGTTGCTTGCCTCCGGAGGAAGGCCACATAAGGGCGGATGGACGACCTCTACCACCCGCGCATCATGGAATTGGCCGCCGATATCCCCCACGTCGGGCGCCTCGACGCGCCGGACGGGGCGGCGACCAAGGTGAGCCGGGTGTGCGGCTCGGTCGTCACCGTTGAGCTTGAAGTGAGGGACGGCGTGGTGACCAAGATCGCCGTGCACCCGAAGGCATGCGCGCTGGGGCAGGCGGCGACGGGCGTGTTGGCGATGAATGCTATCGGCGCGACCCCGAAGGAAATCCGCGAGGCGCGCGACGGATTGCGCGCGATGCTCAAAGGCGAAGGCCCGCCGCCTGCTGGGCGCTTCTGGGAGCTGCGTCACCTCGAAGGCGTGCGTGACTATCCCGCGCGCCACGCAAGCACGATGCTGGCGTTCGACGCCGCCGTTGAAGCGCTCGATCAAGCACAGAAGAAGGCCGCGTGATCCGCGCCGGCGTTTTGTGCGTTGCACTCGCCGCTTGCGCGGCGACGCCGGAGCGTTCGCCGTTCTCAATCGATGCGCTCGTCGCTGACGCGCCAGGCTACGTTGCGAGCCGCTATGCGCGCAGTGAGCTGCTAGCGGCGTTGATCGCCGATCTCACGGCGCAAGACTTCCAATGCCAGCACAGCGCCACGATGAGCGAATGCGGCAGCGCGCGGCACGCGTTCGCTTCGTGCTGGGACGTTGTGACCGTGCGGATTAGTGCGGACACCGTTTCAGCGGCGCAGAACCGCCGCTGCATGGGGGCTCAGGGCTAGCCGCGCCTCGGCCGGCTATGGACGCTGCGGCAAGTCTACCGTAGCTTGGCCCCGGGGTGTGCAATGGGCGGCGAGAAGGCCTTACAGCGATCGCTCGAGTCGATCTGGTTGTTGCCGGCCGTCGCCACTTTTGCGGCTCTCTACCGTGACGTCTTCGATTTCGGCCACGTCTTGGCGCAGGTTTGCCAGTCATGGCTCTTGTTGTGGCGCGAGGTCTGGTCTCGCGTTCTCGGCGCTATCGGGGAGTTTCTCCCGATCTATGTCGACGACAATGCAAGAGACATTCTAACGCTCTGGGTCACATTCTCGGCTGCGATTGGCTTTCTGCCCGTCGTCGCGAAGAACCGCCGGCTTGGTTTGCAAAGCACGGTTGCGGCGTGGCAATCGCTTGGCGCCGGGCCCGCTTGGTCCAGGCACTATGCCGCCATATCGATCGTGCTTTCGGTCGTTTTTCTCACGCTGCCGTTTCTTGCGGCGCTATCGGCCCTGCAATCCTCATCGCTGGTGGATGTGGCGCCCATCCGCATCGGCGGAGATCAGCTTGGGGCGGTGGTGTCGCTGTTTCTGGCGTTCGCGCTTCTTTGCTTTTTCATCGTCTTCTACGTGATCGGGCCGCACCTCGAAGGTGCGGCGCTGAACGATGCCGAAGCGCGCGACTTGAACATTATCAGTGTCCTGCTGTGGCTGACGTCCGCGGCGCTTCTTGTGACCGCGTTCCTCATCCCGCCCGAAGACTCCTTTGGCGGCTTCCTACAGCAGGATGCGTTCGTGCTGAGTCTGCTCACATTGCTTGCGCGCATCACGTGGCGCTCAGCGCTGCCAATTGTGCAGATCGCGGTGCTCGTCGCCGGCGTGTTTGTGATCGACACGCTCTACGTCACGGTAACGGAGATATGGGGCGCGATAGGTCATGAGTGACGCTATCGAGGCTGTTGAGCTGCGCTCCGGCAGATCTCTGACTTGGCTTCGTGTTTGCGCAATTGTGCTTGTCATGCTTGGCGGGCTTAGCGCCGCAATCGGGCTCACCGGACTGGATCGCTTGGTACCCCGGGCCGTCGAGCGTGCGCGCGTAGATCCCTATCGGGACGATGCGCGACGCGCAGAAATTCCCGCGCCGTCTGCTCGGCCCGTGGAATCTTTTCCGCATGAGGGTGTGGGTGGGCCAATGGTGGATGTCAGGCCGCCTATCGAAATCGGTCCACCGGTGTCCACGGCGCCGCAGACAAATCCACCTATGGTCATTGCCGCACAAGTGATGAGCCGCCCGAGCGCGGAAATCTTGGACAGGTTCTATCCAAGACGTGCGCGAGAGCGAGGCGTGCGCGGACAAGCAACCGTACGTTGCCTGGTCTCGATCGACGGAAAACTGGAGCAGTGCCGTGTCGTGCAGGAATCTCCTCCCGAATACGGCTTCGGCGCGGCCGCGCTTCGCTACGCCGAGTTCGTTGAAGCGGCCCCGCAAACTGTGGACGGCGTGGCGATCGACGGCGGAGAGATTTCAATGTCGATTGTGTTTGTGCCGTGACAGCTTCGGTAAAACTCAAACACCCTGCCGCCAAAGAGCTGCGCAAAGCGGCGTTGGCTTTCCCTGAAACGGTCGAAGATTTCCCGTGGGGTCACAGCGCGTTCAAGGTCGCGGGCAAGAAGGCGTTCCTGTTTATGGGCGAGGACGAGGGGGGCGGCTGGTCGTGCTCGATGAAGCTGCCGTTCCGCAACGAGGAAGCGCTTGCGATCAAAGGCGCGAAGCCCACCGAGTACGGCCTCGGCAAATCGGGCTGGGTGAGCTTCAGTTTCACCGCGAAGGCGAAAGTCCCCGCAAAGCTCACCGATTATCTCGATGAGAGCTGGCGCGCCGTGGCGCCGAAGAAACTCTCGGCGGCTTTCGCGCCACCGGCTACCTCCAAGCGCGGCAAAGCGTCTTGATCCGCTTCCGGGGCCGCGGGTTTGCGGCTAGCGTGCGCGCCTTGGGGATCGTCGGGAGGACGCTGTCATGAAATGGATTTTGTTGCTTTTGGTCATTGCCGGCGTCGCTGGCTACTTCACCAAGCCGGAAGAAGCGGTGATGCGTGAGCGCGCGGATGCGGTACTAAGCGACCCGCAAAGCGTGTCGGAGGGCTTCGAGAGCCTCGGCGCCACGATCGCGGGCGACCGCGCCTACAGCAACTACTACGTCGCCGCGAAATACACGGTGACGCTGGACAGCACACCGGTGGTAAATTGCTGGGGCGCATTCACGCAAGTGCAGTGCTCGCGCGCTGCCGACACGCGTACGGGCGGCTAAGCCTTGCGTATCTTGCTGCTTCTGATCGTGCTTGGCGTGGCGGCGTTCATGACGACGCCGGCGCGCGAAGCGCATGAGGAAGCAGCACGCGCCTTCATGGAAACAGAGGCGCAACAACAGACCGGCGCTGTCGAGCAGAACACTGGGCTCTCGCTCGACAGCGTGGTCGACTTCGTCACTGGCTTTGTTGCGGGCCAGGGACGCTACGAGACGTACTATGTCGCGTCGAAGTTCACCGTGGACATGCCAGGATCGGCTTACCTCGAATGCTGGGGCGCGTTCACGCAGGTGCAGTGCCGCCGCGTCGATCGCTCAGCGGGGCAGGGTTGAGCGAAACCCGCGAAGCACGTATATCGGCAGACATGGACCGGCGTTTCACCACGACGACTACGTATTAAAGCCGGCGGCGCGAGATCGGGCGCGCCGCAGCGGCTGCGTTGGCCCGGTCCATGAACTCATAAATCGCTGTTGTTGTGATGTCGCCGAGCATTCCTGCGCGGGGCCTTTTAGGCCTTATCCAGCTCTACAAGTGGACGCTCTCTCCCATCATAGGGCGAGGCTGCCGCTATTTGCCGACGTGCTCGTCGTACGCGGCTGATAGCGTGCGCATGCATGGCGCGTGGGCTGGCAGCTGGATGGCGGGTGCGCGTTTGTGCCGGTGTCACCCGTGGGGCGGGCACGGCTGGGATCCGGCGCCGCCTGCGATCAAGAAGAATTCATGGTGGCGGCCTTGGCGCTATGGCGACTGGAGCTGGCGCGTGCGCGCTGTGCCGCCTTCGCAGGAAGGCGCGCCATGAGGATACTATTTAGCTTGGCGCTCGCCGCGTGTGTCGCGGCTTGCAACATTCGTATCGACGATCGCGCTGTGTTCCGTCCGCAGCCGAACTTGCCGCCTGCGGATTCGGTGGAGGCGTTGTCGCGGTGGCCGATTGCCGAGTTGCGCGCGGTCGTACCCGATGCTCAGGCGGAGCATGG
Organism: uncultured Caulobacteraceae bacterium; assembly: GCA_902826145.1. Lineage (GTDB taxonomy): Bacteria > Pseudomonadota > Alphaproteobacteria > Caulobacterales > Aquidulcibacteraceae > Vitreimonas. Next base: position 19,498 of record CADEDT010000052.1, read on the forward strand.
CTTCTCGGGCATGGGCGATGATCGCCTCGCGTACACGCTGGTGAGCAAGCCGGGCGCGAACAGGCCGCTTATTGTCTATTGCGGCGGCAATTCCGGTGATCGCTTTCACTCAGGCGTGTTCTTCGCGCTGAAGACGCTGCCGTATGGCGATGTGCTGCTGTTTGACTATCCTGGCTACGGCGATAGCCCTGGCGCGCCGAGTGCCGCGGCGCTGGCTGCGCGCGCGCCGGCGTTGCAGGCGATCGCGGTCGAACGCTCCGTGGATCGCCAGCTTGTGTTCTGGGGTCATTCGCTTGGCGGCTTTATCTGCAGCCGCATGGCCCGCGATACGCCTTCGGCTGACGGCATCATTCTCGAAGCTACGGCGCGCAATGCGCTGGAAGTCGGGCAAGCCTGGCGGCCTTGGTTTGCCGTGCCGTTTGTGCGGCTTTCAGTCGATGAAGGGCTCTCGCAGTTCGATGTCGCCGACACGTTGGCAAATTTTCGCGGACCGATCCTTGTTCTGGGCGCGAAGCGCGACGACACGCTGCCGGTAGGCTTGAGCCGCAGCTTGAACGATGCGCTGCGAACTCGTGGGGCGCGCGTGACCTACGTCGAATTCCCGCGCGCCGAACATCTCGACATCACACGCCAGCCGGAGTTTCCGGCGGCGGCTTCCTCATTCTTTGCTTCAGTAGCAGGTCAACAATGATCGAACTCAAATTTCCCGATGGCGCCGCGCGATCGTATGACGATGGCGTCACGCCCCTCGCGGTTGCCGAGGGCATCTCCAAATCGCTCGCCAAGAAGATCGTCGCTGCGAAGATCGACGGCGTTTGGTGGGATCTGACGCGGCCGTTGGAAGGCAGTGGCAAAATCGAACTCGTCATGCGCGATAGCCCGGATGGGCTCGAAGTGCTGCGTCACGACGCAGCGCACGTGATGGCGCAGGCGGTGCAGGAGCTGTTTCCCGGCACGCAGGTGACGTTCGGCCCCGTGACGGAGGATGGCTTCTATTACGACTTCGCGCGCGCCGAGCCGTTCTCGACGGACGATTTCGAGAAGATCGAAAAGCGTATGAAGGAGATCGTCGACGCCGATCTCCCTATCATTCGCAAGGTCTGGGAGAAGCAAGCGGCGATCGAGCACTTCAAGTCGCTCGGCGAAATCTACAAAGCCGAGACGATCGACGAGGTGATCAAGCCCGGCGATCCGATCACTGTCTATTCGCACGGCGACAAGTGGGGCGATCTCTGCCGCGGGCCGCACCTGCCTTCAACGGGCAAGCTCGGCAAGGCCTTCAAGCTGATGAAGCTTGCCGGCGCCTATTGGCGTGGCGATCAGAACAATCAGCAGCTGCAGCGCATCTACGGCACGGCTTGGGCCGACGAGAAGCAGCTCGAAGAGTACCTGCATCGTCTCGAAGAAGCCGAGAAACGCGATCACCGCAAAATCGGCCGTCAGATGGATCTCTTCCATATGCAGGAAGAGGGGCGCGGCATGACGTTCTGGCACGAGAAGGGCCTGATCCTCTGGCGCACGATCGAAGCGTATCTGCGCCGCCGGCTTGAAACGGCGGGTTACGGCGAAGTGCGCACGCCGCAAGTGCTTGACCGCGTGTTTTGGGAGAAGTCAGGCCACTGGGAAAACTATCGCGCCAACATGTTCGTGTGCGAGACGGTCGAAGGCGAAGAGCTGGCGCTGAAGCCGATGAATTGTCCCGGCCACATCCAGATCTTCAAGTTCGGCCAAAAGAGCTACCGCGATTTGCCGCTACGTATGGCCGAATGTGGCGCGTGCCACCGCTATGAACCTTCCGGCTCTTTGCACGGCCTCATGCGCGTGCGCGCCTTCGTGCAGGACGACGCGCACATCTTCTGCCGTGAAGATCAGATCGAAGACGAAGTCG
>CADEDT010000053.1 GCA_902826145.1 uncultured Caulobacteraceae bacterium
AGCCGGTTTGCGGCCGCAATTTTTCTTGTCCGACATAGTGCGACCAGCCGCCGCCCGATTGACCGATGCAGCCGCACATGGCGAGGAGATTGATCACCCCGCGATAATTCATGTCCATATGATACCAATGGTTCATCGCAGCGCCGATGATCACCATCGACTTGCCATTGGTCTTTTCGGCGTTGCTGGCGAAGCCTCGCGCCACGGCGATGATTTGCTCGCGCGGCACGGTCGTCACCTGCTCGGCCCAAGCCGGCGTATAAGGATCGATATCATCGTAGGATGTGGGCAGGTGCTCGCCGCCGAAGCCCTGATCGACGCCGTAATTGGCCAGGAAGAGATCATAGACTGACGCGACCAGCGTCTCGCCGTCCTTCAGCGCCAGACGCTTGACCGGAATTCGGCGCATCAAGGTGTCGGGGTGGTCGGTCGAGGCAAAGCCGTTGGCGGCGGTGTTGGCGAAGTAAGGAAACAGCACTTCGGCCACTTCATCGTGTGCATCTTTGAGGCCCACGCGCAGCTTCACGTCGCCGCCGTCGGCATTTTTTTCTTCCAGATTCCACTTGCCCTGCTCGCCCCAGCGGAACCCGATCGATCCCGTCGGCACAACTGGATTACCCGTCGCATCGTCGATGCCGACCGTTTTCCAGTCCGGATTGTTCGATTGGCCTAGCGCATCGTCGAAATCGGCGGCGCGCAACAAGCGTTCCGGAACATAGCGGCCGTCCTTCCGGGTGAGCCGCACCAAGAGCGGCATGTCCGTATAGCGGCGCACATAATCCTTGAAGTACGGCACCTCGCGATCGCGATGGAATTCGGTGAGCACGACGTGCCCCATCGCCATGGCGAGCGCCGCATCGGTGCCCTGCTTTACCGAAATCCAGAGATCGCCGAATTTGGAGGCTTCGGCATAGTCCGGGGTAATGACGACGGACTTCGCGCCGCGATAGCGCACTTCGGTATAGAAGTGCGCGTCCGGCGTGCGCGTCTGCGGCACGTTCGAGCCCCACACCAGGATGAAGCCCGAATTGTACCAATCCGCGGATTCAGGAACGTCGGTCTGCTCGCCCCAGGTTTGCGGGCTCGATGGCGGCAAGTCGCAATACCAATCGTAAAACGAGCCGCACACCCCGCCCAGGAGCTGCAGATAGCGCGCGCCGGCCGCGTAAGAGATCATCGACATGGCCGGAATCGGCGAGAAGCCGAACACACGATCCGGTCCGTGCTTCTTCACTGTGTAAGCGTTGGCTGCGCCAATCAGTTCAGTGACTTCGTCCCAAGTCGAGCGCACCAATCCGCCGCCGCCGCGGATGGAGGTGTAGGATTTGCGCTTCTGCGGATTCTCAACAATCGAGGCCCACGCGGCGACCGGCGCCAAGCTCTTGCGCGCCTCGCGCCACAATTTGAGCAGGCGTCCGCGCACCATCGGGTATTTCACGCGGTTGCCCGAATAGAGATACCACGAATAGGACGCGCCGCGCGCACAGCCCCGCGGTTCGTGATTGGGCAAATCGGGGCGCGTGCGTGGATAATCGGTCTGTTGGGTCTCCCACGTGACGATGCCGCCCTTGACGTAGATTTTCCACGAGCACGAGCCCGTGCAATTGACCCCATGGGTAGAGCGCACGATCTTGTCGTGCTGCCACCGGCGCCGATAGGCCTCCTCCCACGAACGATCTTCATCGTTCATGACGCCGTGCCCGCTCGAATAGAGTTCGGTCTTGCGGGTGAAGAAGGCGAGGCGATCGAGTGTATGGCTCATATTCGTTAGTCCTTACTCGGCCGCGATCTTCGCGGCGTTCGCCCCAGCGGCTCTCGTCTCGATGTCGAACAGCACACCCCCGCGCCGCGCATAGACGAACCAGGTGATGGCGAGGCACGAAACGTAGAAGACGAGAAAACCGATCAGCGCCGCTGTCGCGTTGCCGGTCTCGGCGATCGAGAAGCCGAAGCTCTTGGGAATGAAGAAGGCGCCAAAGGCCGCGATCGCCGACGTGAAGCCCGTGATCGCCGCCGCTTCCTTCTCGGCCTGCTTTGCCTGATCCGGGGCCAGTGTCGACGGGCTAAGGCGCGCAATCTCCTTACGCATGATCGCCGGGATCATTTGGAAGGTCGATGCGTTGCCGACGCCGCTGGCGAAGAAGAGCAGCATGAAGCAGGCGAAAAAGCCGGTGAACGCGCCCGGCGCGGCCTTGTTGATCAAGAAATAGATGACCCCGATTGTGCCCAGCATCATCAGCGTGAACACCGCGAGCGTGACGCGCGCGCCGCCGAAGCGATCGGCCACCCAACCCGTCAACGACCGCGACAGAGCGCCGACCAGGGGGCCCAGAAAGGCGATCTGCAACACGTTCACGTCCGGGAATTGCGTGCTGGTGAGCAGCGGAAACGCCGCAGAGAAGCCAATGAACGAACCGAAGGTGCCGGTGTAGAGCCAGCACATGATCCAATTGTGCGTGCGCGTGAAGATCACGGATTGCTCGGCGAACGAGGCCTTCGCGGTCGACAAATCGTTCATGCCGAACCAGGCCATGAAGGCTGAGACGACAATGAACGGGACCCAGATAAAGCCCGCGTTCTGCATGAAAAGCGTGTCGCCCGCCGCCGTCGCCTGCCCCGGCCCGCCCAAGCCGCCGAACACGGCCATGGTGATGGCGATCGGCACCAAAAACTGCATCGCGCTGACGCCGAGATTGCCAAGGCCTGCGTTGAGCGCGAGCGCATTGCCCTTCTCCGCGCGGGGGAAGAAGAAGCCGATGTTCGACATCGAGCTGGCGAAGTTGCCGCCGCCCAAGCCGCACAGAAGCGCAAGCCCCAACATGATCCAATAGGGCGTTTCAGGGCTCTGGACGGCAAAGCCGATGCCGAGTGCAGGCGCCAGGAGCGACCAGGTCGTCAGCGTCGTCCACAAGCGCCCGCCGAATACGGGGACCATGAACGAGTAGAAAATGCGCAACGTCGCGCCCGACAGGCCGGGCAATGCAGCGAGCCAGAACAATTGGTCGGTCGTGTAGGCAAAGCCGATGCTCGGCAACTTCGCCACCACCACCGACCACACCATCCACACGGCGAACGACAAGAACAACGCCGGCACAGAGAGCCACAGATTACGTGCGGCGATCGCCCGCCCCTTCTCGTTCCAGAACACCGGATCGTCCGGGCGCCATTCCTCGATCAGGCCCGCCATCGCCGGTCTGTGTTTCGCCGGCTCGTGGATCGGTTGCATTTCCGGGAATTGCGGCAGCGCGTCGAGCGCTACGCCCGCCGCATCGCGCTCCATTTGCCGGATGGCGAAGTGCATCCAAACCAGCGACGCCGCCACGATCAGGAAAAGCAGCATGAAGCAGCTGGTCCAAATCCCGGTGAGATCGTTCATCATCCCAAAGGCGATCGGCAGCACGAAGCCGCCCAAGCCGCCGATCATGCCCACAAGGCCGCCAACAGCGCCGACATCCTTGGGATAATAGACCGGGATGTGCTTGAACACCGCGGCTTTGCCCAAGCTCATAAAGAAGCCGAGCACGAAGACGAGAACAGTGAACCCGATGAGGCCGGTTTCCAGTCGAAACGCGATCGGGCCCTCGATGCCGTCGATGACGTAGCTCGTCGGGGGATATGACAACAAGAACGTGGTCGCGATGCCGACCAGGAACGTCCAATACATGACCTGCCGCGCGCCGACCTTGTCGGCCAAATGCCCGCCATAGACGCGAAAGAGCGACGCCGGCACCGAGAACGCGGCCGCCACCATGCCCGCCGTCTTCAGATCCAGCCCGTAGACGCCGACGAGATAGCGCGGCAGCCAAAGCGCCAACGCGACAAAGGCGCCGAAGACAAAGAAATAATAGAGCGAGAAACGCCACACTTGCACGTTTTTCAGCGGCGCAAATTGCTGCAGCATCGGACGCGGACGCGCACCGCTCTTGCGGCGCGCGATCAGCTCTGGATCGTCCTTGGTGAAAAAGAAGAAGATGAGCGCAATGACGACAAGGCCGATCGCCCAATATTGCGCCACCCTCTCCCAGCCAAACGCGATCAACACGAACGGCGCCAGAAACTTGGTGACCGCCGCACCGACATTGCCGGCGCCGAAAATGCCCAACGCAGTACCTTGTTTGCCAGCGGGATAGAATTTGGAAACGTAGGCGACGCCAACCGCAAACGAGCCTCCGGCAATGCCGACGCCAAGCGCTGCGATCAGGAATTGGGGATACGTCTGCGCGTATGACAGAAGATAGGTGGCGCCCGCGGCCGCGAGCATGACGATAAGATTGACGAGGCGCCCGCCGAATTGCTCGGTCCACACCCCCAACACCAGACGAATGAGCGAGCCGGTGAGGATCGGCGTGCCGATCAGCAAACCAAACTGCGTTTCGCTTAGACCCAGATCATCCTTAATCTGCACGCCGATGATGGAGAAGATCGTCCACACCGCGAAACAGGCGGTGAAAGCGATGGTGCTGAGCCACAGCGCGCCGTCGGCGCCGTCTTGCCGCGCAACCTGCTCACGCACATTCATGTCCATGCCCCGGGCTCGCGCCGGCCGAAACGTGCGGCGCGCGCCTACAAGAGCCGCAAGTCGAACCGAAATGGTTTGATGCAGATCAAGTCAACGCCAGCCGGGCTGTGAAAAACGCGTGGCTTGTGGCGCCAGCCTTCGGCCTGATTGACCAATGCCAGACTGGCGACTTGCGAAATATCAAGCGACCCCCCGTTCTCCCAGCGCGCCGGTTTTGGCGCAGGCCGTCATTTGATTTGCATCAATTGGAAGTGCGCCGGATTACGCCACAACCAACGCGACATCGTGCGGAGGGTGATGCGCGTGCGCGCAGCTGACATCGACAGAGTGAAGTCGCTGCCGCTGTTCGCGGATGTGGGACCCGACACCTTTCGCGTCGCCACCGCCGGCGCACATCTGCAGCGCTTCCCCACCGGGACCATGCTTCTGCTCGAAGGCGATCCGGTCGATTTTCTCTATGTCTTGCTCGACGGCCAGGTCGAGCTCCACGGTACTTGGAACGACCGCGAAACCGTGCTCGCCATCCTACGACCGGTCTCGACGTTCATTCTTGCCGCCGTCGTTCTCGACGCCACCGCGCTTATGTCCGCGCGCACCCTCGACCGCTGTGAGATCTTGATGATTCCGGGCGATGCGATCCGCACCGCCATGCGGCTCGATAGCCGTTTCGCCATGGCTGTGTCGCGCGATCTCGCCGGCGGCTACCGCGGCCTCGTCCGCAATGTGAAAAACACCAAGCTGCGCAACAGCACCGAACGTCTGGCCAATTATCTGTTGGCGCTGCGCGCGGCCGACAATTCCGGCAGCGTCGTGCGACTGCATCATGAAAAACGGGTGTTGGCCTCGCTGCTTGGCATGACGCCCGAAAGTCTCTCGCGCTCATTTTCGGCGCTGCAAAAATGCGGCGTCACTGTGCAGGGCGCCGTCGTCACCCTCGCCAACCTTCCTGCCCTGGAACAATTGGCCAAACCCGACCCGCTCATCGACAATCATGCGCCGCGCAATGGCGATATCGTCGCCGACGCCGACGCCGAGGTCTGGTCGTCGGAATGGAACCGGTCAGAATCTCAATGACGGGCGCCGCTATCGTTGACCGCGCGCCATCGGCGCGTTTCATTCGGCCATCCCAAAAGAGAGGTCGTCATGACATCAGAACCTCGGCCGGACGATCTGCCCGGCGCCGCTGGCAGAGTAGCGCAAGATCACCCCGACCTATGGAAGGCGCTGCATCAGCTTGGCGAGACGGCGAGCGAAGCCGGACCGCTCGACGCCAAGACACGCAGGCTGATCAACCTGGCCTTCGCCATCGCCGCCAATTCGGAGGGCGCTGCGCACTCGCACACGCGGCGCGCCTTGGACGAGTCCATCACGCCCGACGAATTGCATCACGTCGCCTATCTCGCCATCACCACTTTGGGCTGGCCGCACGCAATCCGGGGATTGACGTGGATACAGGACTACACGCGTCAAAAACCGTGAGCGCGTCTTTGACCGACATAGCCGGCCTCCTCATCGCCGGCGGCCGCTCGGTGCGTTTCGGCGAAGAGAAAGCGATGGCGCCCTTTCGCGGCGCGCCGCTGATGGACGCCTGCGCGCGCGCCTTCGAACCACTTGCTGCCCTCGTCGTGAGCGCGCGCCCAGGCTCTGGCGCTGAAGCGCACGCGCGCGCGCGCGGATGTGACGTTGTTTACGACGATCCCGCTTGGCCCGAGGGGCCGCTCGCCGGCGTGGCCGCAGGGCTTCGATGGGCAAAACCCCGCAGCCTTGCCTGGCTCGCCACCGCCCCGTGCGACGCCCCGCTCCTGCCGGGCGATCTCGTTCAGCGCTTACGCACCGAGATCGGCGCGGGGCGCGCCGCTTACGCTCTCACCCCGCAGGGACCCCATCCGCTCTGCGCGTTGTGGCGCATCGACACGCTTGAGCTGATCGAGGCGCGCTTGCGCACGGGCGACCATCCCGCAGTGCGCGAGATGCTGGCCGCGTGTGGGGCGGTCGCCGTTCGATTTGACGACGATCGCGCCTTCACCAACGCCAATACTCGCGACGAACTCGCCGCTTTGGAGCAGCGCCCATGAACCCGCTGATCGATCCGTTCGGGCGCGCCATCACCTATCTGCGGGTATCGGTGACGGATCGCTGCGACCTGCGCTGCGTCTATTGCATGAGCGAGCGCATGCGATTCCTGCCGCGCGCCGAGTTGCTGACGCTTGAAGAACTCGATCGCTTGTGCGCCGTCTTTGTAGCGCGCGGCGTGCGCCGCTTGCGCTTCACCGGCGGTGAGCCACTGGTCCGGCGCGGTTTCCTCGACCTTTTGCACAATGTCGGACGCCATCTTGGGCGCGGCCTCGACGAAATCACCGTCACCACCAATGGCGTGCAGCTTGCCGAGTTTGCCGAGCCTCTGTTCGCCGCGGGCGTCCGCCGTGTCAATGTTTCGCTCGATTCCCTCGACCCGACGACCTTCGCGCGCATCGCCCGCCGCGATCGCTTGAGCCAAGTGCTGGACGGCATTGCCGCAGCGCAGCGCGCCGGCCTCCGGATCAAGATCAACACTGTGGCGCTCAAGCACGACAATGCGCACGAAATACCGGACCTGGTGAAGTGGGCGCACGGGCAAGGCTTCGACATCACTTTGATCGAGACCATGCCGCTCGGCGAGATCGACGAGGATCGCACCGATCAATTCCTCTCCCTCACGCGCGTGCGCGAAGATATGACGAGTTACTGGCGGCTTACCGACTTGCCGGATCGCACCGGCGGCCCCGCCCGCTATGTGAGAGTCGAAGACACCGGCGGACGTTTGGGCTTCATCACCCCACTGACGCACAATTTCTGTGAAGGCTGCTCGCGCGTGCGTCTCACCTGCGCAGGCAGGCTCTATCTGTGCCTAGGACATGAGACTTCGGTCGACCTGCGCGCGCCGTTGCGGGAGGCAGCCGATGAGGAAACGCTGCACGCCGCGATCGACGCGGCCATCGCGCTGCGGCCCAAGGGACACGATTTCCAAATCGAAAGACTCAAAACGCCCGCCACTGTGCGCCACATGTCGGTGACCGGAGGATGACGCGGATTCTCTTCTTCGGCCGGCTCCGCGATGTCGCGGGCCACGGCGAGCGCGACATCGATCTTCCCGACGACGTCGCCACAATAGCCGATCTCCGGGCCTGGATCGGCCGTGACGATGCAGTGCTCGGTGACGCTTTGCGCTGCCGTTCGATCCGCGCCTGCGTCAATCACGTCATCTCTATTGATGACAATGCATCCGTGAAGGGCGCCGAGGAAATTGCATTCATGCCGCCCTTGAGCGGAGGCTAGCCCTTGAACGAGACGCTGCTCCTTTTGAGCCTCGCCATCGCCGTTGCAGCCGCACTCTATTCATCGGTCGGCCATGGCGGAGCCTCTGCTTATATCGCGCTGATGGCGCTCTCGGGACTTGCGCCGGAGGAAGTGCGTCCCGCCGCGCTCGTGCTCAACATTCTCGTCGCCGGCTTGGGTGCGTGGCGCTATCTCCGCGCGGGACGCTTCGACTGGCGCGTGTTCTGGCCATTCGCTCTCGCCGCGATTCCAGCGGCTTTTCTTGCCGGGCGCATCGAGGTGCCCGAGCACATCTATCGGCCTTTGCTGGCGGCGGCGCTCGCGTTAGCGGCGCTTCGCTATCTGCTCTGGCCGCAAATCGACGCCGTCAAACCGAGCGCGCCGCCATCGCCGCTGATCGCACTTCCCACTGGCGCGGCCTTGGGCGCGCTCGCTGGCCTCACGGGCATTGGCGGCGGCGTCTATCTCTCGCCGCTCCTGGTGTTCGCAGGCTGGGCCGACCCACAACGTGCGACTGGCATCGCCGCCTGCTTCATTGTCGTCAATTCCCTCGCTGGACTCGCCGGACGCATGTCCTCGCTCGCGCTCGTGCCTGCCTATTTGCCATGGCTTGCGCTCGCCGCCCTCGCCGGCGCGTTGATCGGCACCACGTGGAGCCTGCTCGGTCTCGACAAGAAAGGCGTCCTGCGCGTGCTCGGCGTCGTGCTCGCCATCGCCGCCGCGGCGCTGGCGGCATGATCAGTGTCGCTATCACGCGCGCGGCGTTCTCGCCGGAGGCCGAACTCGCCGGCTTCGCCGCACGCCGCGACACCGGCTCAGGCGCGTTGGCGAGCTTCATCGGCTATTGCCGCAATAAGAGTGCGGACAGCGCCGTGGAACAGCTCGAACTCGATCATTATCCGGGCTTCACTGAGCGCGAAGTTGAGCGCATGACGCACGGCGTCGGCGCCAAACACGGCGTGGGCGAGATCCTTGTCATCCACCGCGTCGGGACCATCGCTGCGGGTGAAGCCATTGTGCTTGTCGCCGTCGCGAGCGCTCATCGCGCCGCCGCGTTCGCCGCCGCCGAAGAATTGATGGATCGCTTGAAGACTGACGCACCGTTTTGGAAGCGCGAACTTGGGCCTGCTGGCGCGCGTTGGATCGAGCCCACGGCGCAGGACTATGCCCGCCGCGAGGAGCACGAAGAATGAACGCACACGCTTGCCGCATCGACGAGACGCTGCCTTTCAAGCCGGTGCATGTCGCCATCTTGACGGTTTCCGACACGCGCGACACCGAGAGCGACACCTCCGGGCGCCTGCTCGCCGATCTCATCGCCGGTGATGGTCATCACATCGCAGCGCGCGCCTTGGTGCGTGACGATGTCAGCGCCATTCGTTCCCGCATCGATGCTTGGCTTGGCGATTCCGGCATTGATGTCATCATCTCAACCGGGGGCACCGGCCTCACCGGGCGCGACGTAACGCCCGAGGCGCTTCGGCCTCTGTTCGACAAGGAGATCGAGGGGTTCGCTGTCGTCTGGCATATGCTGAGCTATCAAAGCGTCGGTCTTTCGACACTGCAATCACGCGCCTGCGCCGGGGTCGCGCGCGGCAAGTTCGTGTTCGCGCTGCCCGGCTCAAACGGCGCCTGCCGCGACGGCTGGGAAAAGATCATCCGCTGGCAATTGGACAGCCGTCACACGCCCTGCAATCTGGTCGAAATCATGCCGCGCTTGACGGAGAGCTGAGATGAACGATCGTTTGACGCATCTCGACGACCAAGGCCGCGCCCGCATGGTCGATGTCGCCGCCAAACCGGCGACCGCGCGCGACGCGATCGCGCGCGGGCGCATTCGAATGCAACGCGCAACGCTTGAGCGCGCGATCGCCGGCGATGGCCCCAAGGGCGATGTGCGCGCGATCGCTGAGATCGCCGGATTGATGGCCGGCAAGCGCACGGCCGAGCTTATTCCGCTCTGTCATCCGATTGCGCTGACGAGCCTTAAAGTGGAGGCGACGCCCGATCCGGATCTGCCGGGCTTTGTGGTCACCGCCCACGCGCGCACGATCGCACAAACCGGAATCGAGATGGAGGCGCTGACCGCTGTCTCGCTGGCCTGTCTTACGCTCTATGACATGTTGAAGGCGATCGACCGCGCCATGAGCATCGAGGAGATCGTGCTGATCGAGAAGCACGGCGGGGCCAGCGGCGACTACGTGCGGGACGCCTCATGATCAGCGTCGCCGAGGCGCGCGCACTCATGCTGCACGGCGCAAGGCCGCTTGCCAGCGAACGCATCGCCTTGCGCTTCGCGCGCGGGCGCACCTTGCGCGAAGCCATCATAGCTGAGCGCGCTCATCCCCCGTTCGAGGCGTCCGCCATGGATGGTTATGCGCTCCGGGCCGCAGACACGCCTGGCCGTCTGAAGCTGGTTGGCGAAGCCGGCGCCGGGCGCGCGCTCAAGCGCGCCTTGAGCGCTGGGGAATGCGCCCGCATATTCACGGGCGCCGCCTTGCCGGAGGGCGCCGACGCTATCCTCATCCAGGAAGACGCCGAACGCGACGGCGATTGCGTTCTCGCGCCGCGGGTCGAGCACGGCCGCCATGTGCGCGCGACCGGCGTCGATTTTGCCCGCGGCCAGCTGTTGCTGGCGCCGGGGCGCCTGATCGAGGCGCCAGGGCTCGCGCTCGCGGCCGCCGCCGGACGTCCCTCCCTCCTCGTCTCACGCACGCCACGCGTCGCCATTCTCTCTGGCGGCGATGAGATTGTGGCGCCCGGCCAGACGCCCGCGCCGGAGCAGATCTTCGATTCCATGAGCTTTGCCCTCGCCGCCTTGGCTGAAAGCTGGGGCGCGCGCACGACCACCTCGGCGCCGTTGGCCGACGACGAAAGCGGCATCGCCAGCGCCATGAAGGCCGCGCTCGATCAACACGATCTGGTCGTCGTCGTCGGCGGCGCCTCGGTCGGCGATCACGACCATGCGCGCCCGGCGGCGCGTGCGCTCGGTGCAGAATTCCTGTTCGAGAAAATCGCCGTGCGCCCAGGCAAACCGACTTGGTTTGCCCGCATCGGCGACAAAGCCATACTAGGGTTGCCGGGCAATCCGGCTTCGGCCTTCGTCTGCGCGCGGCTCTTTCTGCGTCCGCTGCTCGACGCCTTGTGCGGACGCGACCCCGCCCCTTCTATCCGCACCACGCCCGCGCACACGCAAACCGCGCTCGCCGCCAACGGTCCGCGCGAGACGTATTTGCGCGCGACTACCCAAATCGGCGACAACGCCGAAGTCTGGACGGCGGTCGCGGCCGATCAAGATTCCTCTTTGATGCGGGTTGTGGCGGCCGCCAATGCGCTGGTCGTGCGCGCCCCTGGCGCGCCTGCCGCGCCCGCCGGCGCGATCGTCGACACCTTGACGCTCTAGCGGTCTTCTGTGCGCATCCGCCGCACGCGCATTTGACTCCGATCAAACGGCTTTTTGGCGCGGCGACGGATCATCTGCGCATGGATCCGCACCTCATCCCCTACGCGGAACGCCAAGCGCCGCGTTATACATCTTATCCTAGCGCCCCTCACTTCGACGCCAGCGTCGACGGCGCGCTTTATTCAGGCTGGCTCGGAGCGCTGAACGAGACGAGCACGCTCTCGCTTTATCTGCATGTGCCTTTTTGCCGTCAGCTCTGCTCGTATTGCGGCTGCAACACGTTCTTGACGCGCGGCCGCGACATTCCTGACTTCGTCACGTCAATGATGATGGAGATCGACCTCGCCGCCAGCGCGCTCGGGTCCCACAACGTTGTCGAGCTGCATTGGGGCGGCGGGACCCCCAACATTCTCTCGTCCGCTGAATTCTCATTGATCAAGCGTCATATCGATTTTTGGTTTGATCTCGCGCCGAACCTCGCCCACGCCATCGAACTCGATCCTCGCTACGTCACACCAGAACTCGCTGAGACCTATGTCGCGGCTGGCGTCAATCGCGCCTCGCTTGGCGTTCAAGATTTCAACGCCCATGTTCAAACCGCCATCGGACGCGTCCAGCCATTCGAACAGGTCCGCGATGCTGTGCGGACTTTGCGCTGCGCTGGGCTCGACAATCTGAGCTTCGATCTCATGTACGGGCTCCCCAGCCAATCGTGCGCCGATCTCGCCAATTCGATCAAGCTCGCAGCGAAACTCAAGCCCAACCGCATTTCGCTCTTCGGTTATGCGCACGTGCCTTGGTTCAAGCGCCGACAGCGTCTGATCGACGCCGACGCGCTGCCGGGCGCGGATGAGCGCTTCGAGCAAGCCGAACTTGCCCGGCGCATGTTGGGCGATTTGGGATATGAGAGCATCGGCCTCGATCATTTTGCGCGCCCGGATGACGCGCTCGCCGCCGCCGCGCGCGCACACGATCTTTCCCGTAACTTCCAGGGCTATGTCGCCACGCACAGCGACGCCATCATCGGCTTTGGTCCTTCGGCCATTTCGCATCTGCCGCAAGGCTATGCGCAGAACATCGCCACTGTGGGCGCATGGCGGCGCGCCATCGAGTTCGGCCATTTGCCGATTCAACGTGGGCATGTGCAAAGCGCCGACGACGCGCGCCGCGGCGCCATCATTGAGGCGATCATGTGCGATCTCGAAGTCGATCTAGGCCCATGGGGCGGCAGAACCGTCTTTGCCGACGCGCTCGAAACGCTCGCGCCCTTGGCGGCGGAAGGTCTCGTCGAAATCGACGGCGACATCATTCGCGTGCCGGCAACGATGCGGCAATTCTGCCGGCTCGCGGCGATGGCGTTTGACGCCTACGCCGCCAAAGCGGCTACGAACCATTCCCGCGCGATCTAGATGATGACTATGACCAGCACCGCCGAGACATACCGCAGGTATAGCGGGCCCGCCTTGTTCAGCATGGGCTTTCGCCCGTTCTTTCTGTTCGCGGCGCTGTGGGCGGCCTTCGCGGTTCCGATCTGGGTCGCGGCGTTCGCTGGCTGGCTTCCAGCTTCCCATTTCGATCGCGATTGGCACGCGCACGAAATGCTGTTCGGCTATCTGAGCGGCGTCATTGCGGGCTTCCTTTTGACCGCAGTGCCGAACTGGACGGGACGCTTGCCGGTGGCGGGGACCCCGTTGGCGGCATTGGTGCTGCTCTGGTGCGCGGGCCGCGTCGCCATGCTCGTTCCCGGCTTTGCTGCGGCGCCCTTCATCGACGCAGCCTTCCTCTTCGTCTTCGCAGCCGTAATCGGACGCGAGATCATCGCCGGGCGCAATGTGCGCAACATGAAGGTGCTGGTGCTGCTTTCGATCCTGGGCGTCGCCAACGTGCTCTCGCACGCGCCGGGCGGCGATGTTTCGCTCGGCCTCCTCGGCGAGCGCATCGGCGTCGGCGTCGTCACCATGCTGGTGGCCTTGATTGGCGGACGCATTGTGCCGAGTTTCACCCGCAATTGGATGGCCAAGCGCCGGCTCACGCCAGAGCCCGCGCCGCAATCGCGTTTCGACATCGTGACGCTTGTTGTGACGGCGCTTGCGTTAGCGCTGTGGGTCAGCGCCCCGCAAGCGTTTGCTTCCGGCGTAATGCTAACGCTGGCGGGCGGGCTCAATTTGGCGCGCCTCATTCGCTGGCGGGGCTGGCGCACCGGCGCCGAGCCGCTCGTGCTTGTGCTTCACGCCGGCTATGGATGGCTCGCAACCGGATTGTTCTTGATGGGCGCCGCCATCGTTTCCGGCGGCGCCGTTCCGGCTGCGTCGGGCTTGCACGCCCTCACCGCCGGCGGCTTTGGCGTGATGACGCTTGCGGTGATGACGCGGGCCAGTCTCGGCCATACCGGCCAAGCATTGACCGCCGATGCGCGCATCAGCGCCATCTATGTGCTCGTCAATCTTGGCGCCCTCTTGCGTGTGCTCGCGCCGTTGTTCGCCGACATTTACGTGCACGTACTGGCCTGCTCAGCTTTGCTTTGGGGCGGCGCCTTCGTGTGGTTTGCAGTGGTTTACGCCCCGCTCCTACTGCGCCGGCGCGCGGCGGGATGAGACGGATGGACGCGGTGCGCGACTATGATCTGATCGTTGTCGGCGCAGGACCCGCCGGACAAAGCCTTGTCGCACGCCTCGCGCATGCACCGCTCAAGATCGCCTTGATCGACAAGACGAGCCAAGCCTCGCTCGCCGCACCGGCCGACGACGGACGCGAGATCGCCCTGACGCAACATTCAATCGAGCGCCTGCGAGCGCTCGGCGTTTGGCCTAGCTTCCGCGACGAGGAAATCTCGCCGCTCATACGCGCTGAAGTGTTGGATGGGGCGTCTTCCTTCGTGCTGGGCTTCGCCGACCGCAGCCGAAAAGCCCCGCTCGGCGCCCTCGCACCGAACGCGGCGATCCGGCGGGTTTTGTTCGAGCGCGTGCGCGCCCAGACCAATTGCGACCTCTATGCGAGCGCCGAAGCTGTCCTCGCCGGCGTCGATGCTCAAAGCGCGCGCGTGCGTCTCAGCGATGGGCGCGTGCTCGCCGGCAAGCTCGTCGTCGCCGCCGACACGAGGTTTTCGGCGCTGCGCCAGGCGCAAGGCATCGGCGCCTATATGTTGGATTTCGGCCGCACCATGTTGGTTGCGCGCATCGCTCATTCGCGCCCGCACGCCGGGGTCGCCACCGAATGGTTCGACCACGGTCAAACCATCGCCATGCTGCCGCTCACCGGCAAACGCTCGTCGTTCATCCTGACTCTCGACGCAAAATCCGCAGCCGAGATCGCCGCTCTCGACGACGCGGCGTTCGCGCGGGAAGTGGAGCGTCGCACACAGCGGCGCTGGGGCGCCATCACGGCCGAGGGCGTGCGCCATTGCTACCCGCTTGTTGCCGCGTATGCGAGCCGCTTCGTTGCGCGCCGTTTCGCACTTCTGGGCGACGCCGCGGTGGGCATGCATCCGGTCACGGCGCATGGTTTCAATTTCGGCCTCCGCGGCGCCTTTGCCTTGAGTTCAGAAATCCTGAACGCGGTGCGGCGCAAGCAAGACATCGCCGATCCGGCGGGTTTGCGGCGCTACGAGCGCGGGCACCGCCGGGCGACCTTGCCGCTCTTTGCCGCCACCAATGCGCTCGCGCGGCTCTATAGCGATGAGCGTCCGCTCGCGCGTCTTGTCCGCGGCGCTGGCCTACGCGCAATGGCGTTCGCGCCCGGCGCGCGTACTTTGGTTGAAGCCAGCCTGCGCCACTAAGATCATCGGAGAACGCCCGCATGAAAGCAGCGCAGAGGCTCCTTGAATTGGCGGCGCGCGAAGGCGTTCGCGCCTGCTTCGCCAATCCGGGCACATCGGAAATGCACCTGGTCGCTGCGCTCGACGCCGTTCCCGCCATTCGTCCGGTTCTGTGCTTGTTCGAAGGCGTCGCCGCAGGCGCTGCCGACGGCTATGGGCGGATGGCGCAAAGCCCGGCGCTGACGCTTCTGCATTTGGGTCCGGGGCTCTCCAACGCGTCGGCCAATCTGCACAATGCGTTTCGCGCCAAGACGCCGATCGTTTCGCTCATTGGCGAGCACGCTACCTATCATCGCGCCAATAATCCCCCACTCGCCAGCGACATCGCTTCGCTCGCGCGTCCTGTCTCGGCTTGGCTGAAAACGGCGGCGCACCCGCGCGAACTCTTGACGCTCGGCCAGGAAGCCATCGCGGCGGCGCGCGAAAGCGGCCCGGCGGCGCTCGTGCTGCCTGCCGACGTCGCATGGAGTGAGGAAGAGCCCGCGGCTGCGCCTGCGGTGCGATCTGCGCACACGGCGTGCGACATCACCTCGCTCGATGACGCCGCCCGGGCGCTCGGTCCAAACAGCGTCTTGTTGTTGGGCGGACGCTTGTTGTCGCAAGAGGCGTGCGCCGCCGCAGAGCGCATTGGCGAGAGAAGCGGCGTCCTTGTCTTGATTGAGACCTTTCCGGCGCGCGTGCGCCGCGCCGGCGCGGGTGCGGGTTTGAAGCGCCTCCCCTATCTTAGCGAAATGGCGAGCGCGGTCCTCGCCAACGCGCAGACGCTCATTCTCGCCGGCGCCGCCCACCCGGTCGCATTCTTCGCTCTGCCCGGCCGGCCCGAGCAGCTCGCTCCGGCGCAAGCGCGGGTGATCGAACTTGTCGCGCCAGGCGCCGATCCCGAGCACGCGCTCAGAGCGCTTGCCGAAACCACAAAGGCGTCGAAGCCCGCCGTAAGACGCCTAGCGGCGCCGCCGGCGCGCCCCGCCACCAATGGCGTCATCGATCCTGGCGCGCTCGCCCAATGCATCGCCGCCATGCTGCCCGCTGACGCGATCGTTTGCGATGAATCCAACACCGCTGGACTTTATTGCTATGAGGCAGCCGCAGACGCCGCGCCGCACGATTGGCTGACCTTGACCGGCGGCTCGATTGGCATCGGGCTCCCGCTTGCGGTCGGCGCAGCCATCGCCTGTCCCGATCGGCGCGTCGTGGCGCTCGAAGCCGATGGCAGCGCGCTCTATACGATCCAATCGCTGTGGACGCAGGCGCGTGAAGGCCTCAACGTCACCAACGTCATCCTCAATAACGGCGCCTACGCCATTCTACGCCTCGAAATGATGCGCGCCGGCGTCAATCAACGCTCCGAGGCGGCCGCCGCGCTGTTCGATCTGCGCCGGCCGGCCATCGACTTCTGCGAGATCGCGCGGGGCTTCGGCGTGCCGAGCCAGCGCGTGCATACGCCCGCGGGGCTCGCGGCCGCTCTCGAGACCAGCTTCGCCGCTGAAGGCCCCAGTTTGATCGAAGTGATGCTGCCATGAACGATCTTCCCGCCGATCTCGTCGCGCGCCTCGACGCATTGCTCGGCGCGCGTTTCAGCCGCGCCGAGGCTGTCCGCGCTCATCATGGCGGCGGCGGCATGCATCTGCCCGCGCTGCCCCCGCAAGCCGTCGCCGCCGTGCAGAGCTTGAGCGAAATCGTCGAAACCGTGCGCGCCTGCGCCGCGCACGCAACGCCGATCATTCCCTTTGGCGCAGGCACTTCGCTCGAATGCCATGTTGGCGCCGCCCGCGGCGGCGTCTCGATCGATGTTTCGGCCATGAAGAATGTGCTGCGCCTGAGCAGCGAGGATCAGGACTGCACGGTCGAGGCTGGCCTGACGCGCGTCGCGCTCAACGAATATCTGCGCCATAGCGGCCTCTTTTTTCCCGTTGATCCCGGCGCCGATGCGAGCTTGGGCGGCATGGCCGCAACGCGCGCCTCGGGCACAACCACCCTGCGATACGGCGGCATGCGTGAAAACGTGCTCGGCCTCACCGTGGTGACCCCGGACGGGCGCGTCATTCGCACCGCGAGCCGCGCGCGTAAGTCAGCCGCCGGCTACGATCTCACCCGGCTCTTCATCGGCAGCGAAGGCACGCTCGGCGTCATCGCCGATCTGACGCTCCGGCTCCATCCCATCCCCGAAGCGATGAGCGCCGCGGTTTGCACCTTCGCCTCACCAGCTGGCGCCGTATCGACCGTCATCGAAGCCGTGCAATGCGGCCTGCCGCTGGCGCGCGCGGAATATCTCGACGCCTTGACGATGCGGGCGGTCAACCGCGCTTTCGCCACTCACCACGCCGAAGCCGATACCTTGTTTCTTGAATTCCATGGCTCTGCCGATGACGTCGCCCACTATGCCGAGCGCGCGCGCATGATTGCCGACACTCATGGCGGCGGCGCCTTTCGTTGGGCCAGCGATACCGAGGCGCGCAACGACCTCTGGGCCGCACGTCATCGCGCGGGTCTCGCGGCCCTCTCGCTCCGTCCGGGCGCGCGCCCGTGGTCGACCGATGTGTGTGTGCCGATCAGCGCGCTGGCGTCGTGTGTCGAGGCCGCCAAACACGAGATCGGCGCGCTCGGCTTTCCCGCTGTCGTCTTAGGCCATGTCGGCGACGGCAATTTCCACGTTGTGCTGCTGATCGACGCCGCAGCACCCGATGAAGTGTCAGCTGCCAAACGCTTCAACGATGCGCTTGTCGCACGCGCCATCGCCGCCGGAGGCACCTGCACCGGTGAACATGGAATTGGCCTCGGCAAACGCGCGGCGCTGCGCGCCGAACTGGGCGAGGCGGTCGACCTCATGGCCGATATCAAGGCCGCGCTTGATCCGCAGGGCATAATGAATCCCGACAAGATTTTCGCTGTCGCGGAAACCTGATGATCACAATGGCGCCGCTAGTGTTTCGCGGAACGGGCGGGAAGCCGGCCGGCAAGCCGCGCCGCCAAGGTTGCGAGATCGGCCGATGACAGGCGCTTGCGCGCCAACGGGATCATGACATCATCTTCCAGCACCATCAGACGGCGCAGACCATCGGCGCACGCACGCAGTGTCTCCGCCGCGCCAGGAATTTGAGACAGCGGTCGCGCCTCGGTGAAGGATGTGAGCAGGGCAATACGAGCCTGCGCTAGGGTGTCCGAGCGCTCGGCGTGCTCCCGCCTCAGGCGCTGAAACAGCAACTCGATGTCGTCTTCAGGCAAGCAGCGCTGGCGCAGCAACGGAAACAGTCCCTGCTCCTCATCGAAGACGTGCATCGTGAAATCAGAGCGGATAATCTCTGCTAGCTTTGCCACAACAGCGGCGTCAAAGACTTCCGCCGCCGCCAATCGCTCCAGATCCGCGCACATATCCCGATATTTCGAATGCTCCTGGAGGAGCATTTCAAGGACATCATTGGGCGCCGTGGACCGATTGCTTCCCGTCATGATCGGCTCCGATTGGCTTCCCCCGTCGAGCGCCACAACAAGCATAGCTATCAGACGACAGCGCAGCTTGATTTGCATCAATCCAATCTGGACGTGAGAAGAAGACGAATGGACGCGCCGCGCGCACGCTCGATGCGTCACTTCACCGCGATGTCGGTTGATGCGGATCAAACTGTTTTTCTGACAATCATGCCTTGCTTCAGGCGCAGCGCAGAGGCGCTGCAGGGCCGGCTGCCAGCACCCTCGGGCGCGGAACGCTAGGCCGGGCAGGCCGCTCCGTCAGTCACGGTGCGGCCTGCTAGCTGTAGGGCATACGCACCAACGTGAGCGGGCGGGCCAACACAATTTCTATCGACCACCTTCTTCACCGCCTGCTTCACGCAAGAGATCGCCGATTGTGCGATCGCCGATGCGGCACAGTGCAATAACGCGGTCAAAGCTGATAACGCGGCGGGAGCGCCCGCCGCCAGCGACACACCTTACTTGGCGGCCCATGGCAATGCGTTCGAGCGTGGCCTTCGCCCGCGCACCGCCCTGCGCATTGAGCTCGGGCGCGTCGAAATCGGCGAGCCGCACTTCAATCCAGGCGCCGGCATCGCTTGTTTGGCCAACGCAAAGACTGTCGCCATCGCCGACATAGCGCACCACCCCAGAGAACGTAGCGCCAGCACGGCGCGGCAGCGCGCCTTCGCAGGGATCGGCGTGAGCGATAGCGGGAAGCGCGAGGACCGCCAAGAATAAGAGGGTTCGGATCAACATCAGACTTGATCTTTCTCAATCACCCGGCCAGCGAAAGCCCTGCGCGCGGCGCGGACTCCCGGGCGCCGCGCCCTTGTGTCAAGCTTTGCGACTTCGGAGGTTGGCATGAACAGGCTCATCTTGACACTGGCGGCCCTCGCAATGGCGAGCGCATGCGCCGGCAGGCCCGAGGCGGCTTCGCGCGCCGCCATCGAAGCGCGCGGCGGCGAGATTGCACAAACTCAGTGCGGCGCCTGCCACGCAACCGGGCGCGCCGGCGAAAGCCCCGCGCCGGAAGCGCCCCCATTCCGCACACTGTCGCGCAACTATCGCGTGGCCAATCTCGAAGAAGCCTTGGCCGAGGGGATCAGCGTCGGCCATCCGGCCATGCCGCAATTTGCGTTCGCGCCTGACGATGTCGATGCGCTCATTACGTATCTCGACTCGATCCAAGAGGCGCCGGCCGATGCGCCCTAGACGGCAGCCTCAGGCCTCGTCGTCGTCAATCAGAATCCGTTCGGCGGCGCCGTCGAGATCTTCATATTGTCCCGACCGCAAGCTCCAGAAGAACGCCGCTAGTCCCAAGGCGCCGAGCGCAACGGCCGCCGGGATCAGGAAGATCATGATGTCCATCGCGTACTCCCGAGCTGAAGCCGGAGCGCATTGAGCGTCACGATCAGAGAGGATCCAGACATAGCGAGTGCGGCGATGAACGGCGTCAACAACCCTGCCGCCGCAGTGGGCGCTGCGATCATATTATAGAGCGCCGAAAAACGCAGGTTCTCAAGCGCGCGCGCCTGCGCGGCGCGCGCGACGTCGATGGCTTCGACAAGAGCCATCAGTCCCGGGCCCTGCAGCACGAAATCGCTCGCTGCTTGACTGGCTTCAAGCGCGCTTGCGGGGGCGGCCGATACGTGTGCGGCGGCCAGGGCCGGCGCATCATTGAGACCATCACCCACCATCAATGGCCGCTTGCCGGCGCTGCGCAGCGCATTCACGCGCGCGACCTTGTCGCCGGGCAGCACGCCGCCGCGCCAATGACGGATGCCCGCGCCCAGAGCGGCGGCTTCTACTGCGCCGGCGCGATCGCCCGAGATCAGCTCAACGCTTAGCCCGCGCCGTTGCAGCGCGGCGATCGTGTCGGCGGCATCGGCGCGCAATGCATCCGCGAAGGCAAAGCGCACCGGCGCTTCGCCCAATGCGCAAAACCAAAGTTCCGAGGCTGCATCCCCAACATCGTCCACGTCGGGCGCTGCGAAACTGCGCCGGCCCAAGCGCGTCAGCACCCCCTCCACCTCAGCTTCGACGCCTTCGCCCGGAATTTCGCGTGCGCCCTTCACCGCCGCGCCTGCGCCGGCCGCTTCGACCAAAGCGCGCGACAGCGGGTGACGCGAAACGCGAGCCAGACCTGCGGCGCGCGACAGGGTCTCTGCATCGGGCGCGCCGACCAAGCTCGGCCGCCCCAAAGTCAACGTGCCGGTCTTGTCGAACACGACCACATCAGCGGCGGCCAATCGTTCGAGCGCATCGCCCGATTTCACCAAGACACCGCGCTTGAACAGCCGCCCGGTGGCGACCACCTGCACGGCAGGCACCGCCAATCCCAACGCGCACGGACAGGTTATGATGAGCACGGCGATCGCGTTCATGAGCGCGGTGCGTGCGCCGACATCGGCGATATCGACGCCTACCCACCGCAACAGCGCCGGAGCGAACAACCAACCCAGGAACGTGAGCGCCGCCAGCGTATGGACGACCGGTACGTAGAGCGCGGCCGCCTTCTCGGCCAAGCGCACGAAGCGGGTGCGGTTCTGTTCGCCCGCCTCAATGAGGCGCGCCAGCGCGGCAACCGAAGAGTCCTCCACGCGCGCCGCGGCACGCATCACCAAAGGCTGGGTCAAGTTGACGGCGCCGGCATGAATGCGTCCGCCGGCGACGGCCATTTGCGGCGCCGTCTCGCCGGTGAGCATCGAGCAATCGAGTTCCGAGACGCCCTCTTCGATGACGCCATCGACCGGGGCGCGATCGCCCGCCGCCAAG
>CADEDT010000054.1 GCA_902826145.1 uncultured Caulobacteraceae bacterium
ACGTGACCAAGCGCGTCGGCGGCGGTGTGCAGAACTTCGACGCGATCAAGGCGCTTAAGTTCGGCGACAGCTGATGAGCATCACCATTGTAACGCCTCCGGCGAGCGAGCCCGTCTCGCTCGCCGAGGCGAAGCTCTTTCTGCGGGTCGATCACAACGCCGAAGACAGCCTCATCGCCACGCTCATTGGCGCGGCGCGTGAGGCTGTCGAGGCGGGTATCGGCCGCGCGCTGCTGACAAGGCGCGTACGCGAGAGCTTGGACATCTGGCGGCGAGATGCCGTGCATGGCGCAGTGCTGGGGTTAGGGCCGGTTACGAACGTCGTCGCTGTCCGCCTGCCGGCGGACAATGGCGCGCAAAGCGTGATTGATCCAGAACGCTACCGCCTCGAAGGCAATCGCGATCGTCCGCGCCTGGTGTTTCCGTCGGGTTTCCCAGCAACACTGCGGAGCGCTGGCGGCATCGAGATCGAGTACGATTGCGGTTACGCCGAGGAAGCTTCCGACCTGCCAATCGCGCTTCGCCTTGCCACATTGCAGATCGTCGCCGCGCTTTACGAGCTGCGGCAAGGCGAAGGCGCCATCCCGGAGACGGCTCGGGCGCTGATGCGCCCGTTCGCGCCGGTGCGCCTATGACCGACGTCGTCGGCGCCATGTGCGCGCGCGTGAAGCTGCAGAGCCCGACGCGTGTAGCCGATGAGATCGGTGGCGCGGCCATCGCCTGGAGCGACCAAGGCGACGTGTGGGCGGAGATCGAAGCGGGCGGCGCCGGTGAAGCGCCCGCCTTTGACACTTCGCCTTCGATCGCCTCGTATCGTGTGACGATCAATAGTCGCGACGATGTTCGTGCTGGTTGGCGGATTGCGTGGGGTGCGCGCCGGCTGCGGATCGTCGGCGTCGCCGACGACGGCGCGCCGCGCATCACTCTGACTTGCCAGGAGGAGGCTCTGTGAGCGCCGAAGTCGCGCTTGCCGCGGCCATTCGTGCCGCGGCGATGGAAAGTGACACGGTCGAAGCGCTAGTCGGCGCCCGCTTCTACGACGACCCGCCGCCGGACGTTGTCTTTCCATACGTCACCATCGGTCGCGTCGAGAGCCGGCCAGTGGATGCGAGCGATCGCGAGGCGTTGGAACACGCGGTCACGCTGCATGTCTGGTCGCGTCACGGTGGCCGCGCTGAAGCGCTCGACGTGATCGCTGCGCTGCGTGGCTGCCTGCACAACGCATCTCTCGATGTCGCGGATCGCCGCCTCGTGCTGCTCTTTGCACTCTTCACCGACGTTTTTCGTTCTGGCGACGGGCGCACCACGCACGGCGTGCTGCGGCTCAAAGCCATCACCGAACCCGAATAGGAGTATTCATGTCAGGCCAAAAGGGACGCGATGTCCTGATCAAAATCGGCGATGGCGAGGATCCCGAAGCCTTCGTCACCGTTGCGGGGATTCGCGCCAAGACAATTTCGCTGAACGCGCGTCCCGTCGACGGCACCTCCGGCGAGAGCCCCGAAGCGTGGCGAGAATTGATTGCTGGCGCAGGCGTGAAGTCCGCGAGCGTGAGCGGTGCGGGCGTCTTCAAAGACGCCGCGTCGGATCTGATGATCCAGCAGGCGTTCTTCGCGCAGGCCGTGAAGGCGTTTCAGTTGGTGATCCCCGACTTTGGCACACTCGAAGGCCCGTTCCTCATTGAAGCGCTCGACTATTCCGGCGATCATGATGGCGAAGCAGCGTTTGCTATCGCACTGGCCTCCGCCGGCGCGCTGAGCTTCACGGCGCTCTGATGCGTGAACCTTGCAACAAGGCGCGCGGCGAAGTGCTGCTCGACGTCGACGACTGCCAGGTGCGGCTTTGCCTCACGCTCGGCGCGTTGGCGGAGTTGGAGGCGGCGTTCGACGTTGCGTCACTCGCTGAACTCGGTGAGCGGCTGACGCATCTTACCGCCGCTGACCTCATCACGGTTCTCGCAGCGCTAGCGCGAGGCGGTGGCGAGGCCATGGGCCTGGCGCAGCTCAGCGAGGCCGACATCGATCCACGTGCGGCCGCCTCGGCGATCGCTGAAGCGTTCCGCTGCGCCCTGGATGACTGATCCGACGCCGTGGCGCGCGATGTTGGCTGCGGCGCTGGGCGTCGGCGTGACGCCCGATCGCTTCTGGCGTTTGAGCCTTGCTGAGTGGCGTTCGCTGATCGCTGCTCCGCCAACCGAGATACTCAACCGCATCGCATTCGCGGCGCTCGCTGAGCGCTTTCCGGATTTCAAACGATGACAGACACATCAAACACCGCCGCGCTCGGCGGCCTCGAAGCTGAACTCGGTTCCGCGTCCGCGGCGCTTCAGGCATTCGTTGACGGCCCAGTGAAGCGAGCGACGAACGAACTCAGCGGCTCCTTTGAGAACGCGGGGCGACGCATAGTTTATGCGCTTGCCGGCGCGGCGGATGGCGGTGAGGCGGCGTTCAAGCGGATGGCGAAGGTCATCCTCGAAGAACTCGCCAAGATCGCTCTGCAGCGTATCTTCACGAGCGAGAGCGGCAAGACGCCGTTCTTCGGCGGTCGCGCCGCGGGCGGCGCCGTGAACGCAGGCGGCGCTTATCTCGTCGGTGAGCGCGGGCCCGAAGTGTTCGTTCCGCGCACGGGCGGGGAGATCGTGGCGCCGAATGCTGGCGCGGTTTCCGTGCACTTTCACATGGGCGCGAGCGCCGACGCTAGCGCCATCGCCCGCCACCAAGGGCAGATCGCCGCCGCCATCGCCCGCGCCGTGGCCTACGGGAGGCGCAATCTGTGAGCGCGTTTCACGAGGTCTCTTTGCCATTGCCATTTGCTCTCGGCGCCAGCGGTGGGCCCGAGCGTCGCGTGGACATCATCGCGCTCGGTTCTGGCGCGGAGTCACGCAACACGCCCTGGGCGCATGGGCGCAGGCGCTATGACATCGGTGGTGCGGTGCGGACGCTCGATGAACTGCACGAGCTAATCGCATTCTTCGAGGCACGTCGAGGCAAGCTGCACGGTTTTCGTTTCCGCGATCCCTTCGACTTCAAATCATGCGCACCGTCGGAAGCCATCTCGCCAATTGATCAAGCGATCGGCGTCGGTGACGGCGAGGCGACTGTGTTCGCTCTAACGAAGGCATATGGCGTGGGTGAAGGCGCTTATTCGCGGCCCATTCGCAAGCCCGTCGGCATCGTTCGTGTTGCCGTGGACGACGCTGAGGGCGGGTCTGGTGATTTCACGGTGAACGAAACCACTGGTGAGATCGCCTTTGACGTTCCGCCGATGGAAGGCGCCGTCGTAAGCGCTGGTTTTCTGTTTGATACGCCGGTCCGCTTCGACATCGATAGGCTCGATCTCATGCTGGAGGGATTCGGCGCCGGGCGCGCCATGGCGGTCCCGCTGCTGGAAATCATCGCCTGATGCGCGCGATCCCCGAATCCCTCGCGGCCAAGCTCGCGTCCGGCGTTACAACGCTGGCGCATGTCTGGCGCATCGAGCGGCGCGATGGCGCGGTGTTCGCCTTCACCGATCACGATCGTCCACTCCTATTTGATGCGCTGACGGCTGAGCCGTTGAGCGGCGTGACTGGCGGCGCGATCGAAAAGAGCGTTGGTCTCGCGGCCGACAGCGCCGGTATCGCTGGCGCGTTGTCTTCCGAGGCAATCACAGAGGAAGACCTCGCGCGTGGCCTCTGGGATGGTGCGCGTGTCGATCTCTATCGCGTCGATTGGTCCGCGCCCGCTGACCGCGTCCATCTGTTCGCGGGTCGCATCGGAGAATTGCGGCGTGGCGTACAGGCCTTCGAGGCTGAACTACGCGGGTTGCAAGCGCCGCTGAACGTGCCGGTCGGTCGCGTCTTCTCCCGCTTCTGTGACGCCGATCTGGGCGACGATCAATGTGGCAAGGACATCGAGGGGCCGGCATTCCGCGGCGAAGGCGTCGTTGTCGAAGTGCTTGGCAGTCACGCCTTCCGTGCGTCCGGTCTGGGGGCCTTCGAGGATCAGTGGTTTGCGCGCGGCCGGATCGTCTGGGCGGACGGTCAGCAAAGCGAGGTGTCCTCACATCGCACCGAAGGTTCGGCAGCTGTCATCGAGTTGCTCGATCATCCGAGCGCTGCTTTGGCGGAAGATGCGAGCTTCACGATCTACGCCGGCTGCGACAAGCGGCTCGCGACCTGCCGCGCCAAGTTTGACAACGTGATCAACTTTCGCGGCTTCCCGCATATGCCAGGCAACGATGCGCTGCGCTCAGGCCCGAGCGCGGGCGATCGGCTAGACGGCAGCTCCCGCCTTTCATGATCTCTGGACAAGCGATCCTCGCGGAAGCGCGCGAGTGGATCGGCACACCTTATCAGCACCAAGCATCCGCGAAGGGTGCGGGCTGCGATTGCCTCGGTCTAGTGCGCGGCGTTTGGCGCGCGCTTTACGCTACTGAGCCAGAGATTGCGCCCGCCTACACGCCGGACTGGGCCGAGAAGCATGGTGCGGAGACGCTGCTCGAAGCCGCGCGGCGGCACATGAGTGAGACGTCGCTCGATCGAGCGCAACCTGGTGACGTTTTGCTCTTCCGTATGGGCGCCGATGCGCCAGCCAAGCACGCCGCCATTCTCGACGAAGGAGATCATCTCATTCACGCCTATTGGGGCCGCGCCGTCGTGCGCTCGCGCTTCGCTCCTTGGTGGCGCGCGCGTTGCGCAGCCGCGTTCTCGTTTCCGGGAGCTGCGCCATGGCCCAGATGATTCTCTCCAATGTCGGCGAGATGTTGGGTTCGCAGTTGCCTGGCGCGTGGAGTTCGATCGGTTCAGTAATCGGCCAGGCCGGCGGCTCGCTGCTTGGGCAAGCCATCGATCGGCGCATCTTCGGCAGCAGCCACACATACGAAGGCGCGCGCCTCACTGATCTGCATATACAGGGCTCGACCGAAGGCGCGTCGATTCCGGCCGTGTACGGTAGCGTCCGCATTGCTGGGCAGGTGATCTGGGCGGCGCGCTTCAAGGAACACACGGCGACGGAAGAGGTCGGCGGCGGCAAGGGTGGCGGCCCAAGCAACAAGAGCCGAACCTACAACTACACGCTCTCATTTGCTGTCGGTTTGTGCGAGGGCATGATCTCGCGGATCGGCCGTGTCTGGGCAAACGGCGAACAGCTCGACCTTTCGCAAGTCGCGTATCGCGTTCACACCGGACGCGAAGATCAAGCGCCGGACTTTCTTATCGAAGCAATCGATGGCGCCGAGAATGCGCCAGCCTATCGCGGGCTTGCTTATGTTGTGTTCGAGGATCTGCCGTTAGAGAACTACGGCAACACAATTCCTCAGCTCTCTTTCGAAGTGATCCGCCCGGCGCCGGCCGCCGATGGCGAAGTGCGGTTTGAAGAGCGTATCAAAGCTGTCTGCCTTATCCCCGGCGCTGGCGAGTTCGTGTACGCGACGGAGCCGGTCTTCCGCTACAGCGGCCCTGGCCAAGAAGTAGCAGAGAACGTCCACGCAGAGCGCGACCGCGCCAACCTCCTTGTATCGCTCGATCAACTGGCCGCTGACCTTCCCAATTGCGAAACCGTGATGCTGGTGGTCGCCTGGTTCGGCGACGATCTGCGTTGTGGCGAATGTCAGATCCGCCCGGGTGTTGAGATTGCGGCGAAGCAAAACACGCCGCACGCGTGGCATGGCGGCGACGTAGAGCGCGCGGCGGCTCGTCTCATCAGTCAACACGACGGCGCACCTGCCTTCGGCGGCACGCCGAGCGATCGCAGCGTATTGCAGGCGATCGCTGAGTTGAAGCTGCGCGGCTACAAAGTCGGACTGTACCCATTCTTGATGATGGACATCCCTGTCGGGAATGCGTTGCCTGATCCTTACGGCGGCGACTCGCAGGCGGCTTATCCGTGGCGCGGCCGCATCACCGTTGCTCCAGCGGCTGGCCAACCATCGAGCGCCGATCAAACAAGCGCCGCCAGCGAACAGATCGACGCGTTCTTCGGTACGGCGGAGCCAAGTGACTTTGGCGCCGTCACTCAAGGCTCGCCGACTTACACCGGCCCAAGCGAATGGTCGTACCGGCGCTTCATTCTGCACAACGCGAAGCTTGCTGCCGAGGCCGGCGTTGACGTGTTTGTCATTGGTTCAGAGTTGCGTGGCCTGACGACGGCGCGCGACAGCGCCACAACGTTTCCCACGGTCGCTGCGATGCAATCGCTTGCCAGCGATGTTCGCAGCATGCTCGGCGTGGAGACGACGATCACCTACGCTGCGGATTGGTCCGAATACCTCGGCCACCAACCACAGGACGGTTCGGGCGACGTTTTGTTTCATCTCGATCCGCTTTGGGCGGATGATAATATCGATGTCGTAGGGATCGATTGGTATCCGCCGCTCAGCGATTGGCGCGCGGGCGCGACGCACCTCGAGGCAGAGACTACGTCCAGCATCTATGTGCCGGACTACCTGCAGAGTCGCATTGAGGGCGGTGAGGCGTTCGAATGGTACTATGTGTCGCCCGAGGATCGAGATGCGCAGGTGCGCACGCCGATCACCGACGGGGCACATGAGGAGGCCTGGATATATCGCGCGAAAGATGTGCGTTCATTCTGGTCGAACGCACATCACAATCGGCCCGGCGGCGTAAGGGATAGCGATCCAACTGTTTGGGCGCCTGAGTCGAAGCCAATCTGGCTCATGGAATTGGGTTGCCCTGCAATCGACAAAGGCGCGAACGAACCGAACGTATTCATCGACGCCAAAAGCAGCGAGAACGCGGAGCCGCACTATTCCACTGGCGCGCGAGATGATCTCATCCAGCGCCGCACGCTTGAGGCGTATCTGCGCCACTGGGACGTCGATAGCGACGCAAATCCCTTGCCCTCGCTCACCGGCAAACCGATGATCGAACAGGTCACGTTGTGGGCTTGGGATGCGCGTCCATATCCGGCGTTTCCTGCGCGTGCGGATGTCTGGGCGGATGGCGCATCCTGGCGGCGGGGGCATTGGCTCACTGGTCGTGCTGGATTGTCGAGCCTGGATGACGTCGTACGCGCGCTCTGCGCGCGCGCGGATGTCGATGACATTAATGCCAGTGGTCTCACCGGTGCAGTGAGCGGCTACGTGATCGACTCGCCCGCAATGGCGCGCGACGCGCTTGAACCACTCATGGCTGCCTATGATTTCAGCGTGGCCGAGCGCGATGGCGACCTAATCTTCTTTCATCGCGTCCTGCAGGCGCCGAGCGAACTCGACGTTTCAGCGCTCACCGCCGATGTCGTCGCCGAGCCATTCGCCCAACGGGACGCTGGCGAAGCGCCCATTGAGGCGCGCGTGCGGTTTCTCGACGCGGCGCGTGACTATCTCATCGCTGGTGTGAGCGCTCGACGTCTGGATCGCGCCGACGGCGGTGTTGCAACTCTAGAAGCTCCGCTCGTGCTTGAACCCGATGTGGCGGAAGCGCTTGCGCAGCGCGCGCTGGCCGATCTCCGAGCGGCTTCGGAGGCGCTGCACCTAAGCGTTGGGCCAGCGCAACTCGCGCTTGAGGCGGGGGATCGTATCGTGTTCGGCGTAAGCGATGACACGTTTGAGATCGGACGAATTGAAGATGTAGGCGCACGGCGGCTTGAACTGCATCGCGTGCGGCGCGATGGCGCGGCGATTGTCGGCGTCGCCGATCCGAGCCCGCCGACAACGCCGACGACCGCGCCAACGCCAGCGTTTTCGGTTCTCGATTTGCCACCGCTTCCCGGGCACGAAGAAGACGATCGCCCGCTGATCGGACTCCTCGCGTCGCCGTGGCTTGGCGAGCATCAAGTGTACGCAGGGGCGACAACATCTCTCAGGGCGCGCGTGACATCAGCCGCGGTGATGGGCGAGTTGCTGTGGCAACTGTGGCCAGGACCTGTCGACAGGTGGGACGAAGGCAACCGCTTTCGCATCAAACTCTATGGCGGCGTGTTGTCCAGTGCGGCGCGAGATGATGTTCTCAACGGCGCCAACGCGTTTGCAATTGAGTCTGACGGCGAATGGGAAATTGTGCAAGCTGCGCAATGTGTGCTGGTTGCGGCCGGTGAATACGAGCTCGAAACGCTGCTACGCGGTAGGCTTGGCTCATCGCATGCCATGCAAACTCCACATCCAGTTGGCGCCCGCATCATAAAGCTGGACGAACGTCTCGTGCGCGCTGAGATCGGCGCCCACGAATGGCAGGAGCCGCTGACATTCGTCGCGCCGCCATGTGGCGCACCCGAGTCGAGCAATCGGGCGGCCTCGCTCTCAGCGACGCTCCCGCACTCCGCGTTGCGTCCGTGGGCGCCCGCCCATTTGCGAGCGGCCGTCGGCGAGGATGGCGATGTCTCTATTACCTGGGTTCGGTGCGCCCGCATCGGCGGCGATGTCTGGGGACCGGGCGAGCCGTCGTTGGGTGCGCCGACGGAGGGGTATGTCGTCGACATCCTGGACGGGGACGATGTTGTGAGGAGCGAAGCGGTTTCTGTCCCCAGCTTTCTTTATTCCGTCACCGATCAGACCACGGATTTCGGGGCGCCGCCTGCCTCGTTGCACATCCGGGTCGCCCAACTGGGTGAAAGCGGCGCCACAGGGTTGAACAGCGAGTTAACCATAACATTATAGACGGGCGAGCCAGAATGGCTGGCCGCCTGATTCCAGCGCTTGGAGTTAGGCAGCGCCGGAGCCACACTCCCGAAAGGCCGGAGCGCGCTGAGAATTGAGCTGGGATCCATATGCCTCCCTCGGCGTCAGCCGATCCGCTAGCGCAGACGATATTCGTCGCGCCTACCGGACGCTTGCCAAAGAACTGCACCCTGACGTGCGCCCGGGCGACAAGGCAGCCGAGGAGCGCTTCAAGCGCGCAACGGCAGGGTTCAATCTGCTTTCCGATCCCGTGACCAAGCAGCGTTTCGATCGGGGCGAGATCGACGCCGACGGCAATGAGCGGATGGCGTTCAATGGGCGCGGCCCGCGGCAAGGCGCGCGCTCCTACGCTGGCGCGGGCGCGGGACCTGGTTCAGCTAGTGGTGGCGCCGCTGGCGCGGGCGATCCCTTCGATCTCGGCGATATCTTCTCCGATTTGTTCGGCCCGGGCTTTGGCGGCGCGCGCACTTACTCGCGCATGCGCGGTCGCGACATTCGCTTCACGCTCGACATCGATTTTCTCGACTCCATTAACGGCGCTAAGCGCCGCATCTCGCTGGCGGAAGGCCGCACGCTCGATGTCGCCATTCCAGCTGGCGTCGAAACCGGCCAAGTGCTTCGCCTCAAGAACCAAGGCGGCGTTGGCGTGCAGGGCGGCCCGGCGGGTGATGCGCTCGTTGAACTTCGCGTGCGTCCGCATGCGTTCTTCCGCCGCGAAGGCCAAGACGTTCACATGGATCTGAACGTCTCGCTCACCGAAGCGGTCGAAGGCGCACGCATTCCAGCGCCGACGCCGAGTGGGCAGGTAACACTCACTATTCCCGCCGGCTCCAACACTGGCAAAGTGCTGCGCCTGAAGGGCAAGGGCGTCGCCGGCCAAGGCGATCAATTCGTGCGCCTGCAAGTGATGCTGCCCGAAGTGGTCGACGAGGAACTTCGCAAATTCGTGAAGAAATGGCCGAAAAGGGACTATGTGCCGCCCAGGCCGAACGGTTAAGGCAAAGCTGGCGCTACATTCAGCGCACATTCAGAGGCCTACCGGTAAACCGGATGCGTTATGTGGGCTAAGGCCGCTCTCCTCTCAGTTTTAACCGCAACGAGCGCGTTTGCGACGCCTGTTCAACGAGGCGCGCCTGTCGCTGCCGCATTTCAGCCCAATTACGTGATGCCCGTGCAAGATCGCCGTGGCCAACGCGATGTTCGCTCATTGCGCGAGATCATAGGCGAGCTTCGCGCGCGCTATGGCGGCGAGTACATCGGTCATTCCGAGGTTGAGCAGGGCGGGCGTGTTATCTATGTCATCCGTTGGCGCATGCCTGACGGCGTGACGACACGGGAGTTCCGCGTCGACGCAGGTTCGGCGGGCTAGGGAAACGCGCACATGCGGGTGCTGGTTGTTGAGGACGACAAGAACCTGCGGGAGCAGCTTGCTTCCGCGTTGGCCGATGCCGGCTACACCGTCGACAGCGCAGGTGATGGCGAAGAGGGCCAATTCCTCGGCGAAACCGAACCCTACGACCTCGTCGTCCTCGATCTTGGCCTGCCGAAGATCGATGGGCTGAGCGTTCTGAAATACTGGCGCAAGGAGGGACGCACCATGCCGGTGCTGATCCTTTCGGCGCGTGATCGCTGGAGCGAGAAGGTCGAAGGCCTCGACCTCGGCGCCAACGACTACGTCACCAAACCTTTCCATATGGCTGAGCTGTTGGCGCGCGTGCGCGCCAACGTGCGCCGCCAGACCGATCACCAGTCTTCAGTGCTGGAAGTTGGCGACCTGCGGCTGAACTCGGCGACTGGCCAGGTCACCGTCAACGGCGCCCCGATCAAGCTGACGGCCTATCAGTACAAGGTGCTGGATTATCTGATGCACCACGCGGGCCGTATCGTCTCGCGCACGGAACTGACCGAGAAGATCTATAGCCAGGATCACGAGCGCGACTCGAACACGATCGAAGTTTTCGTCGGCATCCTGCGCCGCAAGATCGGCTCCGATCGCATTATCACCGAAAAAGGTTTGGGTTACCGGCTGATCGATCCTGCGGAACAGCAGTGACGCGATCGCGGGCGGGCATCCTCGGCGGCTTTCAAGACTTGATCCGGCGATCCGTCGCCGCTCGCCTCTTCACCATCGCGGTCATCAGCGTAATCAGCCTCGTTGCGATCGGCTGGGTCGCGCACACCCAATTCAATCAGCAATTGCTACGTTTGCTGATCGACCCGGAGATCGAAAGCGTTGTTGACGACCTGATCACCAAAGCCGGCCCGGGATTGCAGGGCGAAGTCGCACTTCAAGACTTGCCCTATGATCCACGCTATCTTCAGGCGCTGAGCGGCCGCTACTTTCAGATTGCACGCATCGTCGAGGACGGCACGTTAGACGTGCAGGTGATCTCGCCTTCGCTTTTTGACGTTACCATCGCCATTGATCCTGAAACGCGCGCCGGGCTTCTCGCTGAAAACGCACCGCCTGGGCCGCGCTTTTTGACGGTGGTTGGGCCTGAGGATGAGCCGCTACGCGTCGTTGCGCGTGTCACGAGCTTGCCTGGACTTGAGGGACGCTATCTCTTCCTTGTCGGCATAGAGCCGCGCACGCTGGTAGCGCCAGCGGCGAATCTTGTCGGCACCGCGTTCGCCGTATTCGTTGCATTCTGCGCTATCATGGTAGCGGCAGTGACCGCACTTCAGGTGCGGATCGGCCTAGAACCGCTTCGAGATCTGCAGCGCGACATCGCCAGCGTTCGTCGTGGCGACAGCGAGCGTTTGAAAGGCGACTATCCGGCGGAGCTGAAGCCTGTGGCCAATGAGCTAAACGCACTCGTAGATCACAATCGCGAGGTTGTTGAACGCGCACGTCGCCACGTCGGCAATCTCGCGCATGCACTCAAGACGCCGATCGCCGTGCTGAAAAATGCCGCCGCGCACGGCGAACAGGACGAAGTACTAAAGCAATCGATCGACGAGATGGAAGGCTTCGTTGAGCGGCAACTCCGACGCGCCCGCGTCGCCGCACGCGCCGAAGCGCACGCGGGCGCGCAGGCGCCGACGATCGCCTATCGCACGCCGGTGCTTCAGAACCTCCAAGATCTCGTCTTCATGATGGAGCAGAAGTACGACTCCACTAAAGCGGTGGATATTTCCGTCGAAGCGGAAGGCGACGTCACCTTCCGTGGCGAGCGCGAAGACCTGCTCGAAATGGCCGCGAACCTCATCGACAACGCCTGCAAGTACGGCAAGAGCCAGGTCGTTGTACGCTTGCTGCCGGCGTTTGAGAGCAACGGGCTTTTCGAGATCGTTGTGGAAGACGATGGCCCTGGTCTTTCTGAAGCCGAACAGGCGCGCGCCATGGAGCGCGGCGCGCGCCTGGATGAGGCGGCGCCGGGGCAAGGGCTGGGGCTATCGATCCTGAAAGAAACGGTCGAGCTTTACGCTGGCGAACTGGTGTTTGAGCGCGGCGAACTCGGCGGGTTGAAGGCGCGGCTCAAGCTTCCCGCCACGGACTAGAGGCTGCGGCGACCGGGCCGGTTTCATCGGCTGACGAAGCGCGCTAGGCCTCGGCTCGTGTGGACCTCTTTGGTCGTCATTCTCTTCGGCGCGCTTTTCGCGGCTGGCGCAGCGTTTTGGACGCTGCGCGCCGTGCGCCGCGCCGGCGGTGACGCGCGTGACGGACGCTTGGCGCTATTCGTTTGCGCCGGCGTGAGCGTCGTCGCGCTCGGCGCCTACCTCGTCAACGGGCGACCTGGCCTTGCAGGCTCAGCCTACGCGGCGCGACTGGAAGCGCTGCACGAGCGTCCACCCGAAACTTACGCAATCGACGAGGCGCTTGCCGTGTTGGCGGAAGGCGCGCGCAGAAACCCAACTGACCCGCGCCCGCATCTCTATGCGGGCGAAATTCTATTTTCGAACGGTCGAGCGGCGGAAGCCGTGCGTTCGTTCGACGCCGCCTTGCGCCGTGACGCGCAATCCAACGAAGCGCTTCTCGGCCTCGCCAAAGCGACTGTCGCGGTTCAGGGAAGCTTCACGCCGGAATCGTTGGCCATGTTTCAGCAAGTCGCGGATCGCTCTGGCGATCCAGCGCCGTGGCTCTATCTGGCCATGGCGGCGATGGAGCAAGGTAGGGCTACCGAGGCCCAGCGCATGTGGGGCGAGGCGTTGTCGCGCATGGCGCCGGACGATCCACGCCGTGAAATGGCGAGCCGCTTCGCCTCGGGCCGGCAACCATGAGCAACGGAGTCCCTCATGCGCCGGCGTAATCAGCGTTTGATGATCATTGGCGTTGCGGGCGCCGTGCTCGTGCTGGCCGCGACGCTGACGTTCGCGGGATTGCGTAGCTCCGTTGTGTACTTTGTTGCGCCGTCTGAACTGACGGAGAAGGCCGATCCTGGTCAACGTGTCCGGCTCGGTGGCCTCGTCGTCGAAGGCACGCTGCGCCGTGACGACGCTGGCGCGAACGTCTTCTCCGTTACCGATGGCGCGGTGCAAGTTGAAGTTCGATACGCCGGCCAACTGCCTGATCTCTTCCGTGAAGGCCAAGGCGTTGTCTGCGAAGGCACATGGGTCCCCGGCCAACCGTTCTCCGCTGAACGCGTGCTGGCCAAGCACGATGAGAATTACATGCCGCGCGAAGTCGCCGAGGCATTGAAGCAGCGCGGCGAATGGAAGGGCGGCGCGACGCCATGATCGCGGAGATCGGCGCGTTCGCCGCAGCGCTCGCGCTGGCGCTGTCTTTCGCACAAGGCGCGCTTGGGATTTTTGCCGCAACGAACGAAACGCGTGGGGCGGCGGCTGCCGCAACGGCGCAAGCAGCGGGCTTTGCATGCCTTGTCGCCTTCGCGTGCCTCATCACTCTGTTCGTGCAATCGGACTTCAGCGTCGCTTCCGTCGCGGCGAATTCGCACGTCGATAAGCCGCTCATTTACAAAATCGCGGGTACGTGGGGAAACCACGAAGGCTCGATGCTTCTGTGGTGCCTAGTGTCAGCTGTATTCGGCGCAGTGCTTGGCTCAACGCGCGGTGGGCAGAGCTTTGGTTTGTGGTCGCGTGCGGTCGGCGTGCAGGGCTGGGTCACGGCTGGCGCGCTCATCTACACGCTCTTCCTCTCAAACCCGTTCGCACGTCTCGACCCCGCGCCAATGTCGGGTTCGGGCCTCAATCCGCTGTTGCAAGATCCCGCGCTCGCGGCTCACCCACCACTGCTTTATCTCGGTTACGTCGGCATGAGCGTGCCGTTTTCTCTCGCCATTGCGGCGTTGCTTGAGGGCCGCGCGGATCAGTCTTGGGCGAAGGCGCTGCGCCCATGGACGTTGATCGCATGGACCTGTCTCACGCTCGGCATCGGCCTCGGTTCGTATTGGGCATACTACGAACTCGGCTGGGGCGGCTGGTGGTTCTGGGACCCGGTTGAAAACGCGAGCTTCATGCCGTGGCTCGTCGCGGCCGCGCTCGTTCACTCCGCAATCGTCACCGAACGCCGCGGTTCGCTGGCGAGTTGGACGATCCTGCTCGCGATCATGGGCTTCGGTCTTGCCTTGCTCGGCACATTCCTCGTGCGCTCTGGCGTACTTACGTCCGTCCATGCCTTCGCCGTTGATCCACAACGCGGCATGGCGGTGCTCGTCATGCTCAGCGTGGCGCTTGGCGTCGGTTTCGCTCTTTACGCTTGGCGTGCGCCAAAGCTCGCAACACCGTCCGGTTTCGCTGCTGTGAGCCGCGAAAGTATGTTGGTTTGGAACAACTTTGGTCTCGCCGTTGCAGCCGGTGTCGTGCTCATCGGCACGCTTTATCCTTTGCTGGTCGAAGCGGCGGGTGGCGGCTTGATCTCGGTCGGCCCTCCATTCTTCAACATGACTGTCGCGCCGTTGCTGGCGGTTCTGTTTCTGCTTCTGCCGCTTGGGCCGATGCTGACATGGCGCGTCGGCGATATGCGTTCTGCATTCCTCAAGCTCGCGCCCGCAGCTGTGCTCGCGGTTCTCACGCTCGCCATCGCGCTGTTCAACACCCAATGGCGCGCTGCGCCAGCGCTCGGCCTGGCGCTTGGCGTTTGGCTTATCATTGGTGGACTCATCTATCTCTGGAATCGGCTGCAGCGCGGCGCCGGAAGGCTGACTGCCAAGATCGCGCTGCTGCCGCTTGCTGTGTGGTCGATGTCGCTCGCGCACATTGGCGCAGGCGTGTTGACGCTCGGCGCCGTTGCCGAAACCGGCTTTCGCACCGAGCGCGCCGTTGAACTCGCTCCAGGCGAAGGCGTTGCGTTCGCCGGGCGCCGCGTGACCCTAATCGAGGTTGGCGAGATCGAAGGGCCGAACTACGCCGCGACGCGCGCGAACTTCCGTGTCGATACGACGAGCGGCGCACAGCCTTTGGCAGCTGAGCGGCGCTACTTCACCACCTCGCCCATGCCCACAACGGAAGTCGGCATTCTCAGCGCCATCGACGGCGATCTTTACGTCGCGCTGGGCGAGCGCGTGCGTGATGGCAACGGCGCTTGGGGCGTGCGCCTTTATCACAACCCGCTGGCGCACTTCATTTTCATCGGCGTTGTGATGATGGCGCTCGGCGGCGCGTTGAGCTTGCTCGCCATCGCGCGCCGGCGCAAAGCTGCAACATGAGCCTCGCGGCGCTCCTCATCGCAGCAATCGCGCCAACAGTGCTGGCCGATCCGGCGCAAGAGGCCCGCGCTCGCTCGCTCGAGAGCGAGATCCGCTGCGTTCAGTGCGAGAACGAGCCGATCGCCCAGTCCACCGCTGACATTGCCGCCGATATGCGTGCGCTCGTTCGCGAACGGATCGCGGCCGGTGACACCGACACCGAAATCCGGTCGTTCTTCCGCCAGCGCTATGGGGATTTCGTGCTCTTCCGCCCGCCGTTTGATACGCGGACCTGGGCGCTTTGGGCAGCGCCGTTTCTCCTGATCGGGGCAGGGCTCGCGGCGGTGCTCACAGGGCGGCGGAGGCCAAGCGCCGCAGGCGCGGAAATCGCCCCCGAAGAGGGCGAGAGGTAAATGTCGTGCGAACCCTGCGGTTCGTCGCGCAAGTTGCTGTTTGTCCTAAAAAAGCCGCTGGGATTTGCCCCAATCCATCCCAACTTCGCCCTAAACGGCTCTTAACCCCGAACACCGGGCGCCCAACTAGGGCTTGAAACAAGGCCGGGCTAAGCCTCCTAATCGCAGCGTCCTCCCAAGGGTTCTATTTCATGACTGAAGTCTCGATGAAGTTCCTCCGCCGCACGCTGATCGCTGGCGGCGCCGCCATGGCGCTGTTTGCTGGCTTTGCGGCGCCCACGCTGCTTTCCGCGACTGCCCAAGAAATCAATCCCGGCGCCGTCTCCCCGCCCTCCGGCGCGCCGATGAGCTTCGCCAACCTGATTGAGCGTGTCCGCCCGGCGGTCGTCTCGATCTCGGTGCGGCAGCGCCCCGATGCGGTGCAACAACCAAACATCGAAGGCCTGCCGCCCGGCTTCGAAGAATTCTTCCGCGGCCGTCCGGGCCGACCGGGCCCGGCCCCGACTTCGCTCGGCTCCGGCTTCTTCATCGCGCAAGACGGCACCATCGTTACGAACCATCACGTGGTCGAAGGCGCCGAGGAAATCACAATCCGCACCAGCGATGGCCGTGATCACCCCGCCGATCTCGTCGGCTCCGATGAAGCCACCGACATCGCCGTATTGCGTGTTCGCGGCGGCGGCCGCTTCCCGTTCGTGACGTTTGACGACGCCAGCCACGTGCGCGTCGGCGATTGGGTCGTTGCAGTCGGCAACCCGTTCGGCCTCGATGGCACCGCGACCGCGGGCATCGTCTCGGCCATGGGCCGTACGGACGCCGGTTCATCCGCCTACGTCGACTATTTGCAAATCGACGCGCCGATCAACCGCGGCAACTCCGGCGGCCCGACCTTCGATCTCGCCGGCAACGTCATCGGCGTGAACAGCGCTATTTTTTCGCCGACAGGCGGCAACGTCGGCATCGGCTTCGCCATTCCCGCCAACACCGCAAACGGCATCGTGCAGCAATTGCTGCGCGGCGGCCGTGTCACCCGCGGTTGGATCGGTGTCTCCATTCAGCCGCTCGATGAAGACATCGCTCGTAGCTTGGGTCTCGAAGAGCCACGCGGCGCTCTGGTTGCGAGCGTGACGCCAGATGGCCCCGCTGCGCGGGCCGGCATCCAGCAGGGCGACGTGATTCTGACCTATAACGGCGATCGCATCGAAAACAGCCGTGACCTCACGCAGCGCGTGGGCGCCACAGCCATCGGCAACAATTCGCGCGTCGAAATTCTGCGCAATGGCCAACGCCGCACGTTGAACATGCGCCTGGGCGAACGTCCGTCCGAGCAAACGCTCGCGTCGACAAATCCAGCGCCGAACGCGACGCCGGAGCCCGAGCAAGAACAGCAAGGCGGCGTTGCGCAGAGTTCGCTTGGTGTGTCGACCCGTCCGCTGACGGCGGAAGATCGCACGCGCCTTTCCCTGCGCGCCAATGAAGCTGGCCTCGTGATCACTTCGGTCGAGCCCACGAGCGACGCGGCCGAAAAGGGCATCCGCCCAGGTGACGTGATCATGCAAGCGGGCGGACGCCAAATCCGGACCGCTGCTGAGCTGACCGCTGCTGTCGACGCCGCGCGCCGCGCCAACCGTCCGCTGTTGCTGCAAGTCAGCAACCGCGCCGGCCGCGGTTTCGTGGCCGTCGACGTGAGCAGCGGCCAATGAGGAGGGACGCAATGCGGGTGCTGCTGGTTGAGGACGACGCCGAGATGGCCCAGAGCCTGAAGGCGTCGCTGGCGGCGGACGACCATGAGGTCGAAATCGCGGGCGACGGCGAACTCGGTCAATCCATGGCGTCGACGGGCGGTTACGACGTGATCGTGCTTGATCGCATGCTGCCGAAGAAGCTCGGCGTCTCTGTCGTGCGTGAGCTGCGCGATCAGGGCGTTTCGACGCCAGTGCTTATTCTCTCGGCGCTGCACGATGAGGATCACCGCGTCGAAGGCCTGAACGCTGGCGCCAACGACTATCTCGGCAAGCCGTTCTCGACGCGCGAGTTGCTCGCGCGCGTGCGCGCGCTTTGGAACGGCCGTGATCGCGAGCCGCAAACCAAGCTTGCTGTCGGCGATCTTGAGATGGATCTTCTGGCCCGCACAGTGAAGCGCGGCGGCAAGAAGCTTGACCTCCAGCCGCGTGAATTCCGGTTGCTTGAGTATCTCATGCGTCATTCCGGCCAGACGGTGACGCGCAAGATGCTGCTCGAAAACGTCTGGGATTATCATTTCGATCCTCAGACGAACGTGATCGACGTGCACATTTCGCGGCTTCGTTCAAAAATCGACCGCGATTTCGCACAGTCCCTTTTGCACACGGTGAGAGGTTCGGGTTATCGACTGGAGGCATGAGGCCTAGCCTCTCGCTCCTTCGAACCACGACGTTCCGTCTAGCGGTCGCGCAGGCGGGGGTCGTCTTCGCGTTCGTGCTGGCGCTACTCGCTTACGTCTACCTCGCCACAGTCGGCCAACTGAACGCTGACGCCGATCTGCTTGCGCAGCAGGAATACGCAGCCCTGGACCGCGCTTACGGCGAAGGCGGCATTCGCCGTTTAAACCAGGAAGTGGTCGAGCGCGCCGCACGCCAGGGCCCGCTTCTCTACGTGCTCGCCGAAAGCAACGGCGCCGTCATCACCGGCGACTTTCAGCAGCTCCCAGCCACACCGGCCGTCGGAGTGGTCGAGAACGTCGACTTCAATTTCGAGCGGATCGATGAGGAAGGGTCTGCAGTGCGCGGCCGCGCGCGCGGACAAGTGGGACGCCTGCTCAACGGCCCGATACTTCTGGTGGCGCGCGACCTGGGCGATAGCGCCCTCATCTCGGGCCGCATCACGAGCGTCCTCTGGAGCGTCGCCTTCATCGGCGTTGTACTATCCATTGCTAGCGGACTCATCGGCTCATGGCTCGCGACGCGGCGCGTTGAAGCGCTGGCAGCAACCGCGCATGAGGTGATGGGCGGCAACCTCAACAGCCGCGCGCCTGTGCGCGGCGAGAACGATGAGTTCGACGAACTGGCGATCGCGATCAACGGCATGCTCGATCGCCTGCAGCATCTGATGCAAGTGTCGCGTACCGCCGGCGACGCCATTGCACATGATTTGCGCTCACCGCTCACGCGCTTCCGCCAGAAGCTGGAAGCAGCGATCGAAGCGCCGCCAAACTCGGACGCCGATCGCGAGGCGCTTCGCACCGCGCTCGACGAGGCCGACAACGTGCTCAACACGTTCGCAGCCGTGCTGAAGCTCGCGCGGGTCGAGGGTAACGTGACCTGGCGTTTCGAACGCGTGAACGCCACGAACATTCTTCGCGAGCTAGTGGATTTCTATGAGCCTGCTGCCGAAGAACAGGATCGGTCGCTGAAGGGCGAAGTGGAGGATGGGCTCTACATCCATGGCGAGCCGGGGCTGTTCACTCAAGCGGTGTCGAACCTGATCGAGAATGCGCTCAAATATACCTACGCCAAGGGGCGCGTGGAGTTGCGCGCGGTGCGCCGGCCCGACGGTCGCATCGAGATCGCAGTGTCCGATGATGGTCCTGGTATTTCACCCGAAGATCGCGACCGCGTGCTTGAACGTTTCGTGCGTCTAGAAAGTGCTCGCTCCACACCCGGCGCGGGTCTGGGGCTGAGTTTGGTCGCTGCCGTCGCGCGCCTGCACAAGGGCGGCCTGCATCTCCGTGATGGCCTTGGTGGGCACGGCGAACGCAAGGGGCTTGGCGCGGTCCTCGTGTTGCCAGCGATGAGCGCAAGCTGATGGAAAGTGTGCGCCCCGCGGTCGCAAAGGATGCGACGCCTTCAGCGTTTACTGGATCGCAATGGGCGCAAGCGGCGAGCGCGGCCGCATCTCACGCGCCATACCTCCGCCGCCTGCTAGATCGGCGGCCTGATCTCCTGGAAAATCTGGGCGCTGACTGGGCCGAGCAAACACTGCGCGGCGCGCTGGAAA
Source organism: uncultured Caulobacteraceae bacterium (assembly GCA_902826145.1). Lineage (GTDB taxonomy): Bacteria > Pseudomonadota > Alphaproteobacteria > Caulobacterales > Aquidulcibacteraceae > Vitreimonas. The sequence continues at coordinate 19,585 of CADEDT010000054.1, forward strand.
CGGCCAATGGCATTGCGAGCGATCCGCCGCCGATTGATGAAGCGATGTACGCGCTTCGCCGCGCAAAGGATGCGGTTCACCTTGCGACAGCTCTGGCTGATCTCGCCCGCGAATGGCCACTTCACCGCGTCACTGGCGCGCTTACGGATTTCGCCGATGCCGCGCTACGCGCAGCCATCGCGGTCGCCGCTGCGGAGAGCACGAAGCGTGGTGACATAGCGGAGCGCGGCGCAGGTGAGGCAACGGGGCCGGTCCCCGGCGTTGCACTCATCGCTATGGGGAAGATGGGCGCCGGAGAGTTGAACTATTCCAGCGATATCGACTTCTCCGTCTTCTTCGAAACCGAAACACTTGCGGCCGCAGGTGCGCGCGAACCCCGAGTCGCGGCCGTGCGCCTCGTAGCGCCACTCGCGCGCGTGCTGGAAGAGGTGACGGCCGACGGTTACGTGTTCCGCACCGATCTCCGCCTGCGCCCCGATCCCGGTTCAACGCCCGTCGCCGTCTCGATTGCGTCGGCCGAGCATTACTATCAAACACTCGGCCAGAACTGGGAGCGCGCGGCCTTTATTAAGGCACGCGCTGCGGCCGGTGATCGCGAAGCCGGCGAGGCGTTCCTCGCTTCGCTCCAGCCCTTCATCTGGCGCAAGCATCTCGACTTTGCGGCCGTGCGCGACGTTCATTCCATCAAGCGCCAGATACTTTCCGCGCGCAAAAGTGCTGAACTCGGCGATCCTGCGTTTGACGTGAAGCTGGGCCAGGGCGGGATACGCGACATCGAACTGTTCGCACAGACGCAGCAGCTGATCCTTGGTGGCCGCAATCGCAAGCTTCGAGCGCAAGGCACGATCGCGGCGCTGGAGGCTCTGGCTGAAGCTGGCGCCATCTCGCAAGATGCACGAGCGGCGATGAGCGAAGCTTATGTGTTCTTCCGCGAAGTCGAACACCGCATCCAGATGCTCGAAGACGCGCAAACCCATCGGGTGCCTTCCGACCCCGAGATTCGTACGCGTGTCGCTGCGTTGGCGGGGTTCGAATCTCTCGAGTCCTTTGACGCTGCCCTCGTTGAACGTCGCCGCATTGTAGCAGACATCGATCACCAGCTCTTCGGCGGCGAAAAGAGTCTCGCCGATCCGATGGGCAGCCTGATTTTTACTGGCGTCGAGGATCATCCCGAAACGCTGAAGACGATCGATAAGCTTGGCTTCACCGATCCCGTCGCCGTGAGCCAAACAATCCGCGGCTGGCACCACGGCCGCATCCGCGCCATGCGCTCCGAACGCGCGCGCGAATTGCTCACCAGCCTCACGCCAAAGCTGCTCCGCGCCTTTGGCAATGCGGGCGACGCTGATCAAGTGTTTGCGCGTTTTAGTGCGTTCTTCGGTGGCCTTTCCGCTGGCGTCCAAGTGTTGGCCTTACTTGATGCCAGGCCTGTCTTCCTCGATCTGCTCGCGCGGCTTTTCGCAGTCGCGCCGCGGTTGGCGGACAAACTCGCGCGTCGGCCGGCCTTCCTCGATGCGGTCATCAGGCCTCCCTGCGCCAAACCGTTGGCGTAAGACCATCCGGGCCATCGCCTAGCGCGA
>CADEDT010000055.1 GCA_902826145.1 uncultured Caulobacteraceae bacterium
GGAGACGTTGACAAGAGCACCTTTTCCGAAAATTTAGGCGCTGGCGTCGATCGTCGCAGGGAGAAAAGACCGCAGATTGCGGCGGCCCGCGTGACGCCTGGTGGGAGGATGCGCAAGCCAGGTTCAGGGCAAGATCGAGCCGAGCGCAGCCAAACACCGGAACGCAGAAAACTTATCGCGGTGAACCCGCGCGCAGAGCAGGAGCGCGCTGGGCAAGCCCAAACAGAATTCAGGCAGGCACAAAGGGCAGACCATGACGTTGATGAATTCGCTGCTGATGTTCGCGCAGCAAACCACCGCTCCCGCGGGACAGACTCCGGCCACCACAACGGCGCCCGCGCCGGTGACGCCGCCGTCTGCTGAAGAACTTGCTGCTGCGAAGGAACGTGGAGCGGCCGCTGCGGCGGAAGCTGCCGGTCAGCAAGAAGTTTCGATGTTGGAGCTCGTCCAGCACCTCAACGCCGTCGAAATGGGCGTCATGGTGATCCTGGGCCTCTGCGCGATTTACGCCGTCGCGCTGCTGTTCGAAAAAATCTACGTCATGCGGAAGGCTTCGAAGCAGACGAAGGACTTCCTCACCGCGTTCCGCAAAGCGAACTCGGTTGAAGAAGCGGAAGCTATCGTTCGCAAGCTGCCGAACTCTGGTATCAAGTCGATGTTCGACGCCGGCATGGCGGAAGTCCGCCGCACGCAAGACCTCGGCCTCTACACGATGCGCGACGCGCGTGACCACACGATGCAGCGCGTAGCTTCGGCCATGCAAACCCGTCAGAACGAGCACCTCGACGACCTTGGTTCGTCGATGACGTTCTTGGCGTCGATCGGCGCGAACGCTCCGTTTATCGGTCTGTTCGGCACGGTCTGGGGCATCATGGTCGCCTTCGTCGGTATCGCGAAGACGCAAACCACATCGCTCGCGGTCGTCGCGCCTGGTATCGCCGGCGCTTTGCTCGCCACCGCGGCCGGTCTCGCCGCCGCTATCCCGGCGGTGCTGATTTACAACTTCGCCGCCAAGCAAATCTCCAAGCAGTCCAGCAAGCTCGAGGATTTCGCCGCCGAGTTCATTGCGCTCGTTTCGCGGGATATGGATCGTCGCGCCGGTTGAGACCTAACATTGGAGGAGACCCCCAATGGCGGGTAAATTAGCTGGAGGCGGCAGCCGTAAAGGCCACGGCCAGCATGATGTGACCGCGGATCCGAACGTGATCCCGTTCATCGACATCATGCTCGTGCTGTTGATCATCTTTATGATCGCCGCCCCGATCTCCAGCGTCGACATTGAAGTCGATATGCCGGAGGCGCGTGTTCAGCCGTCACAACGCCCACCGCGTCCAACTTGGATATCGGTGGCTGAAGGTCCGGCGGGCGTGCAGGTCTATGTGATGAATGACGCCGTGGACATCACCAGGCTCGGTGAGGCGACGTTCGAAGCTGTGAAAGTCAACACGCCCCTGATCGCGAATGACGAGTACGAGATCAAGGATCAGCGCATCTACATCCGCGCTGACTCAAATCTCGCTTATCGTCACGTCGTGCGCGTGATGAACCAACTGCAGAACTCGGGCTTCACCAAGATCGGCTTCGTCGCCGAAGATCGGCGGAGGTAGGCCCATGGCTGGTAAAGTTGGTGGGAATAAAGGCGGCCCGGTTTCCGAACCGAACGTCATTCCCTTTATCGACATTCTGCTCGTGCTCCTGATCATCTTCATGGTCACGGCGCCGATCCCGACTGTCGACATTCGTGTCGACCTGCCGCCGCCGAACCCGGTGCCGATCCGTCTTGAGGGCTTGAACCCCACGATCGTCGGCATACGTGAAACAGCGACTGGTATGGCGATCTATGTGGACGAAGAAGTCGTGCAGCTCTCGCAACTTGGCGACAAGACGCTCGACCATGCGATCCGCAACAATCCGGCCCTCAACTTCGAGGACATGTACGCGGAAGCGCGCATCTTCGTTCGCGCGGACCAAACCACTGCGTACGGCAACGTTGTCGACGTCATGAGCCAGCTTCAGGAAGCGGGCTTTGTGAAAGTCGGCATCTTCGCTGAACTTGCGAGCGAGGGGTAAGATCGATGGTTGGTCTACGCCTCATATCGCTCTCGGTCGCAGCGGTTCTCTGTCTTTCGTTGGTCTATCTCGCTGCAACAAACAAGTTCAGCGCGATCACGGATCTCTTCGAAGATCAGGAAGCCGTGAAGGTGGAAATCGAGGAGGAGGAGAAGCCGCCTCCGCCTCCGCCTCCGCCGCCGGATCGTCCGCCACCACCGCCGCCACCGGAAATGCGCGTGCCGCCGCCGGACTTGTCCGCGCCGCCCACGCCCACTCCGATCCCGACGGCCATCGATCCGCCGCCGGCCCCGCCGACGCCCTCCGTGATCACCAATGCGGTGTTCCTGGAGCAACCCGATGCTCGCGACTACTCGCGCTACTATCCAGAGCGCGCGCAGGAGCGTGAAGTTGAGGGTCGGGCGACGCTGGATTGTATTGTCGGTTCCGACGGACGTCTGAATTGCACGATTACCAACGAGGATCCGCCTGGTTACGGCTTCGCTGAAGCGACGTTGCGTGTGTCGCGGCACTTCCGTGTCGCGCCTGCGACGCGGGACGGTGTGCCGACATCTGGCGGGCGGTTCCGCAGAACCATCCGCTGGGTCTTGCCAGACTAGGTGTGCAACTGTCGGGTTGGCTTTGTGCTGACAGGACGGTGAAATGAACGACGGCGGCGAAAGAACGCCGAAGCGAGCCGCACAGCCCCCACGGGTTGTGCGGCTCGTTGCATTTGCAGCGTCCACATTGCTGGCTGTCCTCGTGCTACTCGCTGCCGGGGCGCTACGCTATCCGCTCAGTTGGACTCCAAGCGCCGCGAGTGCGCCCGCGGCAATCGTCACTGAGATCATGCGGCCCGCGCCTGCGGAGAGGCCGCGCCCACCACGCGTGGTGCGGGAGCAAAACGCCGAACACGTTGAAGATGCAGAAGAGGTCGCGACACCTACGCCTGCCAACGTCGACGAGTCGGAGCCTCCGGTCATCGTTGCGCCGGTTTGGATTCAACGCCCGCGTAACACCGCGCGCTTCTATCCACGCGAGGCGTTCATGCAGGGCGTCCAGGGGCAGGTCGTGCTGGACTGCATGGTCGAAGTGAGTGGCCAATTGAATTGTTCGGTTGCGTTGGAGGCGCCCTCTAATCGCGGCTTTGGAGATGCTGCGTTAGCGATCGCCGCAGCGCATGTGATGCAGCCTGCGACGCAAGGCGGTGTGCCCGTGCGTGCGCGCTACCGCATGATCGTGCCGTTCTCAACGCGCGGTTAATCATCGCGCAACCGTGATCGCACTCGCGCGCGTGTGAATATCGCGTTTCCACGATGCGGATCATGCTTCCCCTACGTTCGGCGCAAGACCGGACGAGGGAGGTATGCATGGCGCACACACTCGGATTGCGCGCGACGTCGTTTGTCCTGTCGGCGGCGTTGCTTGGACTGGCGGTGCTTGGAGCGTTCAGCGTTTCGATCACGCTCACGACACTTGGTCTGATTTCTCCGCCGCCTGTTCCGGTGTTCACAGAGGCGTTGCCGCCGACACCACCGCCGCCGACGCCCATCGTGCGTGATCCTCCGCCGCAGGCTCCAACGGTTGAGGAAGCGCCGACGGAATTGACCTTCGTCGATCCCAGTCCATTGCCCATCAACGAGTATATCGGGCCGGTCGCGACGCCTTCGTACGGACCGGCGGAGATCACAAATCCGCGATGGCTGCAGCGACCGCGCGATTTGGGAATCTATTATCCTCGCAGGGCTGAGGAGCGTGGCGTCGTAGGTGAGGTGATGCTCGACTGCCTAGTCTCAACAATAGGCCGCCTCGACTGTGACGTCGTATCTGAAACGCCTGCAAATTGGGGATTTGGCCAAGCCGCCTTGCGCATTTCACGCGACCACCGAATGGCGCCGGCAACACACGATGGCATCGCTGTCCAAGGGCGCTACCGGATGCGGGTTCCGTTCGAAGTCCAGTGATCGGCTTCTGAGAGCCAATCACCGCATTTTGGCCGTGATTGGCTCGCAAATCCCGGCGTCGAGGGATAAGAACGGGACCCGTTCTGGACAGGAGAATATCGAAATGAAGGTTCTGCTCGGTGCGACCGCTGCCGTAATGCTGCTGGCGTCGCCCGCCCTTGCCCAGACCGGCGCCGCGACGACCTCTTCGTGTCAGAACTTCCCCGCTGCACCAACCGTACCTGACGGCGCGACTGCGGAACGGGAAGCTGTCCAGACAGCTACGGATGCAGTGCGTGCGTGGGACACGGATCTTCAGACGCGCATCGCTGCGTGCCGCGCTGAGATCACGGCGCTCAACAACGCCGTCAACGCCCAAGACACCGCACGTGCGCAGACCGTCAGCAACATGGCGACCGAGATTCAAGAATTCAGCGCGCGTGCGAACTCGGCGACGCCTCCGCAGCGCCGTGAACGCGGTGGTGTGCTGACGCGTCAATGAGGATCGTAGCCGCCGCGTCGTTCGCTCTTGCGTTGACGTTTGTGTCTCCGGCGTTAGCGCAGCAGGCAACACCAGCACCTGAGTGCGCTGCGTTCACGCCCGTTCCGACAGTTCCTGATGGTTCCACTGCCAGCAATAGCGCCATGCGAGACGCTCGCGTGGCGCTCGAGGCTTGGCGCGCGACGCGTCGTTCGGAGTTGGCGGCCTGCGAGACTGCGTCTCGTGCCCTGGAAGCTCGCGCGCGAGCAGGTATGACGGCGCACAACGCGGCGGGCGCGGAGGTCGACGAAGTGATCGCCCGCTTCACGGCTGAGAATGAGGAATACTCGGCTCGGGGAGGGCAGTCCCGTCGAGAGCGTAGTTCTCCTAGCCGTCCGAACGGTCGCTAGACGTGGCTTGCACCGGCGCGTAGCGCCATAGCGGCGTGAAGATTGCCAATGCCAACGCAGCTAGCGCGAGCCCTACAGCAGGGGTGAGCGCGGCCGTGCGTGGGCCCCACTCACTTGCGATGAAGCCGACAAGTGCTGAGCCGATCGGCGCACCGCCCATGAAGCCCATTGAATATACGGCCAATACGCGCCCCAAATAGCGCGGTCCTGCTGCGCCCTGGACGATGGTCCGGCTCGTTGAGATGGCGACGCCGGCGGCCAAGCCCCAGATCACCACAAAGCCAGCGAAGATGCCAAACGGCTTCTCGAAAGCGAAGGTGAAGAGCACAGCCGCGCCGATCAGATGTGATGCGATGAGTGAGCGGCCGGGCTGGTTAAGCGGTTTGAGTCTGCTCAGCGTAACCGCGGAGACGAATGATGCGCCCCAGAAGCAGGCGAAAAGCGTGCCGAGCTGACCTGCCTGCGTCTGCGGATTGTCACCGTGGTATTCACGGATGATCAGCGGAAAAAGCACCTGAAACGAGCCCACTACAAAGACGCCAACGTAAGCCGCTGAAATGAGCATGGGCGACATGACCGGATCGCGGAAGGCGTACGAAAGACCGTCGCCGATATCTCGCAACGCGCCTTGCAGCGTTCGTTCATGGCCTGTGGGTTTGGGCGCCTGAATTCCCAAGCAAACGGCGGCGCCGATCGCGAGCACAAGCGCTTGGAGTGCAATGAACGGCGCAGGGTGCGAGCCGGCAAAGCGTGCGACAAGGATGCCGGCAATTTGCGCACCGATCTGCACCGCAGTCGTAATAGCAGCGGCTGTCGCAATTGGCGTATGTCGGCCATGCTCTGCCTCACGCGCAATCACGCCGTTGAGCGCAGCATCACGCACAGGCATCATGAACGCCGCACAGCCGCCGACGATGATCGCGTAACCGATCAGCAATTCATATGTGAGCGCGCCGGCGGAAACGATGCCGCAGAGCCCCATGGACATGAAGGCGAACGCGACATTGAGTTTCGCAAGCGTTGTTCCGGCGCGCGCGCGCTCCGCGAGCAAACCGCCGAAAAGCAGGAAGCAGAACATTGGCGCGGATAGCGCAGACTGCGCGAGCCCGATCCCTGCCGGCGTAGCAGCAAGGACGAACGCCACGAGCGATGGGAACAGCACAAACTGCATCCCAAAGGCGAAAAAGTAGAGCCCGACCACGACGTAATAAAGGTGCAGCTCGGACACAAAGCCCAAGCCGCGCTTTTGCCTGTCGTTGGCTGGCGCCTCCATAAGTGTTGCCATAATCGGGGCGGCGGGGCGGGTCCAGTGAGGAGCGTGTTGACGCGAGCTTAACGCTACGCGTGCTGGCCTGGGGGGATGGCGATGCCGAATCAACCCCGCCTGGATGTGTCCGAGGCGCCTCCGCCTTTGGAGCTCACCGAGCCGCACGCGCCGCGGGCGCGGCACGCGCTCGTGCAGCGTCTTTGCGAGATCGTCTCATGGCCGGAGACACGCCTGCCGTCATACGAACGCCAACTCGCCGCGGATATTCTCGTCGGGCTATTGCGCACCAGCAATGTCGAACTTCGACGTCGTTGCGCGCAGGGTTTGGTTCGAGTCAACGATGCGCCGAAGGCATTGCTTCGCTATCTCGCGCGGGACGAGATCAGTGTGGCCCAGCAGTTGTTGGAGTCCGGCGCGGGGTTTGACGATTCCGATTTGATTGCGACGGTGAGGGCGGGTGTTGCGTGGCACTGGCTCGCGATCGCGAAGCGGCGCAATCTAAGCGAGACCGTTACAGACGCGCTGCTTCAGACTGGCGACGCCACGGCGATTGAAGCGGTGCTGCGCAACACGACATCGCGGCTCTCAACGCAGGGCATTGACCTGGTGGTTGCCAAGTCCCGGCAGGCGACGACATTGCCAGCGCCGTTGGTTTCGAGGCCGGAACTAAAGCCAACGCAGGCCTTAGTTCTTTTTTGGTGGTCGCCCTACGAGGCGCGGCTGCAGATCTTGAGGCGCTTTGCGGTCGATCGCCAAGTTCTGATTCAAGAACTCGGTGAGGTCTTCAAGCTCGCGGCCGCCGAGGGGTGGTCCGACGCTGACACGCGTAAAACGCTGCAGGTGATTGAACGTCGGCAACGCAATCGTGCGGCGGCCGCGCAGAGCCCTTACAAATCGCTCGAGGGAGCGCTCGCTGCCGCTGAGCACGGCCTCGATCGCGGGCTCGTGCACGAAATTGCGCATCTCTCTGGCGTGAAACCCACAACGGCGGCCCAGGTGTTCGCTGATGCCGGCGGTGAGGCGATTGGCGTCTTCTGCAAGGCGGTGGGCCTGAAACGCCCGCTCATGATCGCCCTGTGGCGCGCGTTGCGCCGCCCCGCCGGCGACCCAGATAGCACCAACAATTCACTGGGACGCGCGATTTACGTCTTTGACACATTGGCGACTGCCAAGGCTCAGACCGTGCTGCGGTATTGGAATTGGTCCTTCACGGCCGACGCGGCGGGCATCGAACACACGCCATTCAACGAGGACGTGCTTGAACTGTCGCTGGCGCGGCGGAACGCCGCGTTGTTGTTCACCCGCAACGGCTAACCTAACAGCCTGCCCAACTGGCGAATCCAACAGCTCAGAGCTAAGCCTTGGCCCCGCGCGATGACGCTGCGGGGGAGGCAAAGTAATGCTTCACGCCGTGACAATGTCTTTTGGCTTGCTCGTCCTTTGGATGCTGGCGTCACAGCAATGGACTTCTCCACAAGCTTGGTTGATCGCGGGTAGCGCGAGCGCGGCTTGTGCAATGGTCGCAATGCGATTTGGGGGGATCAGCGCCGCGTTCTCACTCCTTCCTCGAAACTCAGCGCTCGCGCTTGCGCGAGCGGCCTCGGTGGCGGGCGGCGTGGTCACAACGATTAGAAGCGCGCTGTCTGCGGATGTTGGGCTCAACCCTGCGCTTATCCGGATCAGGACGCGCGTCGTAAGAGAGCGCGAACGGGCGGCATTTGCAGCGGTCATTACGTCAACGCCTGGACTGGTGGTGGTCGAAACGGATGCTGAGGGCTTTCTCGTGCATGTGCTCGACGAGAGCACGGTCGATGAAAATGACCTAGGCCGATTGGAGCGCGGCTCATCGCCAGGAGGCGCCGCTTGACGGCCCTTGCTGCAGCAGCAGGCGCGGTTCTTGCGCTCGCAATTTGCTTGGTGCGTCTATTCGCGGGACCGACGCTCTACGATCGCGCGCTTGCAGTAAATGGGGTGATAGCGAAGCTGGCGCTTATCTGTGCCGCAGGCGCTGTGGTGATGGAGCGGGCCGTATTCGTCGATGTCGCGATCGCGCTGGTTCTGTCGGCGTTCGTGCTCAATGTGGCGGTTCTAAAGTTCTTTCGCACGCAGAGCTTTCAAGCGCCGTTGGTGCGCGCGGAGGACTAGCCCATGGACGCATCGTCGATTCTGGACCTGGTGCGCATCGGCGCCTCCGGTGTCGTGGTAGCGGTAGGTCTTCTCATCATAGCGGGTGGTGCGGTCGGCTTGTTGCGCTTTCCCGACGTTTATACGCGACTGCACGCGGTCAATGCTTCCGACATCGTTGGGTCGATCGCGGTCGTGGTTGGACTTGCTATTGCCGCGCCTGATTGGGTTGTTGCCGGCCGGCTTATCCTTTTGGCCGTGCTGATCGCGGCGCTAGGTCCGATTTTTACGCACATGGTTGCGCAGGCGGCGCACTCCGCTGGCTTGGCGCCCATCGCTGGAAAATACGCGGCGCCGAGACCGAATGCGCGGCGATCGAGCACGCCGCCATGATTGACGCGCTCAACAGCTTGCAACTGGTGTTGATGGGCTGCGCGCTTGTGGGCGGGTGCGGCGCGATATTTTCACGTTCATTGTTTGCTGGCTGTATGCATTTGACGGCGGTCGGCGCGTCAGTCGCTGCGTTGATCTTGTTGCTCGGAGCGGCCGATGGAGCGTTAGCTCTTGCGCTGTTTGCCGCTGCCTGGGCGCCGGTGTTGTTGCTTGGCGCTATGGTGATAAGCGCGCGAGCCGCAAAAACCACAACGCGCGGTGTGCCGTACGTCAGCTTGCTAGCGGCGGCAGCTGCGTTGGTAGGCGCTTGGTGGCCGTTAAGTGAGATCATTGGTCAGGACGCGATCTCTGAGCAGGCGCCGGTTGCAATCACATTCTGGTTGGCGCCCTTGCTGCTCGTGATCGCCGTGGCCTGCGTTGGCCTTCTTGGCTACGGCGAGCGTGGCGCTTTTGAGAACGGCGAACGTTCATGAAGGCCGGCTCGAACATCCTTGTGACGGCCGCCGCGCGATTGTACGGGCCGCTTGTCGCGTTGCTCGGGCTGGCGATACTTAGCGATCGCAGCGCTGGCAGTGGTGTTGGATTTGTTGCCGGCCTCGCATTCGGCTCTGTGTTCCTTGTGCATGCGCTCGTTCTAGGCGCGAGCGCGGCGCGCTCAGCGCTGCCGCCAGTTCTGTCGCGCTTGCTGCTTGCTCTAGGCGTCGCCGTGTGGGCCGGCGGAGCTGGCCTTCCACAATTGCCGTTTGCCGCGCAAGCGGTCGAAGCCGGCGTTTTTGTTGTTACGTGCGCGACGACGGCGCTTGTGGTGCAGACCGCATTTGGTCGAGCAGCGACGCTGCGAGGTGACGCGTAATGCCGTCAGATCTCGCTGAGTGCTTGCTGGTTATGGGCGCCATTGCGCTGCTGGTTGCGGGGGCGGCTACGGCTCTGCTTGCGCCGAATGCGCTGAAGCGTCTGATCGGATTGGGCTTGGCGACCTTGGGTGTGCTTGCAGCACTCGCGGCGCTGCGGTCGCCGGAGGCCGTGCTTGTCGCGGGTGTGACCGGCCTGCTGGGGCAGTTTGTAATCGGAGTTGCGATCACTATCCGCCTGCAAGAGGAGTACGGGAGCATCGAAGCGCCAGAGATCGATGCAGCCGACGGGGGCAGCGAAGCGCAGGACGCACCGCAATGAACGGCGTGGACCTTGAGTTGGCACGTGCACACGCGCCGTTGTTCGCCGTGACGATCCCTCTCGTGGGAGCTGCTCTGGTGCTTATTGCCGGTTCTGCGCGTTTGAGTTGGGTAGTGGCGACCGTCGCGGCACTAATAGCAGCAACCGTCACGGCAGACTTTGCATACCGGTTATTGAACCACGCGCGGCCTGCCGTGGCAGAACTGAGCATACCGCTGCAGGTGGATGGCGTGGGCTCATTTGGCGCTGCGCTTGTGACCGGCCTTAGCGCACTGGCTATCGTCGCCGTGGGTGCGTTCCTGAAGGACGCTGGTTCGCGCGCAGCTCCCTTTCGATTGGCTCTCTTGCTTTGCATCACTGCAGGATGGAGCGGGGCGTTGCTGGCACGCGATCTAGCGGGAGTGGCGGTGTCCGTAGAGGTAGCGTGGCTTGCCGGAGTTGCTGTTGTGACTTTCCACGGCGCACGCGATCGGGCGGCCCTCAATGGCGCCCTTCGTATGTTGACTTTGGGCGGTGTCGCGTCGGCACTGACGCTGCTTGGCGTCGGATTGATCGGACGAGCAGCGGGGGATTTGAGATTGGCGACGTTGCCAATCGCTCACATCTCGATGCCGGGTGTCGCGAGCGCCGGCATAGCGTTTGTCATTGTGGGATTGGCGGTGAAGGCGACTGCTGCGCCCGTGCATGCGTGGGCAGCGGCAGCGCTTGGGCGTGGCGGTGCAGTCGCTGGGCTCTGGGTTGGGGCGATCGGCGTAGTCGGCGCGCTGTTGGTGATGACGCGCTTGAGTGCGTACGCGGTGGCGGCACCCGAGCTCGGGGCTGGTGTATCGGCGACGCTTGCGGTGCTCGGCGGCGCGAGCGTGGTCATCGGATCCGTGCAGGCGGTCGGTGCACGAACGCTGCCACGGCTGGCGACATACGCGTGTATTTCGCAGGCTGGCTGCGTGCTCGTAGCGATAGCACTTGGGTCGCCCGCAGGCTTTGCAGCTGCGTTGGTTCAGTTGCTAGCGCTTGCCGCGGCAGCGCTTGCGATGTTCGGCGGTGCTGCGGTCGGAAGAATCCGAGACCTCGCCATGCTTGACGGCTTTTGGCAGCGAGCGCCTTTGGCGAGTGTCGCAATTACGGCGGGTACGCTTAGCCTCATGGGCGCGCCAATGACTCTCGGCTTCCTCGGCAGATGGAGGCTCATCGAGGCTGGCGTTGGGGTCGGTTGGTGGTGGGCGCCGCTGCTTGTGATCATCGCGTCGCTTGCCGGCGTCTTTTACGGCGGCAGATTGATCGAGCGCATTTATTTTCGTCGTGCCAATCGCACCTTTGAAGGCGAAGCGAGCCCGTGGCGGTTTGCCGTGGCGCCATCATTGATTTGCGCCATACTCACTATCGCCCTGGGTCTGGCTCCGGCAGTTCTGCTGCGGTGGTCCGATGCGGCCGCGGGGATGCTTACGGGTGCCGCAACATGAACGCGGAGCTTGCGTTGTGGGGCGTGCTCAGCGCGCCAGTGCTGCAGGCCGCGTTGGTGATAGCATTCGCGCGCCCGCCGGGGCTTCGCGATGTCATTCACATTGGGTTCTCCTTGTTTGCCGCCGGATGCGCCTTTTACCTCGTAGGCGCGGTAGCAAAGGGAGAAGAGGCGCGCATCGTGCTCGCGGGACCGCTGCCGAACGTTGATCTGGCGTTTTCGGTCGAGCCTCTCGGCGCGCTGATGACCGCTGCTCTAACTGGTCTTGCCTCGTTGCATGCAGTTCACGCCGCCGGTGTTGTCCGCGCCAAGCAGGAGAAGGCGCCCGCTCGTTTGCTCGCCTTCATTGCGCTTACGATGGCAGGTGTTACTGCGATCGCATTCTCAGCCAATCTCTTTAGCTTCTTTGTTGCGTACCAGGCGTTGTCGCTCGCCGCATTTCCGTTGGTTGCGCATCGGGGCGACGAGGAGGCTCGGCCGGCCGCGCGTGCGTTTCTTTGGACATTGCTTGCTAGCTCAATCGGCCTCTTCCTGCCGGCTATGATCTGGACTTACGCAATTGCCGGTGCGCTGGATTTTCAGCCCGGTGGCGTGCTGGTAGGTCGCGTCGACGTGGTCACAGCAAACGTGTTGCTCGTGCTCTATGTCTTAGGTCTGGCGATGGCGGCTATTCCACCAATGCATCGTTGGCTCCCGGCCTCAAGCAACGCGCCGTTTCCCGCGCTGGTCGCCGTTCAAGCATTGGCCGTGCTGCCGGCTGGCGGCATCGGAGTCCTGAAGATAGCCGCATATGTATTTGGGCCGGTCATGCGTGAGGCTTCAATTGCGGCAACTGGTTTGATCGTGCTTGCGGGAGTGGGCATGTGTGTCGCCGCGCTCATCGCGCTATCGAAGAGAGACATTCGCGAGCGGCTTGCGTATTCCTGCGTGGCGCAGTCGCTCGCCGTCGTGATGGGCGCGCTCTTGGCTCTGCCTGCTGGACTGTTTGCCGCCGCTCTCCAGGTGGTCGCGCTCGCGTGCGCTGCAGCTACGCTTCTAATGGCGGCTGGAACTACGGCGGCCATTACCGGCCGGACGGGCACAGTCGACTATGCGGGGCTAGGGCGCGTCATGCCGTGGACATTCGCTGGGTTCGCGGTCGCGTCAGCAAGCATGATTGGCATGCCTCCGTTCGCGGGGGCGTGGGCAAAGCTGTGGCTTATAACGGCCGCAGCCGGTTCGGGCCTGATTTGGGCCGCTGCGCTCGCTGCTGTCGCAGCAATGCTGACTTTTGCGCATCTCGGACCGCTTGCCGCCAATGCGCTTGCGGCGCGTGCGCCCACTGATGCCTTCAAGCGACCGGATGGCGCTTCGATCCTGCTGGCTGCGCCCGTGGTTCTTTCGGCGGCGGCTACGCTGAGCCTACTTGTGCTTGCGGACCCGCTCGCGGCCTTCCTCTCACCAATGTGGACTCCGTGACCGCCATGACGCGACCATCTCCTTCGTCGCGTAGCGGCGCGTTTGGCTTGCTGTTTGTGTTTTGCCTCGCAGCATTGTTGGCGGGGCTAGGCTTCGATCTCGGCGCCGCGGCGCGAATGCATTTCTGGATTGCCAACCAACCGGGTGCAGCGTTGGCCGTTGGCGTGGCGGCGACGCTGTTCACAGTGTTGTCTGCGTTGATTGCGCGAGCCGTCCTAGGTCGCAAGCAATCAATAGAGGGTGGTGATGCTCGCCCTCACGCTTAATCCCGGCTTCGTGCCGATAGCAGCGTCGCTGCTGGTGCTCGCTCTTCCGCGCAATCTTCGACCTGCGACGGTCGTTCTCTCCGCGCTTGCAGCGCTGTGGTTATTGCTCGACCGAGAGTTTGGCGCCGCGGCCGCTATGGCGCAGATGGGCCTGCCTGTTGTGCTGCTCAACCTCGATGCGCTCAATCGCATTTTCGGAATTGCCCTTCTCATTGCGCTGATTGCGATCGGCATTCACTCCGGCGGTAGGCGCAATCGCTATGAGGACGCTGCGATACTCATGTTGGCGGGCAGCGCTGTCTCAGCCCTCTTTGTGGGGGACTTGATCAGCTTTGTCGCAGTGACCGCGCTTGCCGGCTTAGCGGCGGCCTGGGTTGTTTTTGCTTCTGCAATTGAGAACGCCAGCCGCGCCGGCGCTCGCCTCCTGATTTGGCATGGTCTTGAAGGGCTCCTTTTCCTCGTCGGCGTGGCGTTTCATCTTTCCGCTGGCGCACAGGGCTCGGTGTTCACGCAACAACTGGATGTTCGAACAATCGGAGGCGCCTTTATTTTTGCGGCACTGATGATCCAGATTGGCGCGCCGTTTGCGCACGTGTGGGTGAAGGATGCGATATCCCATGCGTCCGGCACCGGCGGCGCCGCACTTTCGACATTCACCACAATGCTCGGCGTATATGCTCTAGCGCGTCTGTTCCCTTCGGAGCCGATGCTCATCGTCATCGGCGCAGCGATGATGGTCGTGGGCGCGTTCTACGCCGTGGCTGAGGATGATTTGCGACGCGCGGGAGCGTACGCCATCACTCTGCAGACAGGACTCTGCGTTGCTCTTATTGGCGTAGGTACTCCACTCGCGCTCGCTGCTGCGGAA
The DNA here is from genome assembly GCA_902826145.1 of uncultured Caulobacteraceae bacterium. Classification (GTDB taxonomy): domain Bacteria; phylum Pseudomonadota; class Alphaproteobacteria; order Caulobacterales; family Aquidulcibacteraceae; genus Vitreimonas. The sequence continues at coordinate 13,892 of CADEDT010000055.1, forward strand.
GGTCACGCCTTCTCGGGGATACTCTCGTTCGTTGCGCTGCAGCTTGTGCTCGGTGGAATTCTCGACCGCTTTGGCAGTGCGCGTGCTTCGCAACTTGCGGGAATCGGCAGGACCATGCCCGTGAGCGCTCTGCTCTTGATTGGATGTGGACTTGCTGTGTCTGCAGGCCCAGGCTTGGCGCTCTACGCAACCCACGCCGTGGCCCTTGAAGCGACGTTGCAATGGGAATTGAGATGGCTGTGGGCTTTGATCTGGGCCGCGCCAGCAATTCTTTTTTCGGGCATTGCGTTGCGCGCCACCCTGGCCGCTTACGCGCCCGCGCCGAAATCGCTCCCCATCAACGAAGCGCCTTTTGCGATGCTGTTGGGAGGAGGGCTCGCGCTCTTTCTGTGCTTTGCTATCGGGCTTGCGCCGCGTTGGCTTTACAATCTTATGCCCGCGGACCTCATGTTTCAGCCCTTTGCCCTGGATCGCCTAGCATCGCAGTTCGAAATTCTTGGTGCGGCGGGCATATCCTATCTCTTGCTCTGGAAGCTGCGGTTGGCGCCGCAAGGGACCGCTCGGCAGCTCGTTGACATCGATGCGCTCTATCGCGGGCCTTTAGCGGCGGCCGGGCGGTGGGCAGGCGTTCTCGCACTCAGGGTGTACGGCGCGTGGCAAGACTGGACGCGCGGCATGTCGGATCGGTTCGTGCTCTCTCTCGGCAAGATGGCGAGCGCGTGCGACCGGCCTTATGTGCGGGGATCTGCCGGCGCCGTCCTGTTCGCATGCTTGGGCGCAATGCTCTTGCTGATGCTTGTTGTGCGTTAGGCCGTAGCCAATTTGCGGCAGACCGCGCTCGCCGTCGTCAATGCTAGTTACTATGAACAGCCATTGAATATTTGCGAGAGCAATCCTCTTGCAAGACCTGCTCTATACTCATACTCTATCTATGCTTCACTTGAAGATCGGCGGTTAGTTCGTAATGGAAAACCAGCGAGACTTGGTTCGCTTGGCGGCTGAGATAACGGCCGCCTATGTCTCTGCGAATCCGGTTCAAGCGCAGGATTTGCCTGCTCTAATTCGCACCGTGCATGGCGTTTTGCTCGAAGTTTCGGGCGCGCCAGCTGTTGGGCACGAGACCAGCCAGGAGCCGGCGGTTGCGATAAAGAAGTCGGTGACGGCGGATTACATCATCTGCTTGGAAGACGGTAAGAAATTCAAATCGTTAAAGCGTCACCTGCGCACCCGCTACAGCATGACGCCGGACGAATACCGCGCAAAGTGGAGCCTTCCGCACGACTATCCGATGGTCGCGCCAAACTACGCCAAGGAGCGCTCCAACCTCGCCAAGCGCATGGGCCTGGGGCTGTCGCGTAAGGGCGGCTAGCGCCATCGGAAAATAATCCTATTATTTAGGAAAAAATCTATCCTACACCTTGAGGTTGGACTTATCCTGCCGTTCGGCATGGGTCCGGTCGGCCGAGTTGGAGGTGTGGGAAATGGGCGTGTTGAAGAAACGCGCGAACGATGCGGCGGTGGCTGAACTTGCTGCCAGCATCGCGAGTTACGCTGTCGGCGTGCCTCAGCAAGATATTGTCGATGACGCGCGGGGCTCAATGAATACGGCGTTCGCGCGCCAAGTGGCGATGTATCTCTGTCATGTTGGTTTTGAGTTGAGCTTAGCGCGCGTCGCGGCAGCGTTTGGGCGCGACCGCTCGACAGTCGCGCATGCGTGTCACGCGATCGAAGATCGGCGTGATGAGGGGCAGTTCGATCTGTGGATCGGCGCGCTCGAGGCGATGATGCGGACGACGCCTCTGCCGTTTGCAGAGTCTGACGCGGGAGTGAAGACATGAGCGCGGGGCGTGTGAAGCGTGTCTTGGCTCGCCTCGCTGCGCCAAGCGCTGTGCTGGCTCTTGAGCGCGGCGGGCCGAGCTATGGCGTCTTTCTCGGCACTGATCGACGGCGGCGTCCGGTGTTGCGATTGAATGCGAATGAAGTGCGCGCGCTTGAGGCGGAAGGCGCAATCTCGCGGGACGACGAGGGAGTGTTTCGTCTCAGTAGCGCGGGCGGTGCACGTGTCGTGCGCGACGCAGAGGAGGCAGGCGAGGGCTTTGTTGCTCAGCATGCGCCGATTGTTCGCAGATCCGTGATGGACGCCGATGGAGACGTTGTCTCGGTGCGAGGGCTCGATCCGGACGTGCTCATGCGCAAGCTTGCTGGATTGCGCGGTGCTACGGGCGGCCAGTGGTTGAGCGACACCGAATTGCGCGCCGCGCAGCGTTTGCGTAACGATTGGGCGGTGTCACAGGCCGGTCTTGTTCGCGGCTCGGATTGGAATGCGCCTCCGCTGGGCGGGACGCGTGGTTCAGGCAATGCTCAGGAGGCTGCGCTTGCTCGACGGTGTGATGCCCGCCGGCGCGTGGCCGACGCGCTCGACGCGCTCGCGGCGCCGCTCAAGCGTATCGTTGAGCGCGTGTGCTTACACGAAGACGGTCTTGAAGCGTTGGAACGCTCAGAAGGTTGGCCAGCGCGATCGGGCAAGCTCGCGCTCAAACTTGGCTTAGCGCAACTCGCTGCGGCGCTCTAGGCCGCTTCGCGCGCTTCCTGCTGTATACGGTTCATCATCGCGAAGAGCCCGTTGGAGCGTTGCGCCGTGAGAGCGTCTTTCAGGCCGAGGCGCTCAAATACTGCGCGCGGGTCGACCGAGAGAATTTCCTGCGGGGTGCGGCCGGAGAAGATGCGCAGCAACATGGCAATCTCGCCGCGTACCAAGTGCGCGTCTGAATCGCCGCGAAAATAGAGATTTTCTGGTGTTTCGGGACGGCGTTCGCTTACGAGCCAGACACGGCTGACGCATCCGCGCACGCGGCTTTCTTCAGTGCGCTCACCTTCTCCCAACGGCTCGAGCGATCGCGCGAGCTCGATCACATGCGAAATGCGCTCCTCCCAGTCCGGGAGGAGCGCAAATTCGTCTACGAGTTCCTCGATCGTTTGATCGATGCTGGTCATGCGCTTCAGATGCGCCTTGCGGCGCATCTGGGCAAGATCAGTCGCGGCCGCCGTGGCCGGAAACCGGCGTCATCGCGGTTGTGTCGGGCTGAGCGACGGCGCCGATGCAGGTGCCGATGTCACGGAGGCCATGTTGGCCTAAGCAGAACGCGTTCTCATAACGGAAGCGCGCGGCCGACATGCATTGGTAGAGCTGCAGCTGGGCCATCTCGATGCAGTCGCGCGACCGCGGGTCGGCGATGAGGCGGCTGACAGCGCTTTGGTTGGTGTCGACGGCGTCGAGCGCCTGAAGCGCGGCGACTGCGCTCATGCGATCAAGGGCTTCGCCACGAGTAGCATTCACGCGCCATTGGGCTGAGGCCGGCGTGGACGAGACTTCGACGACTTGCTCGCCGCCGCGCACTGCATCCCAAAACCGGCGCCCGCCATAGACCGACGGATCGCTCGAGGGCGAGAGGCTGAGCGGAGTGACGTTCAAGCGCGGCCCAACCTCTGAAGGTACGGCGTTGGCGGGCGCGCCTTCGCGGCCGAGCGAGCGAACGCGTTGCAAGCGCTGGTCTTTGCCGGGTGCGACGGCGTTTGCCCAGCGTTGGCGCTGAAGCGAATAGGCCATCTCCTGATAACGATCGGCGACACTGATGATGCGCGCGCTGTCGGCGTTGGCCGACGCGAGCAGCATATTGGTTGCTTCCTGGCCGCCGCGCAGGCCGCGGGCGTAGGAAGGATCAACGGTCACCGCCCAGATGACGGCGTCGCGGCCGTAATACGCGGCGGCGTCGCGAACGCCTTGCACGTAAGCCGGCGATTGCGATGCGATGTTGGCGCCGTAGGCGATCCAACCGCGTGTCAACTGATCGCGATTATGCCGGGCGACGCGATCAAGCGCGCCTTCCAGCGAGTTGGCGTCGCGCATCGTCGTGGCGCGCAATTCTGAAACGTCGCTTTGATAAGCGGCGTAGGCGGTAACCGCAGTCTGCAGGTCGCCAGTGGTCGCTGCGCCGGCTTCGGCCGGAGCGGCGGTCTGTGCATTGGCGACGCCAAGAAGGGCGACGGCCGCGGTTGTGGTCCATACCGCGAGGCTACGCATCGGCTTCTGCTCCCTCTGATCCTAGATTGGCGAGTCCGCTTCCGAGCACGACTCGGTGCGGGCATCGTGTCCCCCAGCGCGTTAAGAAGTCTTTTACTCGCGAGCGACGTTTCAGTGTCAACACAACAGGCCGTAACGCCGGGTGCAAATACAGCGCCAAACGCAGTTGTGCTCGTGTGGGCAGGCTGGATTTGGACCGCGGGGGTCGTTGCGGCTTCGGCCGGGGCTGTTTTCTGGGGTGGAGAACGGGACGACGTGGCCGCCGCTGCTGCGCTTGCGTTGGCGCCAGGGTTAATCGGATTCATCTTGTTGCCATGGATCGGACGCCGCTGGGCGGCGCTGGGTCTCGTTCTGGCTTGGCTGGTGGCGATGGCCGGGCTGGTCACGGGAACCGGTGGATGGTCCTCGCCGCTCGCCGCCGCCTTGCTAATAGCGCCGTCGCTGGCGTTGACGCTCCGGCGTTGGACGCGGATCGCAACAATTGGCGCACTCCTGGCGTACCTCATCGCCGGCTTGGCGGCGCCGTTCAATCTTGATGGAGCGCTTGGGCCGTTTCCGGCCTCCTTGACCGCTCTGGCGTTGGCTTTGGTGGGTTGGGTTGTGGGCTTCGGGCGCAGCCGCGAAGCGGGGCGCCGTGAGCAGGCGATGAGCCAGCGCGTCGCCGAGGTGTCGCACGAGTTGCGCACGCCGCTGACGCACATCCTCGGTTTCTCAGAAATGATCGAGCGCCGGATCTTTGGCGACGTCAGTGATCGTTACGTCGAATATGCAGGTCTGATCCGGAAGAGCGGGTCGCATCTGCTCGGCCTTGTGAACGATCTGCTCGATCTCTCACGCATTGAGGCCGGCCGGTTTGATTTGCATACCGAGACGTTCGACGTTCGGCGCGTCGTCGAAGATGTCGTGCGGATATCGGTGGACAGTGCCGACAAGAAGCAGATCGCGCTGGGTATGTTGACGCCGGAAACGCCGCTCAATGTGCGCGCCGATGAGCGGGCGATAACGCGCATGCTGATCAATACGATCGGCAACGCTATCAAGTTCACGCAGGAAGGCGGGCGCGTGATGGTGCGGGCGGCGGCTGTCGATGGTGCGTTGCAGCTCGATACCATCGACAACGGACCGGGCATCTCCGAGGAAGACCGCGCTAAGTTAGGGCAGGCGTACGAGCGAGGCTCCGGCGGAGCGCGCGCGGAGGGCACGGGGCTCGGGCTGTCGCTCGTGCGTGCCTTGGCCGGTTTGCACCGCGGTGCGCTGAGCTTTCACGATGCGCCGGGCGGGGGCGCATTGGTGCGAATTACTCTGCCGGTGTTGGCGGACTAGCGGATCGTCAGAAACGCGCGCGCGGCGGCGATGTCGCCGACTTCAACGAATAGCCGCTGAGACGTACGCCCGCTTTCCAAGCGGATTTCCACGGTTTCGCGTGGATCGAGTGTGACGAGATCGCGGAAGGCGGTGTCGGGGAATGAGTAGATCGCGACTTGCCGGCCATTAATGCGCTCGATCGTGCGCGCTGAAGGAATGCTTGTTGAAGCGGCGGGTGAAGGCAAGCCAGCCTCCAAACCTTGTGAGATGCGCTGTGGCAGACCGACCTCGCGGACCCGTGCGCGCGAAGCATCTCGTAGAATGAGTTGTGCGCTTGCCGGCGCCGTCTGCCCGCGCGCCAGAGGAATGGCGAGTGTTAGGCGTTGCGCCTCACCGCGCTGGCGTACGCCGAATATGGCGGTGGTGGGCGCGTCGATCGATTGGCTCAACCGCCAACCGCTGTCGTCGATAACGCGCTGTGCACGCCACGAGCGATCCCAGCCTGGGAACTCCATGGCGCTGACATTGATCCACGACGAGAACGCTCTGCGCGCATCGCTCGCGGCAGTAGCTGTCCGTTGGTCATTGCAGGCGCGGGCGCGGGCAGCGTTGATCGCTGCGGTTTCCAGTTCACGCAAACTGGCGCTGGTCCAGCCCGCACGAAGTAAGGCGCCACGTGCTTGTGCAAGAGTGACGCTGAGCGCGGAGCGGATATCCGGGGTGAGCAGGCGACATTGCGCATCGGCTTCGAGCAGGCCGCGGCGTTCCACGAACGCGGTGCGGGCGTTGGTGGCTTCGGACGCGGAGGCGGTCGATGCGACCACAAGGCCGAGGGCGAGGAAGATGAAGCGCATGCGAGGCGGAAAGGTTAAGCTAAGGTTCTTGCCTTCTGGTGAACGCCTGCATGGATGAGCTGAAGACAGAATTCTGGGCCAGCGCCTTAATCCGCCGCGCCGAGATCGCCGGGGCCTTCGCAGGCGTCGTGCGCAAGGGCGACACGGACGCAGGCGCCGTTCTGGTGAAGGTGGCGACGCTCGATGGCAAGGCGCGGCTTTATGGCCCGGCGCGGAACGGCGAGGGTGAGCGGATATGGCTCGACCTATCTGCGGGCTCGCTGGGTGACGTTGAGGCCGACGTCGACGCCTATGTCCGTAAGCGCCGTGAGGGCGACCCCGACGTCTGGGTGATCGAGATTGAGGACAAGCAGGGGCGCCATTTCCTGATGGAGCCAGTGGATTCTGGCCCCGGCTGAGCCGCCCGGCTTGCTCCGGCGGGGCCCGAAGCGTAAACGCGCCGCTTCACGAAGACCCGAGACATGCCCGCCGACCCCGCCACCGAGGCCGCCCGCCGCCGCACGTTTGCGATCATCTCGCACCCTGACGCCGGCAAGACGACGCTCACCGAGACGCTGCTGCTCGCCGGCGGCGCCATCCACTTGGCTGGTGAGGTCGCCGCGCGCGGTCAGGCGCGGCGAACCAAGTCCGACTGGATGAAGATCGAGCGCGAGCGCGGCATCTCCGTGTCGTCGTCCGTGATGATGTTCGAGCACGGCGGGCTCGTGTTCAACCTGCTCGATACCCCCGGCCACGAAGACTTTTCCGAAGACACCTACCGCACGCTGACAGCTGCGGACTCGGCGATCATGGTGCTGGACGCCGCAAAGGGCATCGAGCCGCAGACGCTGAAGCTGTTCGAGGTCTGCCGCCTGCGCGACATTCCGATCACGACGTTCATCAACAAGATGGACC